>NZ_LR778301.1:3080000-3442854 GCF_902813185.1 Denitratisoma oestradiolicum
TGTTGATAGAGCCGTGCCGGTTCCTCGGCCTGGGCCAGATTGACGACAAGGATCGCCAGGACAATCAGGATATTTCGCAACATGGGGATGTCAGGCAATCTCAAGGGAAGTCAGGCCGATTTCGCTGTCGTCCAGATAACAGCCCGGATCCTCGGCCCAGGGATCTTCGGTGAGCTTCAGCGCCCGAACCCGGGTATTGCCGTTGCAGATATCCAGATGGGCGCAGGTGGCACAGCGTCCCGTCACGGGCCGGGGGTGGCGCTTGAGCCCGGCCATCACTGGATCGGAAACATCCTGCCAGATTTCAGAGAAGGGCCGGCTTTTCACATTGCCCAGGGAATGGTGCCACCACATGGTGTCCGGATGAACCTGGCCCAGGTTGTCGATGTTGGCCACATTCACCCCGGAGGCGTTGCCCCCCCACTGTCGCAGTTTGCCCCGAATATGCTCAGCCCGTGCGGGGAAACGCTGCCCCACCCAGTGCAGGAAATACACTCCATCTGCATCGTTGTTGCCGGTATTGAACTCCCGCTTGAACCCTCGCTGATGACTTTCCAGGGCGGTCTCGAATAACAGATCCATGGCCTGGCGGGTGGTGCGGTGACGGGCATCGTCCCGGCGGTTCTTGTTGCCCCGTCCGGCGTAATTGAGGTGGGAGAAATAGAACTTGTCTATGCCCTCCCTGTCCATCAACGCCAGCAGTCCCGGCAGATCCTGGGCATTGTCCTCGGTCATGGTGTAGCGCAGCCCGACCTTGAGGCCCCTGTCCAGGCACAGACGAATACCCGCCAGGGAAGCCTCGAAGGCCCCCTCCTTGCGGCGGAAGCGGTCATGGGTGGCGCCCAGACCGTCGAGACTGACCCCCACGTAGTCGTAGCCCACCTCGGCGATGGCATCGATGTTGCCGCGATCGATCAGGGTGCCATTGGAGGACAGGCTGACATGGAATCCCAGGGCCTTGGCCCGGCGGGAGATATCGAAAATGTCGGATCGCAACAGTGGCTCGCCGCCGGAGAGAATCAGGGCCGGCACCCGGAAAGACTTGAGATCGTCCATCACTGCGAAGATCTCGTCGGTGGTCAGCTCGCCAGGAAAATCCTTGTCGGCGGAAATGGAGTAGCAGTGCTTGCAGGTGAGGTTGCAGCGCCGCACCAGATTCCAGATCACCACCGACCCCGGTGCCGGACGACGTGGCAAGACGGGGGTGGGTTCGAAAATTTCGTTGATGAACTGGGCGATCCGGAACATGGGTGACTCCGCGGTGGCAAGCGTTCAGGCAATCAGGCGCAGGCCCGTCTTTTTCAGGATACGACTGGAAAAGAGGACATCCCGCCCCTGGCAGACGCCGGGGAACTCCGCCTCGATCAGGGCGGCGATTTCCGCGACCTGGGCCAGCACCGCATCCCGGCTCTTGCCATGAACCATGGCGAAAATATTGTAGGGCCAGTGAGGCAGGCGGCGCGGTCGGCGATAACAGTGGGTGACGGCGGCCAGAGCACCCAGGCGCTCCCCCACGGCATCGGCCTGAGAATCAGCCATGTTCCAGACGCTCATGCCATTGGCGGTGTAGCCCAGGGCATAGTGATTGGGTACGGCACCGATGCGGCGGATCACACCCCGCGCCAGCATGTCCTGCAAACGGACCATCACCTCCTCGGCGCTGATACCCAGTGTTTCAGCCAGGGCATGATAAGGGCGGGGCACCAGGGGCAGCCCCCCCTGGGTGGCCAGCACCAGGCGGCGCTCG
The DNA here is from genome assembly GCF_902813185.1 of Denitratisoma oestradiolicum. Classification (GTDB taxonomy): domain Bacteria; phylum Pseudomonadota; class Gammaproteobacteria; order Burkholderiales; family Rhodocyclaceae; genus Denitratisoma; species Denitratisoma oestradiolicum. The sequence continues at coordinate 3,081,748 of NZ_LR778301.1, forward strand.
ACATCATCGATGACCGCAGGCGGTCGATCCATGGGACTGTTCATGCCTTGAGCCTCATTTCGACGAAATACTCCCGCTCCTTGGGGAAGGCATGGACCACCAGCCCGGTAGCCGCTTCGATGGCGGCGATGGCATCGCCGATGCCCTCCCGGGTTTCCGTGGCCAGCACGAACCACATGTTGAGGGCATGCTCACGGCGGTAGTTGTGGGCCACCTGGGGCAGGGCATTGACCCGCTCGGCTACCCGCTCGTAATCCGCCTCGGGCACCGCCAGGGCGGCGAGGCAGAAGGCCCCGCCCATGCGCTCGATCTGGAACATGGGACCGAAACGGGTCAGCACCCCGTTCTCCCGCAGGCGCCCCAGACGCTCCAGCAGTTCCTCCTCGCTCATGCCGATACCGGCGGCAGCCTCGGCATAAGGCCGCTCGCTGATGGGAAACTCCCCTTGCAGGGCGTTGATCAGCGCCCGGTCACCCGGGTCCAGATCGGCAACCTGACGGCGTTCATGCATGACAAGCCCCCGCCAGGTAACGGGCACCCTGCTGCTTGAAGCGGCGGGTGGAAAACAACACGGCATGGGGATGGACGTCCAGACCATGGCGCCGGGCCAGGTCGGCGCGCAGGGCCAGCACCTCTTCCCGAGCCTTGCCATGGATCATGCAGAACAGATTGTAGGGCCAGTGGGGCTGCGCCCGCTGGCGCCGGTAGCAGAGGGTGATGCCGGTTTCGCCGGCCAAGGCCCGCCCCACCGCCGAGACGTCCTCGTCCGGCACGTCCCAGACGCACATGGCATTGGCGGTGTAACCCAGCTCGTGGTGACGCACCACAACGCCCAGGCGCTTGATCAAGCCCTCGGCCAGCCAACGCCCCAGCAATTCCAGGGTGAAGTCTTCGCTTAAGCCAACACGATCTCCCAGAACCTTGAAAGGCCGGCTTTCCACCGCCAGGCCGGGCTCCAGGGCGGCCAGAAGACTGCGTTCGAGCTCTGGCAGGGCACAGGCACGCTCGGTCAGGGCCGCCGCGTTGGGCTGCACATGCTTGCAGCCCCCGGCCAGGTCGAATCCCAGATCGATATGGAAAGATTCACGCAAGGGCAGGGAGATCAGGGGGCAAGCACTCTCCCGAGTAATTTCCCGCAATTGCTCGGCCAGGGCCTCCTCGTTGCGGGCAGCCAGGACGAACCAGAGATTGAAATCGTGCTCCCGCTGATAGTTATGATTCACCTGTGCCCGCGCCGTCACCAGTGCCGCCACCCGTTCCAGGTCTGAGACTGGCACCGCCAGGGCCGCCAGGGTGGAGACTCCGACCCGGCGCGGCGGCAGCACGGCACCAATGCGACTCACCACACCTTCCGCCAGGAAGCGGCGGTAACTATCGAGCACCGCCTCCTCGGTCAGCCCCACCTTTTGGCCGATGGCGAGAAAAGGCCGTGGCAACAGAGGGAAGCCCCGCTGGTAGTCGTTGAGCAGACGAAAAACCGGATCGGTGGGCCCGTTCATTTCAGAACCCCATGCGGGCAGCCCGCGAAGTGAAGAAAATGCCGCTGGGGCTCTGGGCAGGGATTTCCCCCAGAACCTTGCGGGTGGCGGTATCGTAGATCATTACCTTGTGGTCATCCCGGGCGGAGATCCAGACCGCCTCGCCCCGGGGTGTGAACTCCATGTGCAGAACCGCCTTGCCTGGTTGCAAGGTATCCATCACCTGATAGCTAAGGGTATCGATCACCTGCACATGTCCATTGTCGGGAAAGGCAAAATTGACCCATATCTGGCGTCCATCGGGGCGGGCCATGACGAAGACCGGCTGGCCCTTGACGGGGATACGCGCCACTTCGCGCCAGTCCCGGGTATCCACCACCAGCACTTCGTGGCGACCGATGGCGGGAAGGTAGGCATATCCTCCGGCCAAAGCCCAGACCCGCAGATGGGGCATTTTGAATACCGGCAGGGGCGTCTCGCCCTTGCCGTAGCCAGCCAGGATGCGCCGTACCCCCTGCTCCGGGCGCCAGGTGTCGAGCACGGCCAGACCATCCTCGCCGAAGAGACCGGCGATGTAATAGCGGCCATCCGGCGTCACCAGTCCGTCATAGGGCTGCTTGCCGGCGGCGTAGCTTTCGGTGCGGGGATGTCCGGGATCGGAGAAATCGGTGATGCGGATTTCGCCACTGTCGAATAGCGCGTAGCCGAAGCGCTTGCCGGGCAGGTCAGCCAGACCCACCACCTTGGAGCGTTTGCCCTCGCTGCCATAGCTCGCCGGCACATCCGCCACCAACTCCAATGTCTCCGCATCGAAGGCTTTGATGCCGCCCGGCTCGTAGTTCTGGGCCACCACCAGGCGGCCATCCTGGGAGATGGCGCCGCCGATGCTGTTGCCGGCCTGCATCACCCGCCGCACCAGGCGGGCCGTGAGCAGGTCCACCTTGGACAGGCCGCCGTCACGACCGAAAATATAGGCGTAACGGCCATCCCGGGAAAAAACCACCGAGGCGTGGGACAAGTCGCCCAACCCATCCACCCGGGCCAGAATCTCCCGCCGCGTCTGGTTCACCAGGGCCACCCGGCCATCGGCCCGTTCGATGATCAGCCCCAGGTCGCCAGTGCCTCGCAGGGGTACTTGGGTGCAGGCGCCGAGCAGCAAAGCCAGAAGTACAACGAGCCAGCGCATCAATGCTTCTCCTCGGGAAAACCTTCCACCAGTTTGCGGGCGATCCAGAGGGCCTCGCCCTCGTTCAGAATGGATTTCCAGGCCGGCATGGCCGTGCCGGGACGGCCGTAAAGGATGGTCGCCGCCAGACTCTCCAGGGGCTTGCCCATCAGAGCCTGGGCCGTCAGGGGCGACCCCAGTCCACCCTTCAACGTCATGCCGTGGCAGGAACCACAATCCTGGCGCACCAGGCGGATCAGTTCACCTTCGTTGCCGGCCCAGGCGACCATGGAGAAACAAGCCAGGAGGGACAAGCCAGAGCGGTTCAGTCGGGCCATGGAATTTCGCTCATGGACGCCAGACAGACGCATCGACGGCCCATGTCATGCCGCCGATGTCGTCGGGCCGGATTCAGCGTTTGGCTGCGTTGATGTCTGCCTGAGCATCGATGCCCAGGGTGTAACCCAGGGATACATGATGGAAACGGCCGTTGGTGTGGTCGTCGTGAATGGCGAAACCGAAGCTGTAGGTCTTGCCGGCTGCCAGATTCACATCGCCCTCGCCGCCCCCGGCCAGCTTGCGGGTGAAGGTCACGGTCCACTCGTCGCCCTTCTTCTCACCCTTGGCTTCCACCAGACCCTTGCCGCCTTCCATGACCCGCTTGTCGGCCACATAGCCATCCACGGCCTTCTCCTTGCTCTTCCACTGGATCAGGTCATAGAACTTGCTGCTGGCGTTGCCTCCGGCGATGTACTTGGTCTTCTTGTCGTCCTTGGCGTCGGGCATGGTGCGGGCGTCATTGTGGCAGGTCTCCCAGCAACCGGCCTGACTGGAACGCTCCACCTTGTTGTCATCCAGCATGAAGGCCAGTTTCACCGGATTGGCGGCATCCATCTTGGGACCCCCGCCAGGAGGCTGCTTCCAAGTAAAGCGCAGGTAAAGGTTGCTACCGTCGTTGGCGGCCTGGACATTCACCGGAATGAAGGGCGCCTTGCCCTTGATGGGTTTGGGCTCGATCTTCTCGCCACTGGCCATCTTCTTGCCCATATCGGCGGCTTCGGTGTCATGGCAGGAAGCACAGGTCTCGGCCTTCTTGTAGGCCTTGGCGCCGCCATGCTCGGTACCTTTCAGTATCCATTCCATCGGTGAAACGCCCGGATAGAGCAGCGTAATTTTCTTGACCGGCACCTTGCCCCAGTCGGGAGCCGCCGCCAGGGCAGCGCCGGAACCTGCGAACAGCATCCCCGATGAGAGGATTGTTGCAATCATGATTTTGCGCATGACAATTACTCCACAGTTATTACGATGAATACGGTTCCATCAAGCCCACCAAAACGACAGGGTTGAAACTTACTCGTCATCTTCCTTCATGCCCTTGGGCTTTTGGTGGGCAATGCCCTTGTGGCAGTCGATACAGGTGGACTTGTCCCTCAGGGCCAGCTCATGCTGTTTGCGTGCCCGCTGTTTCTGGGCCTCCGGATTCATGCCCTCAAAGCTGTGACAATTGCGACACTCTCGGGAATCCGCCGCCTTCATCCGCTTCCACTCGTTCTCGGCCAGTTGAAGGCGCTTGGCCTCAAATTTCTCGGGTGTATCGATGGTACCCATGACTTTGCCATAGACCTCCTTGGAGGCCTGAATCTTACGAGCCATCTTGTGCACCCAGTCACGGGGCACATGGCAATCGGAACAAATGGCACGCACGCCGGTGCGGTTCGAATAATGGATGGTCTTCTTGTATTCCTGATAGACCGTATCGCGCATCTCGTGACACGAGACGCAGAACTCGAGGGTATTGGTGGCCTCCATGGCCGTATTGAAGCCACCCCAGAAAATGATCCCCAGCATAAAGCCGATGGCCAGCAGGGCGCCCAGTGAATAGCGGGCTGACGGCTTGCACAGTACCGACCAGAAACGATTGCGCCCTTCGGAGTTGTTGCTCATCTGTATCCCCTTCGACTCTCAGGTTCCTTGGCGGGACCTCTATTTGTCACTTCACCCTGAAAGCATGCGGCCATCAACCGGAAGGCATTGCCTTCCGGTTGCCCTGCTTTCTCAATAGATATCGTGCTGTGTGTTGTAGACGTTGAACTTGCCGGTGGGCGTGATCATCTTGGGATCGGTGATCACCTTTTTCACCTTGAGAGTCGCGTCGTCATACACCACGATGGCGGACTGGTCAGCCTTGCCACCCCACAGGGAAATCCAGACCTCCTTGCCATCGGCACTGTACTCCGGATGAACGGCACGCTTGGTGGCCTTGGTTTCAGGCAGCCCGGAATCCTTGGCAACGTTGATGATCTTCGTCGGCTTGGACAGGTCCGCCATATCCCACACTGCCACGGATTCCGCCAGATCCTTTTCCGGATTCTGGGGAGAGTCGGCCCAGAAATGCTTGGACTTGGGATGGGTCTTGACGAACAGGTTGCCCGGCACATGTTTCATTTCCTGGACGACCTTCCAGTTGTGCTCCTTGTACTTGGCGAACTTCTTGTCGTCCGAGGGCGTGCTGATCAGGGTCACCACATCGGCGCCCAGGTGGCCGGTGGCCCAGACGGGGCCATACTTCGGATGCACGAAGTTGGCCCCCCGCCCCGGGTGCGGAAGCTTGGCAACATCGATCAGCGCTGCCAGCTTGCCAACCTTGGTATCCACCGCAGCGATCTTGTTGGAGGCGTTGGCAGCCACCAGGAAGTAGCGCTTGGAGGCATCCCATCCGCCGTCATGGAGGAACTTGGCGGACTCGATGGTGGTGGTCTTCAGGTTCTTGATGTCGGAATAATCCACCAAGAGAATCTGGCCGGTTTCCTTGATATTGACCACCCACTCGGGCTTGATCTCGGAAGAAACAATCGAAGCCACGCGGGGTTCGGGGTGGTATTCGCCATCCACCGTCATGCCGCGGGTGGAAACGACCTTGAGGGGCTTCAGAGTGTCGCCATCCATGATCACGTACTGGGGCGGCCAGTAGGAACCGGCAATGGCGTACTTGTCGTCGTAGCCCTTGAACTTGGAAGTATCGACAGAGCGGGCATCGAAGCCGACCTTGACCTCGGCCACCACCGCAGGCTTCTCCATCCACAGATCGATCAGGGACAGGCGTCCATCGCGGCCAATCACATACACATAGCGGCCTGACTTGGACAGACGGGAAATATGTACCGCATAACCCGTCTTGACGATGCTGCGGATTTCCTTGGTATCGCCGTCGATCAGCGCCACTTCGCCGGTATCCCGCAGGGTCACGGAAAACATGTTCTTCAGATTGAAGGGGTTCATCTGCTTGGTGGGCCGCTTGTCCACCGGCACGATGACTTTCCAGGATTCCAGCGTATCCTTGAAGCTGTACTCGGGCGGCACATCCGGAGTGTTCTGGATGTACTTGGCCATCAGACTGATCTCTTCCTTGGTCAGGATGTCGTCGAAGTTCACCATCCCGCCTTCGGTGCCATAGCCGATGATCTTCTCGAGACGGTTCTGGCCCAGCTTGAGAGTGCCGCCTTCCTGGATGCTGCCGTCCTTGGCCTTCTTGCTCCAGTGGGGCTCCAGGTTCTTGCCGGTGGCACCCTTGCGCAGAACGCCATGACAACCGGCGCAACGCTCGAAGTAAATCTTCTTGGCCTGGGCTTTCTCCTCCGCGCTCAGCGTGGGCGCATCGGCGGGTGCCTGTTGGGCCAGGACCGATGACATGGACAGAGGCAACAGGGCGGGTAAGGCATATTTGAGCAGTTTCTTGTACATCATCGGTCTCCTTGCAGTGAGAGGACGGAACGAACTGAAATCGAAGCCGAAGCCAGTCTATGCCGTTGTCTATCCGCAAAACCTTGACGACGATCAGACTTTTCGCAGCAACACCATGCAACGCAAGGTAATAACCGGGAAACCCCTCAGGGATTGATGCAGACCTCCACTGCGGAACTTCCCGCCTTGCCGCAGGGGGTTCGGGAACCCGCTGCGGGATGGGGAATGCCATCCTCGTCCATCCTTGCGCCCAGGGTATCCCAGGCCAGCAGACCGTGCCGGTCCAGAGTCAGGCGCAAGACCCAGCCTTCCCTGGCGGCGGGCAGATCGAAGCCGTCAAAAACGAAATTACCCAGGCTATAGACGATCAGCTTGCCCCGGTAATACTCGGCCCCCTGGGTCACATGGGGATGGCCGCCCACCACCAGGTCGGCGCCGGCATCGATCATGGTCCGGGCCAGTTGGCGCTGGCGGGCGCTGGGCTCGGGCTCACGCTCCCAGCCCCAGTGCATAAAGGGAATCACCAGATCGGCCCCTGCCGCCCGGGCGGCCCGGATGTCGGCCACCACCTCGGCGTCCTCGCTCCAGGCCACGCCTGGCCAGGTGGGGCCGGCAGCGAAGGCCCGGGGTTTGAATTCGTTGTAGGCCAGCACCGCGATACGTAGCCCGGGGCGTTCAATCCAGAGAGGGCGGTGGGCGGAGTCCAGATCACGGCCACCGCCAAAGGGAAGGATGCCAGCCTGGCTCACCCGTTCCAGGGTTTCCAGAAAGGCCGCCGTACCGTAGTCGCCGGAATGATTGTTGGCCACCGCCAGGGCGTCGAAACGCCCCTTCAGCACCGAGACAACAGGCGGCGCGGCGCGAAAGCTGTAAATCTTGCTTTCCTGGGGCTGGCCGACGGTAGCAATGGGACACTCCAGATTGCCGATGCGATAGTCCGCCGCCGCCAATACGGCGGCAAAGGGCGCCAGAGGATCACGGCCGGATGCAACGACCCGGCCCGGGCCATCGTCCAGCATCACATCCCCGACGAAGATCAGACGAAAAGGTTCGGCCAGCGCACCGCCAGCCGACAGTAACAGCAGGAGAGCGAGCCAACACCGCAGCCGGTTCACAGGACTACCCTCACCCCGCCCCACGGGAGGAGATGGTTCGACGCGCTACGGCTCCGGGCTGTGTAATGTGCCCCTTCGGGCGGCCGTGCGGGATGCTCATGACCCCTCCTTCCCGATCAGTTCGCACCAGTATTCCAGTTCCCCGTCCCGCACCGGCTCATAGACCCGGTGCAGGCCGGTGAAGCCATGGCGCCCCCCCGGAGCCGGCGGATAAGGATGAGTGACCTGATGGACCAGGGTAGGCGCCGGTTCCCGATCCGCATAGGTATAGATGCGGACCGCCGCCAGATCGGCGGGCGCGGTCTGAAACACGATACGGAACAGAAAGTAGGAACCGATGGCCTGGGCCGGCACCCGATAGGGCGAAGCCACGGGTTCGGCGACCAGCAAGCGCTCCTCGCCCCCGTAGGTGACATGGCAACGCACCTGCTGGGCGCTGGCCGGGACCGGCAGTCCGCTCCCCAGGGCCACCAGCACCATCAGGGCGGCCATCAGGAGCGGACGGGGCAGCACGCTGCGTCCTCAGACGCCGCGATAGACCGGCTTGCGTTTTTCCAGGAAGGACAGGGTGCCTTCCTTGGCATCCAGGGTGGAGGCCACGGCCACACCGGCATGGCCCTCGTAGTCGAGGATTTCCTCCAGGGTGCTGACCTGGGACATGTGGATCATGCGCCGCGCCATGTCCACCGCCACCGAAGCCCGCTGGGCCAGCAGCTTGGCGTACTCGAAGGCCGCCGCGAAAGCCTGGCCTTCGGGCACCAGTTCGTCCAGCAGGCCCAGGGCCTTGCATTCCTCGGCCTTGAACACCTTGGCCGTCTCCACCATCATCAGAGCGTTGGAGAAGCCCACGATGCGGGGCAGAAAATAGGACAGGCCGCAATCCGGCGCCACGCCGATGTTGGTGAAGATCGCCGCCATCTTGGTGGTGGTGTCGCCGAAACGGCGGTCGCAGGCAATGGAGTAGGCCAGCCCCGCGCCCACCGCATGGCCCTGGATGGCCACGATCACCGGCTTGTCCACCGCCACCAGCTGCCGCGTCACCTCGAAGAAGGGACCGCCCGGCGTCTTGCGCTGGGAACGGGGGATGGGGCGGGAAGGGTCGGAGGTGCCGGGCATGGGCCGGTCGCTCTCGCCGGAAATGAAATCCACGTCGCCGCCCGCGCAGAAGGAGCGTCCGGCGCCGTTCAGCAGAATGGTGCGAACCTCGTCCCGGAAGCGCAGCTTGTAGAGCAGGCCGGAGAGCTCCTCCGCCACTTCCCAGCTGATGGCGTTCAGCTTGTCGGGACGGTTCAGGGTGATGATGCCCACGTTGTCCTCAACGCGGAACTGGATGTACTTGAATTCCTCGGCCATGGCCGTTCTCCTATCTTGGGGTCGCGATGTCTGTCACGTTCAACGGAATTGGGGAATGATTTCCTTGTCGTACCACTCGATCCATTCCAGGCATTGCTCGAAGGTCTCCACCTTGGGCGGGCGCACTTGGACAGAGGTGGCACCGGCCTTTTTCAGTCCCTCGATCTCCCGCAGCACACCGTCCCGGTCGCCCGCAATATTGGTCTCGCCATAAGCGACATGGTGATCGTCCTGGGCATAGGCCGTGGTGGTGACCAGAATCTCGAAGCGGTCGGCCTTCTCCTGATATTCAGGCAGGCTCTTCATGTACTGGATGCACTCGGGCAGATTCTCCGCCGTCACCAGCCAGGGGATCCAGCCGTCGCCCAGTTGGGCGGCGCGGCGCATGGCCGGCTTGGAATTGCCGCCGATGAAGATCGGGGGATGGGGTTTTTGCACCGGCTTGGGCTCGATCACCACGTCCTTGAACTTGACGAACTCGCCGTCGAAGGCCGGCGTATCCGAGGTCCAGGCCTGCTTCAACACCTGGATGTATTCGTCGGTGATCTTGCCACGCTGCTCGAAAGGCACGTTCAGCGCCTCGAATTCCTTCTCCAGGTGGCCCACGGCCGTCCCCAGGGTGAAGCGGCCGCCGGCGATGAATTCCATGGTGGCGATCTGCTTGGCCAGCAGCAGGGGATGGCGATAGGGCAGCGCCAGGATGTAGGTCATCATGTGGATGCGCTGGGTGGCGCCCATCAGCACGGCCGCCGCCGAAATCCCCTCGACGAAGCGGGTGCCCATGTGCTGAACCATGTCGTTGGGCATCATCACGTGTTCGGGAATGGTCAGCCAGTCCCAGGTCAGGCTGTCGGCCTTCTGGGCGAAGCGCAAAATCTCGGCGCTGCCGGATTTCGGCTCCCAAGGCGCCATTGCGGGCGGGTAATTGTCCATCCCGGAAGCTGCCAGTGCGAATTTCATCGTTGTCTCCTGTTTATTTGATGTTATGAGCCCGCCGTCCCGGCAAAGGCGGCGAATGCTGCATTATTGCAAGCCATCATTTTCAATAAATGACTTTCCGCTCCACCAGTTCCTGGTAGCGCGCCTCCTCCATGCCAAGGATTTCCTTGAACACCCTATCGTTGTCCTGTCCAATCACCGGTCCGGGACGTACTTCCACCTCACTGCGGCTCAACTTCACATAGGCGCCGTAGATGGTCTCCCGGTAACCCAGGGGGTGGGTCACCTCGATGTAGGTTCCCCGTGCCCGGTAATGGGGGTCCTGGAGCAGGTCACCGATATTCAGCACCGGCGCCGCAGCCACCCCGTGGGACTGAAGCAGCTCCGCCAGTTCCCGGTCATCGTAATTGACGGTCCATTCGCCCAACAGGGAATGCAGCGCATCGATATGGGCCAGGCGATGCTCCAGGGTGGCGAACTCATTCACCTTCAGCCACTCGGGATGGCCCAGGGCCTTCATCAGGGCCTGCCATTCCTCCTCGGTGACGACCGCGATACTGATCCAGCGGTCGTCGCCCTTGCAGGGGAAGACGCCATGGGGCGCCGCACCCGCCACCGGATGCTCGTTGCTCTTGGGGCCGCCACTGCGGCCATTGAGCACATAGTCCATGTAGGCCGGCCCCACCATCTGCATCACCGCCTCCTGCTGGGAGAAGTCCACATGCTGTCCCTCCCCGGTATTGCGGCGGTGGTTCAGGGCGGCGAGGATGGCGAAGGCGCCGAAAATGCCGGCATAGGGATCGGAGTAGGCGTTCTCCACCGGAATCGGACCGCCTCCCTTGTAGCCCACCAGGCTGTCCAGGCCCGTGGTGGAGGTGAGGCTCAGACCGTAGGAGCGCAGATCCTTCTTCGGGCCGGTGAGCCCGGCGCCAGGCATCGAGAAGAGGATGATGTCCTCTTTGACCTTGCGCAGGTCCTCGTAGCCGAAGCCCAGCCGCTCCATCACACCGGGGCCGAAGTTTTCCACCACCACGTCGGACTGGGCAATCAGCTGCTTGGCCAGCTCCAGGGCCTGGGGTTCCTTCAGGTTCAGGGAAACGGAACCGTTGCCGGCCCAGCAGGCGTTGTTGGACAGGCTGCGGTTGGGGTCGGGCTTGCCCTCGGCGAAGGGCGGCAGATTGCGGGTCATGTCCACCCGGGCCTTGGATTCGATCTTGAAGACCTCGGCACCGAGGAAGGCCAGGGTCTGGCCCACCACGGGGCCGGCCCAGACCCAGCCGAAATTGACCACCCGGATACCCTTGAGGGGCAGATTCTTAGCCATGTGCATGCTCCTTGTCTGTACCGGGTCAGATGACCTTGCGGGTCCTGAGACCCTGGATATCGTCCGCGCTCAGGCCCAGGACGCTACCGTAGATCTCGTCGTTGTGCTGGCCCAGCAGGGGCGCCGGCCGGGTGGGGCCGCCGGGGCAGGCGGGCAGCTTGAAGGGGGCGCCCAGATTTTTGAGCTTGCCCAGCTCCGGGTGCTCCATATCCACGAAATAATCCCGGGCCTTGAGATGGGGCTCCTCGGCCGCCTCCGCCACGGTGTACACCGCCGTGATCGGACAGCCCGCCGCCTGGCATTTTTCCTGGATCTCCATCTTGGTGTGCTCCATGGTCCATTCCAGCAGGAAGGAATAGATCACGTCGGCGTTCTCGGCCCGCGTCTTCATGTTCTGGAAGATGTCCAGGTCGGCCCATTCCGGATCGCCCATCACCTTGCGCAGGCCGTTCCACTGGCCAGGTTCCAGGGCCAGCATCCAGACATGGCCGTCCTTGCAGGGCATGATGGTGGCCGGCGCCCCCTGGGGCATGCCGACGCCGGTGCGCTTGTCGAAGATGCCATCCTGGGCCAGGCCGCCAATGTTCTGACCACCGACGAAGGCTGCGGCGATGGCCTCGGCACAGGACACATCCACCTGCTGCCCGCCCCCCACCAGGTCGCGGCCATAGACGGCGGCCATGCCCCAGGTGGCGGCACTGATGGCGCCGAAGTAATCAGCGGAGAAGGTGCCATGTTCCAGGGGCATCTCCCCGGGCCGGCCACAATAACGGGAACTGGCGCCGGTCAGGTGATAGGCGTTGAGGTCATAGCCGTTCCAGCCGGCGTAGGGGCCGGTCTGGCCGAAGGGGGTAATGGAGATCACCACCAGGTTCGGATTGACCTTCGCCAGAGTCTCATAGTCCAGACCCCATTCCTTCATCTGCCGGGGCAGGTGGTTCTCGATCAGCACATCGGCCCACTGCAACAGGCGCAGGAACAGGGTACGGCCCTCCGCGCTGGCCACATCGCAGATGATGCCGCGCTTGTTGGTGTTGTTGATGAAATAGAGGCCGCTCTTCTCGGGATGGGGCACATCACCGGGGAAAGGCCCCATGCGCCGGGCGCTATCGCCCCCGGGCAACTCCACCTTGATCACATCGGCGCCGTAGTCGGAAAACAGCTTGGCGCAATAGGGGGCGGACACCATCTGACCGAAGTCCACCACCTTGATGCCGGCCAGGGCGCCGGGCCTACCTGTCTTGTCGGTCATTGCTCCTCCGGGTTTCCCGCGGGAAACGGAATTGTTTTGGGTAACGGGGGTGAAATCCAGCAGGCCCTCCGGGCCTGGGCTGTAATCGCGAACCGAGCCGGTGATCCGCAGCGCCCGCTGAACGACGCCTGAATTGTACGAGTAACACACACCATCGGGCATGCCGTCCGCCGTGGCGGGATGTTGCTCGATCGGCAGGCTCACGGAGCGCCGGGCCTGGGCAACAAAATAACCCCGCTGCAGGGCGGTGGCAGCTTCCAGTTCCATGCCGGAAAAAGCCTCCGAAGCCCATGCGAAAAAACCGCGCATGAAGGGACGGCCGGCCAGCACCGGGGGCTGCTCGATGACGTGGGCGCGGACCCGCCATTCATGAACCGGCCGACCGTCGCAATGGATGCGAGCCACGGTGACTCCGTCGCGCTCGTCGTCCACGGCGATCTCGTACAGCCGGGACAATCCAGCATCGCCGGCATGGGCCAGGGCCAGCACCGCCATATCGAACAGATGGGTGCAGTTGTCCCCCGGCACCAGGCGCTGGCGCAGGCTCTGGGTATCGTCGGCCAGGCGGTGGCCGACGACCCGACCGATCACCGCCAGCGCCTCGGGGCAGGTGGTGAAGGGGTGGCGCACCGCCTCCGGCTCCACCGCCGTTACCCGCTCCCCATCATGACGCAGGGTCAGCCGGAAGGCATGGTTGCCGTCCTCCAACTCGACTCGGACATGGTCCGCGGCGGCCTGGAAGCGCAAGCAGCGGCGAAATACGCCAGAGCCATAGTCCGGATTGGGTTTGGGCATGGGGATTCCAGTTTTGTACAGCCGACCAATCAGCCGGGCTCCAATGCGCAGCGGGCGGCCCGCAGGCCGCCCGTACCGGACTTAGACAGTGAAGGGGTCCGGAATGGTGCGGGGGGCATCGCTGTCCAGGATATCGGCAGCGATCAGCTCTTCCAGGTAGCGTGAGTCCCACCAGTTCATCTGATGCTGCTTGGCCCGGCGGTAGAACAACTGGATGTCGTAGTCCAGGGTGAAACCAATGCCTCCATGGACCTGCTGTGCCATGTGGGTCACATCCTTGAAGGCCTTGCAGCAGAACAGCTTGGCCATGGGCGCCAGGCGCTTGATGGACTTGCCATTGGCCCGTGCCCACGCCGCTTCATAAACCAGCACCTTGGCGCCATCCACCACGGCGCTGGCATCGGCCATGTAATGGGCCAGGGCCTGGAAGGCTCCCAGGGGCTTGTTGAACTGCTCCCGGTCCTTGGAGTACTGCACGGTGATTTCCAGGGCACGCTCCGCCCCGCCTGCCGCCCAGGCCGCCTGCAGAATGATGCCGTCGTACATGGCGGCTTCCCAGGTATTCCAGCCCGTGCCGGCTGCGCCGATGCGATTATCTTCCGGCACCAGCACATTGTTGAAGGTCACCTTGTACTGGGTATCCGAGGCCATGGTCTTCTGCTGCTCCAGCACTACGCCGGGGGCCTTGGTATCCACCAGCAGCAGATCGATGGCATCCGGGGCATCTCCGGTCCGGGCCAGCACGATCAGTTTCTGGGCCGCCTGGGCATAAAAGACATGACGCTTGACGCCATTCAGGCGATAGCCGTCAGCTCCCTTCTCCGCCCGCATCTGCACCCCGGCCGGACCGAAACCGTTGTCGGGTTCCAGCCAGGCGGGAACCACGATGGTCTCGCCGCTACCGATCGCGGCCAGCAGTTCCTTGTGCCGGGCCTCGCTGCCACCACCGGTAATGGCAAGTACGCTCATCACCGCGCTGGCAAAGTAGGGGCCGGGGGCAATGGCCCGTCCCAGTTCCTCGTAGATCACCGCGCAGTCGAGCAGATTGAAGCCCGCGCCGCCCAGTTCCTCGGGCACCAGGATGTTCAGCAGGCCGGTCTCCCCCATGTGCTTCCACAGATCGGCGGGAACGCCGACAGGATCGTTCTCCAGTTTGCGCACCACGGCCACCGTGCTGTAGTCGGCGCACAGATTGCGGGTCATATCGCGGAGTATGTTCTGCTCTTCGGAAAACTTCAGGTCCATGGCTTGGCTCTCTTGAATAGATTGAAATCAGTCAGTCGATCGATACGGCACTCAGGGCTTCCAGCGTTCGTCTTTGCGGCTCCAGGGGTTGTCAGAAGCATCCACGGGCAAGGCAACACGAGCCTGGCACTCGGTACACACCCGGCCCTCCACGGAGACAGCCAAAGCCAGATCCGCCCAATGGCAACCGGTTTCATCAGTGGAAACCTTGGCCACCTTGCCGGACAGGGTCATCCGGTCACCCGGAAAGACTGAGCTTCTCATCTTGAACTTCATCCGCCCCAGGCGCCCCTTGGGGCCGGTCCAGTCGGTGATGTAGCGCTCGAACCAGGCAGCGTTGTTGGGTGTGTTGATGAAAATATCCTTGACGCCGTTGCGATTGATGGCGAAGTCCCTGTCGTGGTGCATGGGTCGCCAGTCACGGGTCGCCAGGGCACCCAACACTACGGTGGTGGCGGTGACATCATGGCTCAGGGGCGGCAACTCCTCTCCTTCCCTGACCTGGGTGGCCAGTCGGCTTGCAATGTTCGCGCTCATTGTTGCGGCCTCCGGTAGCCAAAGCAATCGTAGGTATCGGTACCCACCCATTCACCCCGCTGATTGGTGATGGTCACATCGATCACCCAGAAGCGGCCATGCCCCACCTTGGTCGTCTTGGGTTCGCTGATGGAGCGGACCACCTGGTAGGTGGTCAGCACATCGCCCGGGCGTACAGGCTCGCCGAAGGCGGTTTCGCTACCAGCGATGATGGCCTCGGGCAGGTCCAGCAGACGCTTCAGATCGAAGTGAGTCTGGAGCGCCAGTTGCTCGCCAGTCGCGCCGGGACGCCAGTAGTGGGGACGAAACCAGACCGAAAGCATCGTCGGCGGCGTTATCGGACCGCCGGCCAGCTCCTCGGCTACCGCCGGGTTCCAGTACAAGGGATTGCCGTTCTGCACAGAAGCACAGGAAGTGTAGACATAGCCCATCTCGATCGGGAACGTCGACTGCTCCTTGTATTGAATCTCACCAATCAGTGCACTGACCTGATCGGGTATATCCATTATTTCCGCCATACGCCGCTCCTCATAAGAAACAACCCGACTTTCTGGTGATGCCGGGCAGTCCAATTCATTCGACACTGCCACCCTGACGCAGGCTGGCGATCTCCTCGGGACTGAAACCTGCCGCCTGCAGCACATCCTGGGTGTCGGTGACATCCGCCGGCCGAACCTGATGCACCGGCTGATGGCGCTCTCCGCCCGCCAGAATCGGACCCAATTGTTCGAAGCCGCCCTTTTCCGGATGGTTCGCCTGCATGAAGGCGTGCCGGGACCGAAGATGGGCATCGGCCGTCACCTCGGCAATGCTCAACACCGGGGCGATGCAGGTATCGTTGCCGGACAAGGCCGCAACCCACTCATCACGGCTGCGGGTGAGGAAGCGCTGCTGGAAGGCCAGCTTCATCTCGTCCTGCTTGCTGCTGTCGTACTGGCTGCCGCCGTACTGCTCCAGATCAAGCAGGCGGCACAGATTCTTGAAGAAATGGCCTTCGATGGCGCCGACCGAAATATGCTTGCCATCGCCCGTGGCATAGACGCCATACCAGGCATACTTGCCGGTCAGCACGGCAGAATTGGGCTTGGTCTCTTCCCCGGTAGCCAGATACTGGTCCAAGTAGAGGGACATCAGGTTCAACACCCCATCGGTGATCGACACGTCAAGATAACTGCCCTGACCGGTCTTGCTCCGCTGCAACAGGGCGGCAATGATGGACATTGCCGCCTGCATGCCGCCACCGGCGCTGTCTGCCACGGTGGCGCCCGGAATGGCCGGCCGCCCGTCCGCGTCGCGACCGCTGCAACCGAGGAAGCCCCCCACCGCCAGATAGTTGATGTCGTGACCGACCCACTGGGCATAGGGACCATCCTGACCGTAACCACTGGTGGAGCAATAAACGATACCGGCGTTCTGCGCCTTGATATCTTCGTAACCCACGCCCAGCCGGGTGGCAACGCCCGGTCGGTAGCTCTCAATGACCACATCCACGCTCTTGGCCAGGCGATGGATAACCGCACGCCCTTCGTCGGACTTCAGGTCCACCCGGATCTTCTGGGTGCCCCGCCCTGCACCGTAGGCGTGAAACACCGGATCCACCTGCTTGCCACTCTTGGCAGCAACCGGTGCGACCTTGATGATGTTCATGCCGTAATCGGCCAGGATGCGCGAAGCCCGCGCTGCCGGACCGACGCTGGCCAGATCGAGGACGGTGTAGCCTGTGAGGAATGCCATACCCGTGACCCGTGATCAGAAGTTGCGGGGGAGACCCAGACCACGGGTGGCAATGATGTTCTTCTGCACTTCAGAAGAACCGCCGCCGACGGTGTCGATCACGCAGTAGGTATAGCAGCTCTCGGGACGGCCCTTAAGCGGCGCATCCTCGGTATGCAGGGCCAGCTGGGCACCGGGACCGACGATGTCCATGGTGGCGTCGGCCACGCGACGGGACAACTCGGTGGCGAACAGCTTGTAGTGGGAAGCCTGGACCGTCGGCGCCTTGTTGCTGTTGATGGCGGTATCGACGAAACGCACACCCAACAGACGGGCCACTTCGCAATCGGTCGCCAGTTGGGCGACCTTCTGACGCATCACCGGATCATCCTTCAGGGCCTTGCCGTCGTGCTTGGCTTCCTTCACATAGTCGCACAACAGCTCCACCCGACCACGGATCGGAGCAAAGGTGAACAGGGTGAAACGCTCAATGTCCAGGGCTTCGGCGATGTACTGGAAGCCCTTGTTCTGCTGGCCGACGAGATAGTCGTTATGAACAACGACATTGTCGAAGAATACGGCATTGGTCCGCTCGTTGCCCATGGTGTACATGGGCTGAATGGTCAGACCCGGATCGTCCATGCGGATCAGAAACAGGGAGATACCGTGGTGCTTGGGGGCGTCGGGATCGGTGCGGGCACCCACCCAGTACCAATCGGCGAAGTGGGCCGAGGTGGTGAACACCTTCTGACCATTGAGCACCCAGTTATCGCCCTGGCGCTCGGCCTTCAAACGCATGGCGGCGGAATCGGAGCCAGCGCTGGGTTCGGAATAGCCCACGGCGAACTCGATCTTGGCATCCAGGATCTGGGGCAGGAATTCCTGCTTCAGCTTCTCGGAGCCCACCTTGATCAGGGTCTTGCCGATGATGCCCACGCCCTTGCCGATCTGGGGAGCGCCAACCGAGGACAGTTTCTCGTTCAGCAGATATTCGTAGAAGCCTTCGCCATCCTGACCACCGTATTCCTTGGGCCAAGTAATGCCCAGCCAGCCCTTTTCGGCCAGTTTTTTCATGAAGGCGCGACGCTCGGGCGTATCGCAAACCTGGGCCATGTTCTCCCGGGTGACATCCATCACCTTCGGATCGTAATTCGCCTTCAGGAATTCATCCACTTCCCGCAGAAACTGACACTCTTTTTCAGAGAATTCAAAGTCCATGATCCAACCCCATCTGGTGAATGTGTTCTATGACAGTCCGGCTGTTCCGACGCTCTTCTCGCCCAAGCCGGTCCCGTATCCAGCGACTGAAGCACCCCGTTTCGCGAAGCGCTCCGCGCTTTACTAGCCGTTTCTGATTGTAGCGATTGCCCCCATACCACCAGCACAATCTCGGAATCTGAATCGGCCTATTAAATATCCGAAAGGGTCAGCCCCCCAGAGGCACCGCCCCTCTTGCCATCAGCCCAGGACGCCCTTTTGGCGGACTTCGGCGATCTTGGCGTCATCGTAGCCCAGCACCTGACGCAGCACCTCTTCGCTGTGCTGCCCCACGGTCGGTGCCTTGGCAGGCTCGGGCAGTTGCTCGCCGACGAATTGCACCGGGAAACCCAGCATGTCGGCACCGTGCTGTTCATGATGCAGGATCTTGAAGCGATCCTGGAACTGGGGATCGTCCACAATGTTCTTGGGCGTATTCACCGGCGCGATCGGCGTGTTGATCTTGACGCTGAAGTCCAACCACTCCTTGGTGGTCTTGGTCTTGAAAATGTCCCGCAGCACAGCCTGGAGCTCCCGGTTGCCCCGGGCATGGTCGGCGTACTTGGAACCGGGCCACTTCTCGAACAGGTCCATGCGGCCGACGCCTTCGCAAAAGTTCTTCCAGAAGGCCTGCTCGGAGGCCATGAACAGCACATGGCCGTCGGCGGATTCGTAGAGCTGGTAGCGCACGCCTTCCTTCATGCCGGCGGTGGCCACCGGGCGGCGTTTGTAACCGTCGGCCTTGTTGCCGGTCACCACATCCTCGGGACGGGCATAGGCCATGTGGCTCTCGTTGCGATACCAGTCGAAGGCGGCGGCGGCATCGGACTGGGCCAATTCCATGAAGCAGCCCTCGCCGGTTTCGCGGGCACGGATCACTGCCGCCAGCACGGCCAGGCCGCCGAACAGGGGCGCGGCATTGATACCGATGCCGACATGTTCGGGGATGTAGCAGAAGCCCTGTTCATCGTAGGCGGGTATCACGGCGCCAGACCAGGTATCGTAGGCGATGCCATGAGAGGGCATGTCACGGTAGGGACCGGTCATGCCATAGCCGGAAACCGTAATGAAGACGAGCTTCGGATTGATCTTCTTCAATTCCTCGTAGCCCAGCCCATACTTGGCCAGGGCGCCCGGCTTCGAGGCCTCGATCACCACGTCGGCATCCTTCACCAGATCCTTGTAGATCTGCTGGGCTTCCGGCTTCTTCAGGTCCAGGGTGATGCTCTTCTTGCCCCGGTTGAGGTGATAGTGCATCAGGGACACGCCCTCGATGATGGGCCAGGTCATTTCCCGGATGTAGTCTCCGGCGGGGGTCTCGACCTTGATGATGTCCGCCCCCAGATCGGCGAAAGCGGTGGTGATGGCGGCCGGCCCCAGAATGGAGCTCTCGATGATGCGCAGGCCTGAAAGCGGAGGACGTTGATTACTCATGTCGGCGACCTTCTTGGTTGGATTGAGAAATGTGTCCGGCAAGGCGGAAACCAGCCAAAAGTTTATGCCAGCCCGAACGTCCTGCCCCACTTCTGAATCGGACGTTTATGACTCATTTAAGGTCAGAGCCCGCACCACCAGCGCAAAGGGGAGCGCAAGCGCTCCCCTTTGCTGGTCCTGCCACGATGCGGAATTACTTCTTGGGTGCCCGCTTGGTGGGCTCGATGCCGGTCAGACGGGCGATGTTCAGACCCAGGATGTTGGCCTTGTCCTTTTCCGTCAGTTGCTGGTAGCCCCAGTTCTTCTGCAGTTCCTCGGGCATTTCCAGGTTGGCGATGTAATCCACCACCCGGCCCAGGTGGTCGAAGGGCAGGTCGAAGCCCAGCACCAGCTTGTCGGAATCCATCCACTGCAGAGCGGTACCGATGGTGTGATAGCCGCGATAGGGCGCCCGCTGGTACCAGCCGATGATGCCGGACAGGCTCATGTAGAGGTTCTTGTGCTTGCCGCAGAGGCCGATCAGCTCCTCCGAATTGGGCCAGCCGGCGTGATAGGCGATGATCTTCAGCTCGGGGAAGGCCAGCATGATGTCGTCCAGCTGGCGCACTTCGCAGTGGGAGCCGGGCTGGGGACAGACGTAGGCGGCGCCGGTATGCATGGTCAGGGGCACGCCCAGTTCGCAGGCCTTCTCGTAGAAGGGCCACATGCGGCGGTCGTTGAGGGGCCCGATGTCCTCGGGGGCGTAAACCTTGCACAACTTGGCGCCCCGCTCCTTCACCAGGTATTCCAGTTCCCAGTTGGCGTGCTCGATACCGCGACGCATGACGGGACCCACGTTGGCTTCCAGATACATCCGATCGGGATAGGGCTCGATCTGCTGCATCATGAAGCCGTTGGTGGACATGGAGACCACGCCGCCGGTGATGTCCATCATCGGTTCCCGCAGGCAGAAAGCCACGTCCACGTTGTACATGTCCATGTACTTCATCAGCGGGGCGGCCAGGGGCTCGGGCCAGTCACTGTCCAGATCCACATTGGCCCAGGCCTTCAGTACACCATTGACGCTGCTGTGCCAGTGGGCCATGCCGGGGTAGTAACCGATCTCGCTCATGGTTTGGAGATTCATGAAGTGGAACTCGGTCATCGCAACAAAGTAATCAGGCCTGCTCATCATTGCTCCTCTCTTCTTGGTTTGTGGTCACGGCTTCAAGTCCGCTTCCGTTGGGGGTCCTGCCTCGTATTGCGGATCAGTGGCTTTCCAGCCCGGTTACCCGGATGCCGGCATGGCAACTGTACTGCTTGTTGATGAAGATCAGCACCGAGGTCATGGCCTCGACGGCGGCGGCGTTGGCGATGCCCCCGGCGTGGAAGCCGCGCATACCGCCCGCCTCCACCAGTTTGATCACTTCGGCACGGGCTTCCTTGGAGTCGCCGCAGACCAGCACGTCACACTCCAGACCCTGGCCCTCCTGAAGATGATGGGCCGCCACGTTCTGGAAGGCGGAGACCACCCGCACGTTCTCGCCCAGCAGGGCCTGAGCGATCTGGCCGGCTGAGCCCTCGGGGGGCAGCTGCACCCGCGCCACCTTGGGCGGCACCAGGGGCACCGTCACGTCGATCAGGATCTTGCCCTGCAGGGCGGACCTCACCGACTCCAGGGTGCTGGTCTGATGGCTGAAGGGCACCGTCATCGCCACGATATCGGCGGCCTGAGCAGCGGCCAGATTGTCCATGGCCCGGACTGTAACGGCCGCCACGCCCCGCGCGTCCATCACTTTCTTGAGGTCTGCGGCGGCGGCTTCCGCCTTGTCCTGGGTACGGGAACCGATGATTACCTCGTAACCCGCCTGGGCCCAGCGCCGGGCCAGGCCCGTGCCCAGGTCGCCGGTGCCGCCGAGGATTGCAATGACTGGAAGTTTTTCGCTCATGGTGTGTTCCTTGCTGTTGTCTATCGGCGGGCCATGAGGTTCATCGCCCGCCGCTCTCAGGGGTACGGCTAATCGCCGCCGAACTGTGATCTTACCGTCCGGTGTAGTTCGGCTTGCGTTTTTCGGCGAAGGCGCGGGGGCCTTCCTTGGCATCCTCGGACTGGAACACCCGGGCCGACATGGTCTTTTCCAGCACGAACTTGGGCTCGTTGTTCAGGGCCCGCACCGCGATTTCTTTGGCAGTACGCACGGCCAGGGGACCGTTCTGGCAGATCTTCTCAGCCCAGGCCAGGGCTTCTTCCATCAACTTGTCCGCCGGCACGATCTTGTTGATCAAACCGATGTCGTAGGCACGCTTGGCGTCGATGTTGTTCGCCGTCAGCAACAGCTCCATGGCCACTGCCCAGGGAATCTGCTGGGGCAGCCGGATATGGGTGCCGCCCGCCGGCACCACGCCCCAGCGTACCTCGCCCAGGCCGAAGATGGCATTCTCGGAGGCGATGCGGATGTCCATGCCTTGCAGGAACTCCAGGCCCCCGGCGATGCACACGCCGTTCACTGCGGCGATGATGGGTTTGTAGATCTGCTGGAAGGGCCGCTTGGCCGGGTCCTCGTAGCCCATGGAATCACCGCCGGCGATGGCGGGCAGGGCATCCTTGAGGTCCATGCCGGCGCAGAAGGCCTTCTGGCCGGCGCCGGTGATCACCGCCACCCACAGATCCGGGTCTGCATTGAAATCGTCGAAGGCCGCATCCATGCCGACCAGCATCTCCCTGGTGAAGGAGTTCATGGCCTCGGGGCGGTTGATGGTCATCAGGGCGATGCGGCCGCGCTTTTCGTAGGTGAAGGTGGGGGGCAGGGTCAATGCCATTTTTGTGTTCCTTTATGGGATCAGGATTCGTGAAACTCGGATTTCAGGCGCGCCGGAAGTAAGGCAGAGTCACGGCATCGGTCACGGCCCTGAATTCCACCTGGACCGGCATGCCGATTTTCAGTTCCTCCGGCGGGCAATCCAGCATCTGGGTCAATACTCGAACGCCTTCCTCCATTTCCACCACCACCGGCGCATAGGGCGCGGCATTGCCAAAGGCCGGATGCAGGGCGCGGGCCACCACGGTCCAGGTGAAGATCGTGCCCTTGCCGCTGGAACGTACCCATTCCCAATCAAAGGAGCTGCACTGGGCGCAGATCTCACGCGGCACGTGACGGAAGGTGCCGCAGCACTTGCAGCGCTGGAAGCGCAACTCCCCCTGGCGGCACCAGTCGTAGAACTCCTTGCTCAGCCCTTCCAGGGCCGGCAGGGGCTTGTCGTAGGCTATCTCAGTCATTTTGCTTCTCCTTAGCGTCGCAGGATGGCGATGCTGCCATCACCGAAATCGCCCCAGCCGGTGACGACGCCGATCTCGGCATCCTTCACCTGGCGCTGGCCGGCGTCGCCCCGCAACTGGCGCACGGCTTCCACCACGTGGCCGATGCCCAGGGTGTGGGCATGGGACAAGAGACCGCCGTGGGTGTTCACCGGCAGGCGGCCGCCCAGTTCGATGCCACCGTTCTCGACGAAGGCACCGCCTTCGCCCCGCTGGCAGAAGCCGGCTTCTTCCAGTTGCTGAATCACCTCGAAAGTGAAGCAGTCATAGATTTCGGCGAAGTCCGCATCGGCCGGGGTGATGCCCGCCATGCGGAAGGCCTCGGGCGCGGCGTTGGTGAGGCCGGTGCGGTGGAATTCGGGCCGGTTGGTGATCTCGTCGGCCGGATAGGGCTGACCCGCCGCCGCGCCCATGATGTAGATGGGCTTCTGCTTCATGTCCAGAGCCCGCTCCACGCTGGTGACGATGAAGGCTGCGGCGCCATCGGTCTCCACGCAGCAGTCGAAGAGCCGGTAGGGATCGGCGATCATCTGCGAGGCCAGGTAGTCTTCCATGGTCAGGGGCTTGCCATGCATCAAGGCCGTGGGGTTCAACTGGGCGTGCTTCCTCATGGCAATGGCCACGGCACCCAGCTGTTCATAGGTGGTGCCGTACTCATGCATGTGGCGCCGGGCCATCAGGGCGTACCACTGGGGCGGCGCCGTGAGACCGAAGGGCATGTAGAAGTCCCGGGCGATGCGGGCACCGGGAATGGAGTCCGGATCGTTGGCCGAGGTCTCCCGCACCCGGGCACCGGAAAAACCGTTCCAGCCGGCCGGTACCATCACATAATCCGCGGCGCCCGTGACCACGGCCATGGCGGCGGCCCGGATGGAGCCCACAGAGGCGGCGCCGCCCATATGCAGGGTGGCGGCAAAACGCAGGTTGGTACAACCCAGGCTGGCGGCGAAAGCTTCGGCCTTGCCCACGTTGGGGAAAGGCATGATGCCGTCGATCTGGTTGGCCTTGAGGCCGGCATCCTCCAGGGCAGCCACGGCTGCCTTGAGCTGGATACCCATTTCGGAGAGCCCGGAACCGGGCTTGCGGCAGACCGGGGTGTCCCCGATGCCGACGATACAGGCTTTGTCCTTCAGCATGGAAGCTCCCGTTTTCAGCTCTTGTCGTTCTTGCGCTCGGCCTGGTGGGCTTCGTACTCCTCCAGCAGTTGCTGGCGCATCTCGGCTTCCCGCTGGCGGATGGACCAGAATTCGGCCTTGCGCTTCTCGACGAAGGCAGCGCCGCCTTCCTTGCCCTCGGGCATGTCGAACCAGTCCGGATACAGGGCAGCGGAGGTGACGCAGGATTCCTTGTAACCGTCCATTTCCTGGTCGAAGGCTGCCTTCAGCACCTCCAGGCAGCCTGGGCTGACAGAGAGCAGTTCCTGACACCACTGATCCACCTCGGCCTCCAGCTGTTCCAGGGGCACCACGGTGTTGATCAGGCCCATGGCCAGGGCTTCGGGAGCCTTGTACTTGCGGCACAGCATCCACATTTCGCGGGCCTTCTTGGCCCCCACCACCTTGGTCAGGTAGGGCACGAAGAAGCCGTCCGCGGGAGACGATACCCGGGGGCCGGCCTGGCCGAAGATGGCGTTGTCGGCGGCAATGGTGAAGTCACAACAATAGGCCATGTGATTGTGGCCGGCGATGCAGTAGCCCTGGACCTGGGCGATGATGGGCTTCCGCGACATGCGCATCAGGCGGTTGTGGGGATAGCGGTTGTAGAAGGCTTCCCGCAGGCCCCAGCGCTCCCAATCCACATCGCCACCGGCGCCGAAGTGCTTGCCCTTGGCCGCCACCACGATCACGCCGATGGAGGGATCATGGTTGGCGTCGTAGAAGGCCCGGAACATCTCGTCCACCGTGGACAGGGTCAGGGTGTTCATCTTTTCCGGCTTGTTCAGGCTGATCCGCGCCACGCCGCCGCCCAGCACCTGATGGTGCTTCTTTTCGTAAATGATCTCCTTGAAGTTATCCAGGCCCTCGCCCGTCACTCCACTCCAGTCACTCCAGCTCATGGTTTTCCTTTATCGGTTTTCTTGAATCAGATGCGGGAGGCTGCATTCCCCCTCCCCCAGCCCCTCTCCCGCAAGCGGGCGAGGGGCGTGCGCCGCTACGCGGCGGTTACGGAATTGCGCCCTTGGCCTTCAGGGCCTCGATTTCTTCCCACTCGTAGCCCAGCAGTTCCATCATCAGGATCTCGGTGTCCTGACCCAACTGGGGACCCAGGCTATTCACTTCGCCCGGCGTCTTCGACAGGGTCACCGGCAGGCCCCGCACCTCCACTTCCCGCTGCACTTCCTCACAGTAGGTCTTCAGGAAATACTGGTTCTGCCAGGCCTGTTCGTCCTTGATCACGTCCGCCAGGTTGTTGATGGGGCTCGCCACCAGGTCTTCGGCCTTCAGGGCCGCCACCAGGCCGGCATGGTCGAATTTCAGGGTATGGGCCTCGATCACCTCGATCAGCGCCTCGTTGTGCTGGCGCCGGCTCTCCGCCGTGGCGAAGCGGCCATCCCTGGCCATGTCGTCGGCCTTCAGAGCCCTGCACAGGGCCGCAAAACGAACGTCCTCGTTCTTCTCGCACAGATAGACCCACTTGCCCGAGGTGGGGTAGAGATTCCACAGGGGGTTCTCCACCTGCTTGCGGGAATGCTGGAGCGCCGCATCCTTGTTGCCCGCCAGGAAGGACTGCAGATAAGGCGCCGCCAGGTAGAGCTGAGCCCCGTACAGGGAAGCGTCGAGGAACTGCCCCTGACCGGTGCGTTTCCTCTGGTACAGCGCCAGCATGATGCCCAGGGCAGACATGATGCCACCGTAGGCGTCGCCGGAACCCATGCCCAAGTAGATCGGTGGCTGGCCCGGCTCGCCCAGCCGTGCCATGGCGCCTGTCAGGGCCTGCACTGTCATGTCGAAGGAGGGCTTGGACACGCCGCCGAAACGGCCGTAGCCGGTGTTCGTCGCGTAGATCAGCTTTGGATTGATGGACGACAGTTTCTCGTAGGAGAGGCCCCAGCCGTTCAGCATCTCCGGCGCCAGATTGGACAGGAAGACATCGGACTTCTCCACCATGCGGTAAAGAATCTCCTGGCCCTCGGGCTTCTTCAAGTCGATGGCGATACTCTTCTTGTTGCGGTTGATCACCAGGAAGTACTGGTTCCAGTCCCCCACTTCCAGGGACTTGATGCTGCGCACGCCGCGCCCCTGGTCGCCCCCCTGGGGCCGCTCCACCTTGATCACGTCGGCGCCGAAGTCCGCCAGGTACTGGGCCGACACCGGCCCCTGAAACCAGACGGTCAGATCAATGACACGGATGCCGTCCAATGCTTTCTTTGCCATGTTGCGTTTTCCTCCCTGCTCAGGCCACGACGCCCGAGGACGTCAGCTGGTAGATGGCGTCTTCGCTGTAACCCAGCACTTCGCTCAAGACCTGGGCGCTGTGCTGGCCAACGCAGGGCGCCAGGCGCTCCAGTCGGGCAGGGCTTGCGCTCATGAAGATGGGGAAGCCCAGGCTCTTCACCTTGCCATGGCTGGGATGATCCAGTTCCATGATGTAACGATTGGCCAGCACCTGGGGATCGTTGGCCGGGTAGTCGAACTGTTCGATCACGTCCGCCGACATCTGATTTTCCATGAAGGCAGCGCGCCAGTAGCTCCCCGGCTGCTTCTGGAAAGCCGCTTCCAGCGCCTGAATCAGAGCCAGGCGGTTGATCTCGGTGCGCTTGTCGTGGCTGTCGAAACGGGGATCATCGGTGGCAATGCCCACCATGGCCGAAAACACCGGCCACCAGCGGTCGGTATCGGGCATGGTCAGGGTGACCCAGCGACCATCGGAACTCGGGTAGAGGGATCCGGACATGGGATTGGAAACATCCAGGCGCGAAATGGGGTTCAGCAGCCGATCCCCCTTGCCGATGGCCAGGAAGGCCTGGAGGTCCAAGGCCGCGCCATACATATTGGCGCCGAACAGGGACACATCCACGGTCTGGCCTTCGCCGCTATCCAGGCGGTGGGTCAGTGCCGTGACGATACCAAAGGCCAGCATCACGGTGGCGTGCATGGCGCCGGCCCCGGTATACACGGGAGGCTGCCCCGGCTGCTGCAGAATGGGCATCATCCCGGTACGCGCCGCCGCCAACTCATCGATGGCTGGCAGATCAGCGTCCGGGCCCACCGGGCCAAAACCGGAGAGCCGACCGTAGATCAGCCCGGGGTTAAGCACCACGGCACTGTCGTAATCCAGCCCCAGGGCTGCCAGTTCATCCCGCTGCCAGTCGGTGACGATGACATCCGCCTTGGCAATGAGCTCCTTGAGCAGGGCTTGCCCCCGTTCGCTCCTGGGCTCCAGGGCCAGGCTTTCCTTGTTGCGGTGAATCAGGTCGGCTTCATGGTTCCAGCCCGCTGGCCGGTCTTCCGCCACCCGGGGCAGCAGGTCCAGGCGGATCACCCGGGCACCAAAGTCCGCCAGGAAGGCGGCCGACAGGGCCGTGCAGAACTGCCGGCCCAGGTCCAGTACGATGACGTCTTCAAGCGCTCGGCTCATCGTGTCTCCTCAGGGATAAGAGCATTCGGTCTTTTGCATTGTCCGGGCTTCCGGTTTCTGTCCTTGGCGGACTCCGAAACTCCATCGACAAGTCAGACTTGCCTGGGTTTTGCCCTTCGAAACAGCAGGGAAGAATAACGCCACTCCCCCGCCATCACAATCAACGCCTCGTCCCACAGCGAATCAATTCCGGCCAGGAGAGGCTCTTTTTGGGACGAAATACCGAGGGGTTCCCCTTCTCCGGGGAAGACTAGCCGAGCTGGCGACTCATTTTCACCATGTCGGCGAGAAGGCGATTCTCCTTGAGCATGTGCCGACGGGAAAGAGCGAGAGCGATTTGCGCCTTCAGCTCGAAGTCGGTCCAGGGCTTGGCGATATAGGCAAAAATTCTGGCGGAACCGATGGCCTTGACCAGGTCGGCCTCCCCGATCTGCCCGCTGACAAGGATGCGGGTACAGTCGGGACGCAGGTCGGAAAATCGTTCCAGCAATTCGATTCCGTCCATTTCAGGCATCCGGTAATCGGCGACGATGCATGAGAAATCGGTGGTTTCCGCCATTCTGAGGGCTTGACGCGGCGAGGTCGTCACCTGGACATTGATCTGGTCCTCCTGGAGCTGAGTGCCCGAGGCCTGGCCGATTTCCGTACGAATCGCAGCAAATAGGTCATCCCGCTTGGAATGATGGGTCAGCACACGGGACAAGCTACTCAGTACCTGCGGATCGTCGTCCACAATCAGCAATTGCTCCACCACCCGCTCAGGCTCCAGTGGCGACTGGATCTGATTGCCGCGCACCAGTTCGGCCAGGCGCTTGTGCTCGATCAGGGTGGCGAAGTAATCCAGGGCCTGTGCCACCGAACCTTTCAGATAATAGTCGTGCCAGGGCTTGGGAACGAAGCGGTAGATATGGGTTTCATTGATCATGCGAACCAGACCATCCATGTCGGTCTGGCCACTCAACACGATGCGGGCGCAATCGGGCTGAACTTGCGCCAAGGCCTTGAGAAAGGCCAGACCATCCATGGCTGGCATGCGGTAGTCGCTGATCACCACGTCGAAAGTCTGCTCCCCGGCGCGGGCCAGGGCCAGGGTGGGATCGGTGAAACCCTCCACCTCGTAGCGGTAGCGCACAAAGGGGGGGGAACTCAGTTCCCGGCGTACGGCATTGACGATATTGGGTTCATCATCGACCACCAGTATCCGGCGGAGCTGTTTTTCCTGCATGGCTAATCTCCTTGGCCTCCCGTCCTGGGACGGCCTTCACACTTGCGTCGCTTGACCTTGGACGGGCTCGATGGGCAACCAGACCCGAAATACCGTGCCCTTGCCAGGCTCGCTCCTGACCTCGATGCGCCCCTGGTGTTTCTGAACGATGCTGTAGGAGACCGACAAGCCCAGGCCGGTCCCCTTGCCCACGGGCTTGGTGGTGAAAAAGGGATCGAAAATCCGCGTCAGGTTTTCCGGCGAGATGCCGCTCCCGTTGTCCTCCACCTCGACCCAGACCATCCTGCCCTCCCGCCCCGTGCGCAGGATAACGATGCCCTTGTTCTCGATGGCATGAGCGGCATTCACCAGCAGGTTCATGAACACCTGATTGAGCTGGGACGGCAGGCAATATATCTGGGGCAGGTCGCCATAGGCCTTTTCCACCGTAGTCTTGTACTTGAGTTCGTTCCAGACAATGTTGAGGGTACTGTCCAAGCCCTCATGGATATCCGTCCATTGCCATTCGTCCTCGGCACCCACCCGGGAAAAGTCCTTCAGGTCCTGGACGATCTTGCGTACCCGGCCGACTCCCTCCCGGGACTCGGCCAGCAGGGAGACGACATCCCGTTTGAGGTAGCCGATGTCCAGTTCCTCCCGCAGGCGCCGCACCGCGTCCCGCGTCGTCGCCTCCATGGCCGGCTCCGCCTTTTCGTAGACATCCAGCATGGTGACAAAATCATGCAGATATTTTTCCAGGGAGCTGATGTTGGAGATCACATAGCCCACCGGGTTGTTGATCTCATGGGCCACGCCGGCAGCCAATTGGCCGATGGAAGCCATTTTTTCCGATTGCAACACCTGGATGTGGGCATCCTCCAGTTTCTTGTTGAGGGCGACCAGATCGCGCACGTGGGCATCGGCGATCACCTGTAGTCGCCTGCGCTCGGTAATGTCCCTGACCACTGTCAACAGAAAAGTCTGCCCGCCGATGGTGACCAGACGGACACTGCCATCGACCCAGAACAGCTCCCCCCCGAAGCGGCGGGCCTGCCATTCGAAATTCTGGGGGATACCGGAGCGAACGGCGGCGAGCATGGCCTGGACCTCCGCTGTGGAATGGGGAGAAATATTCTCGATCAGATCGTCGAAACGAAGATTGAGGAAGACCTCTCGACCATAACCGTACATTCCCATGGCGGAGGCATTGACCTCCACGATGGCACCGTTCTCGTCGTGAAGAAAAATCGCCTCGCTGACGGTATTGAGGATGGTCTGTACCTTTTCCAGGCTGGTGGCCAGGGCGCGCTCGATGCGGGCACTATGGGCGATATGCCACAAGCTGTTGCCGATCAGTTGCAGGGTATCGACATCGAAATCGCCGTAGTTGCTGTCCTTGTTGCCGACGCCGAGAATCATGCGCACCTTGTCGCTCTCGATCACTGGTATCGCAATCAGCCGCTTCATTTCCACATGACCCGCCGGGATACCATTGTGATCCTTGGCCGAGGCATAATCGTTGCAGACCAGGGGGCGGCGGCTATGGAAGCAGGCCGCCCAGATGCCGGCCTGCCCGAGGGGATAATGAGATTCGCAGACGGTATCGTAATGGGCCAGGGCACCGGCGGTCCAGGTCACGAGCTCCAGCGTTTCCTGGTCCTCATTGACGAAGTGCAGGAAACCCATGGTGCTGTGGGTCAGCCGCTCGGCGGCTTCCAGACCGAAGGTGAGGAACTCCCGTTCCGGCAGGCGATTGCCCTGCTCGTTGATGGCCAGCATGGCCGTCACTCGTGCCGCCATGATCTGGCGGATGTCCGCCGCGGCGCGTCGGTCTGCCGTTTCGCTCCGCTGCTCAGGATCAAACATGCCCTCCCCCTTCCCCAGTTTGTTCTCCAGGATGGGACTGGCGACGGGACTCTTGATGACGAAAGGCCTCGCGTACCGTATCCAGCAACTCGGTTTCGTCCCAGGGTTTGGTCAGGAAACTGAACAGCTCCCCCCGATTGACGGCGCTGGTGACTGCCGCCAGATCGGTATAACCCGAGAGCATGATGCGCACCATATTGGGGTAAAGCTCCCGAGCCCTGCCCAGGAACTCGGCGCCGCTCATTTCCGGCATCCTTGCATCGGAAATCACCACGCCTGCCTCATGGCTGGCCAGGAGATTGAGTGCCTCCATGCCGCCTCCGGCGGTAAGCAGGTGGTAACCTTCGCGCCGGAACAGCCGCTTCAGGGCAGACAACACGCCCGGTTCGTCATCCACCAGCAGCAAAGTGCGTTGCGGCAGCCGCGACGTGGATGAAAATTCCAACTTCCTGCGCTGGCGCAGCATGGCTTCGAACTCCGCTGCAGGCAGGGCCTTGCTGAAATAAAAGCCCTGCATTTCATCGCAGTCCCGCGCCCGCAGGAAGTTGAGCTGGGCCTCGGTTTCCACGCCCTCGGCAATGGCCAGCATCTTGAGGCTGTGAGCCAGAGAGATGATTGCCAAGGCGATGGCGGCGCTGTTGGCATCATGGATGATGTCGCGGACGAAGGACTGGTCGATCTTCAATCGATCCACGGAAAAACGCTTGAGGTAGTTGAGGGACGAAAAGCCGGTGCCGAAGTCGTCTATCGTCAGAGCGATGGACAGGCCCTTGAGCCTCTCCGTGGCATGGACGAAGGCTTCGGCGTCGGCCATCACCGCGCTTTCGGTGAGTTCCAGTTCCAGACAGGCCGGCGGCAGGCCGGTCTCCTCCAGGATGGAACCTGCCAGAAGCACTATGTCCTGGGCGGCGAACTGCCGGGCCGAAAGATTGACAGCGACTTTCACCGTCGGCAGACCTCCTGCCTGCCAGGCCTTGTTCTGCCGGCAGGCATTGCGCAGCACCCACTCACCGAGGGGCACGATCAGTCCGCATTCCTCGGCCAGGGGAATGAATTCACCGGGCATCACCAAACCCCGCTCCGGATGCTGCCAGCGCACCAGGGCCTCGGCGCCGATGATCTCGCCGGTGCGCAGGCTCAACAGGGGCTGATAGTGCACTACCAGTTCGTCGTTATCAATGGCCCGGCGCAGGCCGTTCTCCAGTTCCAGCCGTTCCAGCGAACGGGCATTCATTTCCGCGGCGTAGAAATGAAAGCGATCGCCCCCCGCACCCTTGGCCTTGTACATGGCCGCCATCGCGTTCTTGAGCAGAACCTCGACGCTCTCCCCGTCCCGGGGGAACAGAGCGATGCCGATGCTGCCGGTCAGGAAAAACTCCCGTTCGTCGATGAGAAACGGCTTGGACAGGGATTGCAGCATCTGCTGGGCCAGAGGCACCGCCGCCGACTCCGTAACCTCGGCCACCAGAACGAACTCGTCTCCCTCGATACGGGCCAGGGTATGCTGATTCTCGGCGGCACCCCGCAGGCGCAGCGCGGCCTCGCGCAATACCTGATTGCCCGCCCCATGGCCCAGGCTGTCATTGATGCCCTTGAAGCGGTCAAGATTGAGGACCAGCACCGCCACGCCATCCCCCTGGCTGCGCTGACAGGCGTGGGTCAGACGGTCGTTGAGCAGATTGCGGTTGGGCAACTGGGTCAGGTCGTCATAGTTGGACTTGTGCTCCAGTTGCTCCAGGTAACGCTTGCGTTCGCTGATGTCCTGCAAGGTGATCACGGCTCCCCGCAGACTGCCTTCCTCCAGGATCGGCGTGCAGGAGTATTCCACGGCCAGAGGACTGCCATCCTGGCGCCACAACAGGGTCTCCTTGCCTTCCACAACGACGCCTTCCTGATAGGCGGTCCGGATGGAAAAGTCCTCTCCTGCCTGCCTTCCGCCTTCCTGTCCCGGCGGGAAGAGGACTTCCTGCACCTGCCGGCCACGTAAGTCCTCCCGCCCATACCCCAGCAGGGTTGCCGCGGCCGGATTGGCGAAATTGATGATGCCCCCGCCATCGACGCCGAAGATGCCCTCCGCCGCCGAGGCCAGGATCAGCTCCCGCTGGTGATTCAGCAGGGCCTGGGTCCGCTCGCTTTCATCCTGAATCCGGCGATTTTCCGCCATGCGCCGGACCACCTCGGCCTCCAGGAAGGCATTCTGGTCCCGCAACCAGTCCCGGGCCTGCCTGGCTTCCAACTGGGTGCGCACCCGCGCCAGCACCACCTCCGGCTCGATCGGCTTGACGATGTAGTCGGCCGCCCCCATGTGCAAACCGCGAACCACATCCTGGGCCTGATTGAGGGCAGTGAGAAAGATCACCGGGATGGCGGCCGTGGCCTCGTTGGCACGAAGCTGCTGAAAGACCTCGTAGCCATCCATGCCCGGCATCATCAGGTCCAGCAGGATCAAGTCGGGAAGGGGAGCAAGAGCCGCATAGCGCAGTGCAGCGGCCCCCGAGCGGGCCACCCGGACGGTATACCCCGCATTCCGTAGCAGGCTGCCCAGCACCATGAGGTTCTCGGGTACATCGTCCACCACCAGCAAGGTCGTACCCGCCAGCGAGGCCACGGCTGATTGGTTCATACCATCACTGTCGCCCATGAAGCGTTTCCTTCCCGATGGTTGATCCATGGCTGAATCAGATTCAGCGCCCCGGTTTCCGGGCTTGCCCAATCAGGGCTTTTTGACCCATTCCCCCTGGTCATTCTGTATCCACCAACCGGCGCGCATCTCCCCTTGCCAACGCCGGGTCAGTTGCGCGCGGATGCGGGACATGGCATCGCGCCTGCCGTTGGCATCGGCGACAGCCTGGGCCATGGAATCCCGGTCATGGTTTTCCGCGTCGATCAGTTTTTCGGCGATCTGGCGCTGGGCCAGGGTCAACTTGTCGCCGATACCTGGCCTGATCGCGACCATGCCTTGGTTGTTCACACCCATGATGCCCGGCTGGTAAAAACGGATCAAGCGCGAGAAGCGCTGGGCCATGGCATGATGGGTGACGACGATGGGTGGCGTGCCCATGTCGTAGTTGATGCCGTCGACGGTCTCGGCCCGGGCCGAGGCCAGGGTCGCCAGGAACAGCAGAGCGGTCAATGCATGCCTCATGAAATTCTCCTATTTGCCGGACAGTAGCAGCTTGAGGTCGTCGGCCACGTTGCGAGCACTTTCACCGTAGCGCATCACCAGGCGTAAACGCCCCTGGGGGTCGAAAGCATAGCTGGCCGTGGAATGGTCCACACTGTAGCTGCTACCGGCGGGCTGTTTGGCGTAGAACACCTTGAATTCCTGGGCCATTGCCGCCGTCGCCGCCTCGTCGCCGCGCAGGCCGAGAAAATCAGGATGAAACTGGGGAACATAATTGGCCAGCAACTCGGCACTGTCCCGTTCCGGATCCACGGTGACGAACAATACCTGGACCCTCTGGGCCTCATCCCCTAGCAGTCCCATGACATCACGCAGGGTAGTGAGAGTGGTGGGACAGACATCAGGGCAATGGGTGTAGCCGAAAAACAGCACCACCACCTTGCCCCGGAAATCCTCCAGGCGCCGCGTCCGACCGCGGGGATCCTGAAGACTGAAGGTCTTGCCCCAATCCACATCGGGGATTTCGGTGGCATGGAATCGGGCCGGCTGACCACAGCCGGCCAGCAGGGTCAGGGCAGATAACAGGAGGATCAGGTAGAGACGCATCCGATTCGGCACAAGGCAGAAGGTCGGGCCAGTATAACCCGATGAAGGAGACCAAAAACATGACGGATGCCCTGGATCAAGGCGGTAGCCACCACTGCCCCTATACTGGCGCCCTCGACATCTACGGGTGATTCCATGGTTTCCATTTCTGACGGCGCCGCCCGCCCCATGAGCCGCGCCTGGCTCTGGCTGGGTCTGGCCGCCCTGATCGGTTCCGGCCTGCTGGCGGTGCTGCTGGTGTTTTCCCGCACCCCAGGGTTCCAGGACTTCTTTCCCCTGCGGGACTTCTTCCGTTCCGCCCTGATCGTCCATGTGGATCTGTCGGTGGCGATCTGGTTCATGGCCTTCGCCGCCCTGCTCTGGAGCACGATTGGAGGGGAACGGCTGATGCTGCTGAACCGAGCCGGCTTCCTGCTGGCGGCCCTGGGGACAGCGGTAATGACGACGGCACCGTTTTTCCCCGAGGCCCAGCCCCTGCTCAACAACTACATCCCGGTGCTGCGCCATCCGGTGTTCTATGCCAGCCTGCTTCTCTGCGCCGCAGGCTTCGGCCTGGTGTTGTTGCGGGCGCTGTTCACCAGCCAGATCCACGCTTCGCCCCTGCATCTTGGGCTCTGGTTGGGCGCTCTGGCGGGTGGCCTGGCCTGGCTGGGCTTCGCCGTCTCCTGGGTGGCCCTGCCCCTGACCGAGGATCATGCCTATTTTGAGATGCTGTTCTGGGCCGGTGGCCACACCCTACAGTTCCAGCATACCCTGCTGATGCTGGTGGCCTGGTTCTGGATGGCACGGCAACTGGAACTCCTGCCTCCCGGAGCCTCCCTGGCCCAGGGGGGATTCTTTCTGCTGGCGGCCCTGCCCCTGCTGGTGGTGCCTTACCTGCTGCTCACCACCACGGCCGGCAGCCCGGAACAGATGGGGGGATTCGCCAGACTGATGATCTACGGCCACATGGCCATGCTGCCCCTGATGGTGCTGATCCTGCCGGCCCTGTGGCGCGGCTGGAAACTGCCCAGTCCGGCGAAGTCGGCCCTGCTGGCATCCTTCGTCCTATTCACCGTGGGCGGAGTGCTGGGACACCTGATCCAGGGCGTCAACGTGGTGATCCCGGCCCACTATCACGGCTCCATCGTCGGCGTGACCCTGGCCTTCATGGGCATGGTCTACGTGCTGCTGCCGCAACTGGGCTACGGCGCGGTGAAAGGCCGGCTGGCCCGCTGGCAACCCTATGTCTATGGAGGTGGGCAACTGCTGCACATCCTGGGCCTGGCCTGGTCCGGCGGCTACGGCGTACAGCGCAAGGTTGCCGGCGCGGAACAGGTGCTGACTTCCCTGCCCCAGAAGGTCGGCATGGGCATGATGGGTCTGGGGGGATTCATCGCCATCATCGGCGGCCTGCTCTTCGTGGTGGTCTGCCTGAAGGCGATGACCCGCAGGACCGGCGCCGACTGAACTCTGCCCCTGACGGGAGCGGATGGATTCCTTACTTTATGCGCCGGAGCCGAGTGTGGCTATCGAGCGCAGCGAGCCGATGGGTAGCCCCGCCCCGGGGCGGGGTATGGGGGTGGGGGGCGTTCAATTTGCTTTGACGCATTTGCATGCTCGAGGATGGTGCTGGCGACCATGCGCGTCACCTGGGCTCTTCCGGTGGTTGCAGGGCCATGGAACTGGCGGCAAAGGTGAAGGCATCGGAGAAGCACATGCCATCCTCCGCCCCCTGGGCCTTGAAGTGGGGAAACACCGCCTCGACCATTTTCACCGAACCGCAGGCATAGATTTCATGGCCCTGGAGGCTGGGGAAATCCTGGAGGATGGCCTCATGGACCAGGCCCCGTCGCCCTGTCCAATCATCTGTACCGGGCTCCGACAGCACGGGAACGAAATGGAAGTTGTCGTGCTCCCGCATCCATTGCTCGGGCAGGGCCGCCATATAGAGATCACGTCGCTGGCGCACGCCCCAATAGAGATATAGGGGCCGTCGGATGCCACGATGAAAGGCATCCTCGATCATGCTCTTGACCGGCGCGAAACCGGTGGCGCCGGCCACCAGAACGATGGGACGCCCGGATTCCCGCAACACGAAATCGCCCAGCGGACCTTCGACGTGCAGTTCATCGCCCATCTTCATGCCATGGAAGACCCGGGGGGTGAAGCGCCCATCCGGCACCAGACGGATATGCAGCTCGATCGATGCGGCATCATGGGGTGGATTGGCGAAGGAGAAGGAGCGGCGCTCGCCATTTTCCAGCAGGATATTGATGTACTGGCCGGCCTTGAAGGCAAGCGCTTCCCCCGAGGGCAGGGCCAGCTTGAGCTGCATCACATCGTGGCCCAGCAACTGCATCTGGACCACCCGCACATTGAAGCTGCGCACCGGCACCCCACGCATGTCGCCGGCGGCATATTCGATTTCCGCATCGGTGAGGGCGGTAGCGCAACACATCAGCACCTTGCCCTGGGTCCGTTCCTCGGGGCTCAGGGCGCTGGGCTGGTAGAGCCCCGGATCCACCTCGCCGTTGAGCACGGTGCACTTGCAGACGCCGCAACCGCCATTGCGGCAGTCGAAGGGCAGGTTCATGTCCTGGCGCAGGCCAGCGTCCAGCAAAGTCTCGCCGAAGCGGGCCTGGACGCTGCGGTTGTCCGGATGGAAAGTCAGGGTCATTTCCGCCTGCCGGTTGCCCCTCCGCTTGGGCGGCAGCCAGGGCACCAGGAACATCAGTGCGCTCAGGAAGAGCAGCAGCATCCACACCGGCAGCGGCCCCCATCGGTAGATCAATGCCAGGGCCGGTAGCTGGAACCAGTCGAACTCCAGGTCGTGGGGCACCACGCCCAGGTCCGCCTCCCCGCCCTGGCTGAGAATGGGCTTGACCAGGGCCAGGACCAGGAACATCAGGGTGATGGCGATGGCCACTGGACGGGGCGGGTTGATGTGGGCACGGGGCACCCGCTGGACGTGAATCCACATGATGAAGCCGACGATCAGGGGCGCCCCGATATGGACAAAGGCGATCAGGGTGAATAACCGGCTGTTCACCGCCCCCTCGTAGATGAAGTTACGGATCAGGGTGCCGTTGAAAATGGGCAGCGCGTCGAACCACTCCGCCACGGCAACGACGATGAACTGGGCCAGCTTGTCCCAGACCAGCATGAATCCATTGATGCCCGAGACATAGACCAGCCAGATCAGCACCACCCCCGACACCCAGGAGAACCAGCGGAAGCCTCGGTAGCGATCGTAGGCGAAGTGGCGCGTCAGGTGCAGCGCCATGGTAAGGATCATGCCGTCGGTGGCATAGCGATGGATGCTGCGCAGGATGCCGCCAGCCCACCATTGAACGTGGGTGATGGCCTCGATGGAATCGTAGGCATCATGGACCCCGGTATCGGCGAAGATGTAGAGATAGAGACCGCTCGCCACCAGCAGCCAGAATTGCCAGAAGGTGATGGTGCCCAGATGATAGAAGGGATTGAGCTTCTCACCGAAGGCCAGGTTGAAGGTGTTTTCGGCACCCATGAAAAACCAGCGCAGCAGTCGTTGTAGGGGCTTGATCATGTCAGATGTCCTGGTGTGGGCCTATTGGAAGAACAGGCCGCCCTTGTCGGGATTGAAGTCAATGACCAGTATTTGCGCCGGCTTGAGATGAACCTGCTGCTCCCGTGCGTAAGGAAAGCCACTCTGGCGCAGGTTGTCGTTCATGCGCACCAACAGGACATGGTCCCCTGCGGGTACTTCGAAGCGTCGATAGATCGTTGCAATACCGTCCCTGGCAATACCGGTAGGTTGCATCTGGCCATGAAACAGGGGCTTGCCATCCATATTCAGCTCCAGGGCGATGGGCGAACGCTCCCGAGGACAATCCAGGGGCGCCCTCATATTGCGCGGCAGCTTGGCCAACTCCTCGGGCGTACGCTGTCGGCATTCGCGCCCACCCAGGTGACTGATGGAGAGCTTGATTACCGCGTGATCCGGCGGCAGGTGCTGATAGCGGGGAGAAGTGGCGAAATAGCCGATAAAGGCTGCAAACGCGCCATACAGGACGGTTTGTCCGAGGATTGCTATGGGTTTCATGACATAACCTCATTCCTGGAAACTCGGGAGGATGATCGGGGTCCGGCTGGGGCCGCCAGTCGCTGACGGAAATCCGCCATTGCGGTTGCAAGTTCTTGCTGTTGGGTGGCCTCCAGCCAGATGACGCACAGGCGTTCCCTGTCACCGGCCAAACGGTGATGGGGTTCCCGCTCTCCGGCCAGGCGCTGTTCGGTCCAGCGCTTGCCCAGACGGAATTCACAGGAGCGGCAACCATAGAGCAGGACCCCGGCGGCGCCACGCAGGGCATATTCGACCAGGGCCGGCGGCAGCATGCCGATACAGGGCAGACGCAGGACGAAGGTGTCCTTCCCCTCCAGGGCCGTGGGGTCGACGCTGCGCTCGCAAGCGAAGAGGATCAGGCCCGGGGCGCTACCCGATTGAGACAGGGCCTGATCCACCCGGGCGCGCAGCTCGGCCACGGATAACTGGGGAAGCTCGATTCCGCTCACCAGTTCGGTGGCTCGGCGGAAGGGGTTGGATGAGGGACAGGAACCCACGCAGATGCCGCAACTGGCGCAAAGGTCAGCATCCACCCGTGCAATCATTTCCCGTCGGCGCTCCGGCAGGGGTTCCATGCGGATCGCACCGTAAGGACAATCCTCGTAGCAAAGGCCGCAGCCACTGCATTGGGTCGGGGTGACAAAAACCACGGCAGGACGGCGGAAGGGCAGGCCGGGCAGCAGGCCGAACAGCAGGGTCAGGCCCAGCAGTACGCTCCAGACGATACTCGGCGAACTGTATTCGGTGGCCGGATGCAGTAGCAGGAAGAACCAGTCCAGGCCAATCTGTACGGGTTCCCGGGTCAGGTCGGCCGTTTGACCGCTCAACACGGGGAATAGCAGGGAGAGCAGGGCCAGGGCAGCGCCCAAGCCCAGGGCAAGACGACGACGGGGCAGATGCACCACGCTACTAATGCGGTGCACGTGGGCCCAGATAGCCAGCACGAGCAACAGAGGCAGTCCGATATGCATGAACACCAGCAGAGAAAAGAATCGGTCATTCATCATCTCGGGCGAGACGAAATTGCGCGCCATGGGGTCGGCGAAGATGGGCAGCACATCGAGCAGTTCCGCCGTGGCCACGGCGGAATACTGACCCCGCTGATCCCATACCAGCCAGCCTCCCACCAGGCCAGAGGCATAGGCCAGCCAGAGCAGGGGAATCCCCATCAACCATGTGTAGAGGCGGTGCCCGTGGAAACGGCCCAGCATCAACTCCCGCAGCAGATGCAGCATCATGATCACGACAAAGGCATCGGCGCCATAGCGGTGCAGGCTGCGGATCAAGCCGCCCCAATACCACTGCTGTCGGCTCAGGCTGTCGATGGAGCGATGAACGCCGTCGATGCCGGTGTCCAGCACGATGTAGAGATAGATGCCCGTACCGGCGACGATCCAGAACAGGAACAGGGCCAGGGCGCCCAATTGCCGCAGGGGGTTGTCCGCCAGGGGGAAGACGGTATCGAACAAACATTCCAGCCGCTGCCAGACGTGCCGGGGGAGATGGGTGCCCCCCATGGGTCAGGTCGCCACCTTGCGGCGGCGTTCACGCCAAACCACGTAGCCCAGTCCGGCCAGGAAGGTCAGGAAACCGCCGATCTCCATGAACAGGGTGTAGTCAATACGATAGCGACCACTCTTGGGGTCATAGACCGAGCAGAGAATACGTACCCGATCCAGCAATTCGGTCACGGCATTTTGTCGCGGCAAGGCACTGCCCACCACCAGCGCCTTCAAGGGCTCCACCAGCATGTCGGCGCTGAAGCTCTCCCCGTAGATCTGACGGACGATAATGCCATCGCCATCGACCAGGGTGAGCTGATTCAGGTGGTCGAATCCAGCGGCATTCTGTACAAAGCTGAAACCGAAGGCGGCGGTCAGCGCATCCACATCCCCCACTTCCGGACTCAGAAACAACCAGTTGGGCAGACGTACCCCCTGTTGCAGGGCATAGGAATTCATGGCCTGAGGAGAATCAAAAGGCTGGTTGAAACCAATACTGACAATGGTGAAACGCTCGGCCCCAAGCGCATTGACCGTACCCTCCACCGCCTTTTGCAGATTGCGGGTGATGGTGGGGCAAACCTGGAAACAACCGGTGTAGATGAAATTCACCAATAGGGGCTTGCCCCGCAGCCGGGACAACTCCACCGGCTTGCCATAGCGATCCCGCAGCAGCATTGGCGGCAGCGCCCGCCCCACAGCAGCCTGGGATCCGGTCAGGGCCGCATCCCGGTCCAGGGTGGTCAGGCTTGCTTCCGACCCCGGAGCAACCGTTTGGGCAACCAACTGGGGCGGACCGGCGGAAACTCCCTGCGGAGCAAATACAAGGGACAGCGCCAGGCCAAGGAATGCGGCCCAAGGACTCATGACAATCCGGCTAAAGCCAGGCTTCGATCATTGTGGCAGCCAGCAGCAGCGACAATTGAATCAGGGATGCGAAGAAACAGGACATGGCGCTGGCACGGCCAGGGTTTTGCGACAGTTTCCAGGCCTTATGGACAAACCAGCCGCCGCCCGCGACGGCGGCCGCCAGGTAGAGTACTCCCAGGCCCAGCAGGGCCGGCAGGAAGGACGCGGCCACCAGCATCAGAGCGGCTTCGAAGACCATCCGCGCCGCCCGCCGCTCCCCCACAACTACCGGCAGCATGGGAATGTTGGCCGCAGCGTAATCTTCCTTGCAGGCGATGGCCAGGCTCCAGAAATGGGGCGGCGTCCACAGGAAAAGGATAAAGGCCAGGGCCAGAGGAACGGCACCCAGTTGCGGATTCACCGCCGCTGCGCCGGCCAGCACGGCCCAACTGCCTGCCAGGCCTCCAATCACAATATTGAGCCAGGTCCGGCGCTTGAGCCAGACTGTATAGACCACAGCGTAAAAAAAGGCGCCCAGAAAAACATACAGGGCGGTCCAGGCATTCAATACCCACCCGGCCGCAATCACCGACAGGGCCAGCAGCCCGCCGATGGCCAGCAGCCAGCCGGGGCCACGTTGCATGTGTCCGGCGGCAAAGACACGATTTCTCGTGCGCCGCATCAGGGGGTCGATGTCGTATTCGTAATATTGGTTGAAGGCGCCGGCACTGGCGGAAGAGAACAGCACGGAGAAGAACAGCACCGCGATCTGCCCACCGCTCAGAGATGGTCCGGAACTGACGGCCATGCCGGCAAGAGCAGTTATCGCGATCACCAATCCTATGCGCGGCTTGAAGACGCCAAGAACACCGCGCATCGTTTGGTATGCAGTCACAGGCTGGGGTGTAGTGGTGTGCATATCTGACATCAGCTCACTTTGAAAACCTTGCGGCCCGACATTCGGGCCGCAAGGGCTCCATTATTAACCGAGTTGCCAGACCTCGGACAAGTACTTCCAGTTCACAAAGTAGTAAAGCACGAAGGCCGTCAACAATAGCCCTGCAAGGGCCATGGTTCCTGGCACCACCACATGCTCGGCACTGCCGGTGGAGGACACTGCGGCGGCCGGGCTGTCCGGCGGGAAGGGCGTACGCTTCTCGCTGATGATGCCTTCATCCAGCTTCTTGCCGAACAGCAGGGAGCCCACCACGATCAGGATCCACAGGGCGCCGCCAATCACGGTGATAACACCGAAGACGCCAGTCAGGCCCATCATCAGGTAGGCGGAACCCGGCCACTCGTATTGGAAGGGCGCCCCGGAGAATGCCATGTCCCAATGACGACGGGACACCCCCAGGGTACCGGCTCCCATCATGACCAGAGAGGTGACTGCCATGCCGATGCCGAACAGGTAAGGCTGAATCTTGGCCATGCCCGGCATGATGATTTCCCGCTTGAACAGCACGGGCACCAGCAGGTAGGTCAGGGCCATGAAGGCCAGGGTGGTTCCTCCCGCTACGGTGGCATGGAAGTGGCCCGGCACATAGAAGGTATTGTGCATCAGCATGTTGAGCTGCTCGGTGCCCAGCACAACACCGGAGATGCCGCCGATGAAGCCGAAAATCACCAGCGAGAGGAACATGCCGGAAAAGATCGGATTGCCCCAGGGCGCCTTGCGCAGCCATTCGAACATGCCCTTGGTGTAGCCCTTCTTGCGCTGGGCCGCCTCGATGGCGCCCGGTACGGTGAAGCCGTGAATCATGGAGGCCATTACCGCGAAATACATGAAGTAGGAGGTGTTGAGTACCTTCCATTCGCTGCTTAGACCCGGATCGGACAGCAGGTGGTGGGCACTGGCCAGTTGCAGGAACAGGATATAGAGGAAGTAGGCGAAACGGCTCACCTTCTCCGACAGGGGCTTGGCGCCGAACACCACAGCAGCGATCAGGTACCAGATCGCCACATGGGCAGAGACGTTGATCTGCTGGGAACTGTGACCCATGCCCCACCAGAGCACCCGGTACATCTGGGGATCGATTTCCTTGATGTAGCCCACGGACCAAAGGAAGGTCGGAATCAGGATGATGGCGCCGGAGGCGATGGTGAACACGGCGATGATGCAGGCCGTCAGGGCGCCGAAGGTGACCAGGGGAATGGAGCCCTCGTAGGTCTTTTCGGCCTTGGCCACGACCAGGGTGCCAAGGAAGATGAAGCAGCCGATCAATGCGCCCACCGCGAAGAGGATCAGTCCCAGATAGAAATGGGGCTTGGCCTGCATCGGCGCGTAGGAGGTCATCATCACGCTGGACTCGCCGCCGAAGATGGCGACGTTGGCCATGATCGCGCCCACCACCATCAGCCAAAACTGGACCCAGCCCAATGCCGGCGTGGCCAATCGACTGCGCAGTAATGTGGACGAGGCGAAGTAAAGCACCGCCATCTCGAAAAAGATGATCCAGATGATCAGCATGTCCACGCCATGGGCGGTGAGAATCATGTAGAACTGATCCGCCGGCAGCAACTTGACCGCCGGCCAGCGCGTGAGGATCACCAGCAAGGCGGTGATGCCGCCGACCAGCAGCGCCAGTACGCCGGCCACGGCATTCCAGCGCATCAGCCTCTCGGCCTGAGTGTCGAACTGCAACCCGCTACGGGGGCAGATCCGGTAAGTGGTAGCCATATCTGTCTCGCTCCCTATTTCACGTAAATACGGCCGAGCATCGTATGGTGACCGATGCCGCAGTATTCGTTACAGACGATGGAGTAAATGCCTTCCTTGTTCGGCGTGATATTCACCACATGCTCGTAACCCGGCAGGACCTGGATGTTGATGTTCACCGGTTGCAGGGAAAAGCCGTGCTGGTAATCCATGGCGGAAAGGTGCAGGCGATAGGTCTTGCCCTTCTCCAGTTCCAGGATCGGCCACCACTCCCAGAGGCGTGCCACCAGATAGGCGTCGCCGCCCTCGGGCACCTTGACCACCGGCGTGTTGCGCTCGGTCTCGGTGCGCACCTGGTGCTCCTGGACCATTTTTTCAGCCTTCGCGGCATACATCTCCCGCGTCGTCTTGTAGACCTCGTTGGAAAGGTTCTGCTTGCCGTTGATATGCCAGTACACCATCATCCCGAACATGAATAACGACCACGTCAGCGCGATCAGAATCCAGGTCCATTCGATCTTGTCGATGGGTTGCTTCCACCAGATCCGTTGCGCGGGGGGCAGAATTGCGCTCA
The DNA here is from genome assembly GCF_902813185.1 of Denitratisoma oestradiolicum. Lineage (GTDB taxonomy): Bacteria > Pseudomonadota > Gammaproteobacteria > Burkholderiales > Rhodocyclaceae > Denitratisoma > Denitratisoma oestradiolicum. The sequence continues at coordinate 3,125,440 of NZ_LR778301.1, forward strand.
TTGTGCGAACTCCCTAATAATTGCGCCGGTCATTTGGCAACGGGTATGGTTGCAATCTCCATCACGCCCCACAGAATGTAGAACACCGTGGGTACCGTGATGCCCAGAAACAGCAGCAGGAACGGGTTGTCGAGCACATGTTGCATCACCGGGATGGGTTCTTCGTTGTTGTCGGTTTCAGCCATTTTGACCTCCGTCATTTGAAGGTGGAAGTGCGCATCATGCTGCGAGGCGGGACAAACTCCTGTCATACCCGACCTGATCGCGGTCATCGCATAAGGTCATGCGACAACATGACGCGGCGGAACTTGCGCTGGCAATCCTACGCCCCAGTCTAGTGGGCACAATTGATCCAGATTAATTTTTTTGACCCCGGAATTACCATGGGAAATCAGCGACTTCCCGGATCACTATAATCGCCGGGAGTCTTCTTCCAGGCCTATCCGACATGAGCCATCCCGCCCCCCGTTCCATCGCTCTCTGGCTTTTCATCTGCGCCGCCATGGTGTTCGCCACGCTGGTAGTGGGCGGTGCAACACGCCTGACCCACTCCGGCCTGTCGATTGTGGAATGGCAGCCCCTGGTGGGGACCCTGCCCCCTCTGGACCAGTCCCAATGGCAGGCCACCTTCGAGAAGTACCAGCAGACGCCGGAATTCAGGCAGGTCAATCACCAGATGAGCCTAGAAGAGTTCAAGGGAATTTTCTGGTGGGAATACTGGCACCGGGTTTTGGGACGCACCATTGGCATGGTTTTTCTGTTTCCATTTCTCTGGTTTCTGTTGCGGAGCAGCATCAATCGTTCCCTGGCCTGGAAATTATTTGGCATCTTCATTCTGGGGGGCATGCAGGGCGCCATGGGCTGGTACATGGTCAAAAGCGGCCTGGTGGACGATCCCCGGGTCAGCCAATACCGCCTCACCGCCCACCTGTCCCTGGCCTTTCTGATCTTCACCGCCATGGTCTGGGTGGCCCTGGACCTGCTGCGGCCCCGGACTGTCGCCAGCGTCGACTCACCGCTACACGGATTGAGGAAGGCCGCCGGCTGGCTGCTGTTGCTGGTGTATTACATGGTGGCCAGCGGCGGCTTTGTGGCAGGAATCCGGGCCGGCAAGGCCTACAACACCTTCCCGCTGATGAACGGTTCCTGGATCCCGCCGGAGATCATGATGATCGACCCCTGGTACCTGAACTTCTTCAACAACATGGCGACGGTCCAGTTCGATCATCGCCTGGGTGCCTGGTTGCTGGCCCTGCTGGTGCCCTGGTTCTGGTGGAAACTTCAGCGCTCGGCGGCCACGAGCCAGGCAAGACGTGTCGGCCACCTGCTGCTGCTGGCGCTGGCGACCCAGATCACCCTGGGCATCGCCACCCTGCTGCTGGCGGTGCCCGTGGCCCTGGGCACTGCCCATCAGGGTGGCGCCATGGTGGTCTTCGGTCTGCTGCTGTGGCTCAACCACGAACTCAGGACGGCGGAGACGCGGTAAGCCCGCAGCCAGACCCACCGGCTGTGATAGACTCGCTGCCCCTGACCCTGGGCCAGATGATGCATTTTCAGGCCGTCATGGGCGGCTTACCCAAACGATTTTCCCGCGACAGGGCGCTCGGCGCCCTGTCGGTGTTTCTGGAGCAGCGAACATGCCGGTGATCACTCTTCCCGACGGCTCCCAGCGCGAATTCCTCCACCCGGTCACCGTGGCCGAAGTGGCGGCATCCATCGGCGCCGGCTTGGCCAAGGCAGCCCTGGCCGGCCGTGTCGATGGCCGGCTGGTGGATACCTCCCATTTCATCGAGGCCGATGCCAGCCTGGCCATCATCACCGACAAGGATGCCGACGGCCTGGAAGTGATCCGTCACTCCACCGCCCACCTGCTGGCCTACGCGGTGAAGGAGCTGTTTCCCGAGGCCCAGGTCACCATCGGCCCGGTGGTCGAGAACGGCTTCTACTACGATTTTGCCTGCCCCCGCCCCTTCACTCCCGAGGATCTGGAGCGGATCGAGCATCGCATGGCAGAACTGGTCAAGCGTGACATCCCCATCTCCCGGGAAGTGCTGCCCCGGGACAAGGCCATCGAATTCTTCAAGTCTCTCGGCGAACACTACAAGGCTGAGTTGATCGAGGCCATCCCCGCCGGCGAGGAAGTCTCCCTTTACCGCGAAGGCGATTTCATCGACCTTTGCCGGGGTCCCCACGTGCCGTCCACCGGCAAGCTCAAGGCCTTCAAACTGATGAAGGTGGCTGGCGCCTACTGGCGCGGTGACTCCAAAAATGCCCAGTTACAGCGCATCTATGGCACGGCCTGGGCCAGGAAGGATGAGCTGGACGCCTATTTACATATGCTGGAGGAGGCCGAGAAGCGGGATCACCGCAAGCTGGGCCGGCAACTGGACCTGTTCCATCTCCAGGAGGAAGCGCCGGGACTGGTGTTCTGGCATCCCCACGGCTGGACCGTGTGGCAGGAAATCGAGCAGTACATGCGCCGGGTCTATCAGGAGAACGGCTACCAGGAGGTGCGCTGCCCCCAGATCCTGGATCGCAGCCTGTGGGAAAAGTCCGGTCACTGGGAGCACTACAAGAACAACATGTTCACCACGGAGTCCGAGACCCGGGACTACGCCGTGAAGCCCATGAACTGCCCCGGCCACGTGCAGATTTTCAACACCGGCCTGCGCTCCTACCGGGATCTGCCCCTGCGCTACGGCGAGTTCGGCTCCTGTCACCGCAACGAGCCTTCCGGTGCGCTCCATGGCGTGATGCGGGTACGGGGTTTCACCCAGGATGACGGTCACATCTTCTGTACCGAGGACCAGATCCAGCCCGAGGTGAAGGCCTTCAACGATCTGGTGCGTCGGGTCTACGCCGACTTTGGCTTCAGCGACGTGGCGGTGAAGCTGGCGCTGCGGCCCGAGGGCCGGGTGGGCGCGGACGAGCTCTGGGACAAGGCCGAAACCGCCCTGCGGGAAGGCCTGCGTACCAGCGGCCTGGAGTGGGAGGAACTGCCCGGCGAAGGCGCCTTCTACGGCCCCAAGATCGAATTCCACATCAAGGACGCCATCGGCCGCTCCTGGCAATGCGGCACCATGCAGGTGGATTTCTCCATGCCCGGCCGCCTCGGGGCCGAATACGTGGGCGAGGACAACGCCCGCCACGTGCCGGTGATGCTCCATCGCGCCATCCTGGGTTCCCTGGAGCGATTCATCGGCATCCTGATCGAAAACCACGCTGGCGCCCTCCCCCTCTGGCTGTCGCCGGTGCAGGTGGTGGTGATGAGCATTTCCGAAGGCCAGGCGGATTACGCCGAAAATGTTGCGGAAAAACTGCGCGCTGCCGGTCTGCGGGTCGAGTGCGATTTGCGCGCCGAGAAAATTAACTATAAAATCCGCGAACATAGCATGTTGAAACGGCCTTATCTCGTCGTCGTCGGCGACAAGGAAAAGGCCGCTGAGTTGGTCGCTGTCCGCGCCCGGGGCAATCAGGATCTCGGGCAAATGTCTCCCGGAACTTTGGTGGAGCGCCTGCTGCAGGAAATACGCAGCCGGGCGTAGCGGCTTGATTTTTTTAATTTTTTGGAGATCTGAACCATCGCCCAGGATAAGACGCAACGCGTCAACGATGAAATCACTGCCCCTGAAGTCCGCCTAGTCGGCGAGGGTAGCGAACAACTTGGTATCGTGCCCATTCGTCAGGCACTGACATTGGCAGAAGAAGCGGAACTGGATCTGGTGGAGATTGCTCCCCTGGCCCAACCCCCCGTGTGCCGGATCATGGATTTCGGGAAGTTCAAGTATCAGGAATCCAAGCGGGCCCACGAAGCCAAGTTGAAGCAGAAGCAGGTTCAGGTCAAGGAAGTGAAGTTTCGTCCCGGAACGGACGAGAACGACTACCAGATCAAGCTGCGCAACGTAACGAAGTTCCTGCAGGAAGGCGACAAGGCGAAAATCACCCTGCGCTTCCGGGGCCGCGAGATGGCCCACCAGGAAATCGGGATGCGGATGCTGGAGCGGATCAAGGCCGACATCGAGGTTCTGGGTGTGGTTGAACAGTTCCCCAAGATGGAGGGACGCCAGTTGATCATGGTCCTGGCGCCCCACAAGAAGCAGGTCAAGTAACAGAATTCCCTCCATCGCCTCGGCGGTGGGGGATACACAAGCGGTTGCGGGTCATCAAGCGCCCCCGAGGTGGGGGACACCTGGCACCGTGTTAAAAGGAGATCTTCGATGCCGAAGATGAAGACCAAGAGCGGCGCCGCCAAGCGGTTCAAAATCCGCGCCGGCGGTAGCGTCAAACGCTCCCAGGCGTTCAAGCGCCACATCCTGACCAAGAAAACCACCAAGGCCAAACGCCAGTTGCGCGGCATGACGGAAGTTCACGCTTCCGACGTGAAGCAGGTTCGCGCCATGATGCCCTACGCCTAAGGAGAAACCGCCATGTCACGAGTCAAACGCGGTGTAACGGCGCGCGCGCGCCACAAGAAAGTTCTCGCCCTGGCCAAGGGCTATCGCGGTCGCCGCAGCACGGTCTACCGGATCGCCAAAGAGGCGGTGATGAAGGCGGGGCAATATGCCTACCGCGATCGTCGCCAGCGCAAGCGCCAGTTCCGTGCTCTCTGGATCGTCCGTATCAACGCGGGCGCCCGGGAACTGGGCCTCAAGTACAGCACCCTGATGAACGGTCTGAAGAAGGCCCAGATCGAGGTGGATCGCAAGGTGCTCGCTGACCTTGCCGTGTTCGACAAGCCGGCCTTTGCCGCCCTGGCGAACCAGGCCAAGGCCCAACTCGGCGCATAAGCGTAATCGTTGCGAAAAGAGGGAGGCCTGGTGCCTCCCTTTTTTGATTGCGGAACCCCATGGAAAATCTGGAACAACTGGTCGCCGAAGCGGTGGCCGACTTCTCCCGGGCTACCGAGCCAGCCCGACTCGAGGAAGCCAAGGCCCGCTACCTGGGCAAGGAAGGCTCCCTGACGGCCCTGTTGAAGGGGCTGGGCAAGCTGCCGGCCGAAGAACGCAAGAGCGCCGGCGCCACCATCAACGTCGCCAAGGAGAAGGTGGAAGCCGCCCTCACGGCGCGCCGCGATGCCCTGCGCGATGCCGCCCTGCAAGCCCAACTGGCGGCAGAAGCCCTGGACGTGACCCTGCCCGGCCGGGGCCAGGAGGGTGGCGGCCTGCATCCCGTGACCCGCACCCTGGAACGGGTGGAACAGTTATTCCGCTCCATCGGTTTCGACGTGGCCGAAGGCCCCGAGATCGAGAGCGACTGGCACAACTTCACCGCCCTCAACACGCCGGAAAAGCACCCGGCCCGATCCATGCACGACACCTTCTACCTGCTCGGCGCCGAGGGCAAGGTGCAGGAGGACGTGCTGCTGCGCACCCACACCAGCCCGGTGCAGATCCGCACCATGCTGGCCCATGTGGAGAAACACAAGCATCTGGACACCCTGCCCGAGATCCGGGTGATCTGCCCGGGCCGGGTCTATCGCGTCGATTCGGACGCCACCCATTCGCCCATGTTCCATCAGGTCGAAGGCCTCTGGGTGGGCGAGAACGTGAGCTTTGCCGACCTCAAGGGCGTGGTGGCGGATTGCCTGCGGCGCTTTTTCCAGAGCGACGATCTCACCATGCGCTTTCGCCCGTCCTTCTTCCCCTTCACCGAACCCTCGGCGGAAATGGATATGGCCTTCATGAGCGGGCCTCTCGAAGGGCGCTGGCTGGAAATTGGCGGCTGCGGCATGGTCCATCCCAATGTATTGCGCTGCGGCGGCATCGACCCGGAAAAGTACACCGGCTTCGCCTTTGGCATGGGGCTGGACCGGCTCACCATGCTGCGTTACGGCATCAGCGACCTGCGCCTGTTCTTCGAAGGCGATCTGCGCTTTCTCAACCAGTTCAACTGATCATGAAGACCTTTCCCCCATCCCCTTTCCCGAGGAAAGGGGTGATTACGGTTCAGCCGCAACAGGACTGCGGCTTCCGTGTTTCTGGTTGCACGCCTCCTTGGGGCGGCCCAGCGGAGGCGTGAAATGCAATTCTCGGAATCCTGGCTGCGCAGCCTGTGCAACCCGCCCCTCGACAGCGAGCAACTGGCCCATATCCTGACCATGGCCGGCCTCGAAGTGGAGGCAATGCGTCCCGTGGCACCGGCCTTCGACCGTGTCGTGGTGGCCCACATCGTCTCCTGTGAAAAACATCCGGACGCCGACCGCCTCAATCTTTGCCAGGTGGACACCGGCGAACATGGCGTGCTGAGCATCGTCTGTGGCGCCCCCAACGCGGCGGCTGGCCTGGTGGTGCCTTGCGCCCTGGTGGGCGCCCGGCTGCCCGGCGTCGAGATCAAGAAGGCCAAGGTGCGCGGCATCGAAAGTAGCGGCATGCTCTGTTCGGCCAAGGAACTGGGCATCGCCGAAGAGGCCGCCGGCCTGCTGGTGCTGCCCCAGGACGCGCCCATCGGTAGCGACATCCGCCAGTACCTGAACCTGGACGATCAACTGATCACCCTCAAGCTGACCCCCAACCGAGCGGACTGCCTCTCCCTGACCGGCATCGCCCGGGAAGTGGCAGCCCTGACCGGCGCCCCCCTGACGCTGCCGGAAGCCAGCACTGTCAGTCCGACCCTGGATGCGGTCCGTGCAGTCAACATCGAAGCCCCTGCCGCCTGCCCCCGCTACTGTGGCCGGCTGATTCGCGGCGTGGATGGGTCGGTCGCCACCCCGGACTGGATGCGGCGGCGCCTGGAACGCTGCGGCATCCGCAGCATTTCGGCCCTGGTAGACGTGACCAACTATGTGATGCTGGAACTGGGTCAGCCCCTCCATGCCTTCGACGACGCCAAGCTCCAGGGCGCCATCCGGGTGCGACTGCCCATGGCAGGGGAGCAGTTGCAACTGCTCAACGGCCAGACCATCACGCTACCCGCCGATGCCGTGCTGATCGCCGATCAGTCCGCCGCCCTGGCCCTGGGCGGCATCATGGGTGGCGAGCTCTCTGGCGTCACCGCCGCTACCCGGGACATCTTCCTGGAGTCGGCCTTTTTCGCCCCCGACGCCATCGCCGGCAAGGCCCGGGCGCTGGGCTTTACATCCGACTCCTCGTTCCGTTTCGAGCGGGGCGTGGACTTCCAGTTGCAGCGCCAGGCCCTGGAACGGGCGTCCCAACTGGTGATCGACATCTGCGGCGGCCAGGCCGGACCCATCGTGGAAGCCCAGTCTCCCGAGCATCTGCCGGTATGCCGCCCGGTGCGCCTGCGCACGGCCCGGGCCAGCAAGGTGCTGGGGGTGGAGTTCAGCACCGCGCAGATTTCCCAACTGATCTCCGGTCTGGGTTTCGAGTTCCGTCAGGAGGGAGATGAATTCCTGGTCACCCCACCCTCCCATCGTTTCGACATGGAAATCGAGGAAGACCTGATCGAGGAACTGGCACGGCTCCACGGCTACGACAACATCCCGGCCCATCCCCCCCGGGGACTGGTAACCATGATGCCCCTGCCGGAAGATCGGCGCACCGCAATGCAGTTGCGCCGACTGCTGGCTGGACGGGGCTACCGGGAAACGGTCAATTTCAGTTTTGTCGACGCCGTCTGGGAGGCCGATTTCTGCGCCAACCCGGCGCCGATCACCCTGGCCAATCCCATCGCCAGCCAGATGGGCGTCATGCGCAGCAGCCTCATCGGCAGTCTGGTGGGAGTACTCGCCACCAACCTGAAGCGCCAGCAAAGTCGGGTAAGGATTTTCGAACTGGGCCGCTGCTTCCTGCGGGACAACACCGGCACTCCCGTCGCTGGATTCCGTCAGCCCCAACGTCTGGCCGCCCTGGCGGCGGGACCGGCCCTGGCCGAACAGTGGGGAGCACCCACCCGTCCGGTGGATTTCTTCGACCTCAAGGCCGACGTGGAATCCCTCTACCCGGGCCGCTCCCTGCGCTGCGAGAAACTGGATCACCCGGCCCTCCATCCCGGACGGGCGGCAAGCATCTGGTGTGGCGAACGGCAGGTAGGCCTCCTCGGCGAGCTTCATCCCCGCTGGGTGCAGAAGTACGAACTGGGCACCGCCCCGGTGGTTTGCGAACTGGAACTGGACGCCTTGCTGGAGCAGTCCCTGCCCACCTGCGGCGAAGTCTCTCGCTTCCCCGGCGTGGTGCGGGATCTAGCCCTGATCGTTGATCAGCATCAGCCTTGGCAGGGTCTGCTGGACGCCCTGCGCGGAGGCGCCAGCACCCTGGTCAAGGACATTCAGTTATTCGATGTGTATCAGGGCCAGGGGATCGCCGAAGGAAGAAAAAGCCTTGCGTTCCGGGTAGTTATACAAGATACTCAACGAACGCTTGAGGATTTGGAAGTCGAAGAAATCGTGGCGGCGCTGGTGAGTGCAGCGGAACGGCATTGCGGTGCCGAACTGCGGCGATGAGTGGATTCAAGGGGGCACGGATGACGTTGACCAAGGCGGAACTGGCCGATCTGCTGTTCGAAAAAGTGGGCCTCAATAAGCGCGAGGCCAAGGATATGGTCGAGGCTTTCTTTGAGGAAGTGCGCAATGCGCTGGAAGTGGGAGATAGCGTGAAGCTTTCCGGTTTTGGCAATTTTCAATTGCGGGACAAACCCCAGCGCCCCGGACGCAATCCCAAGACCGGCGAAGAGATCCCCATCACCGCACGCCGGGTCGTGACCTTCCACGCCAGTCAAAAACTCAAGAGCGCCGTGGAGTCCGATCAGAATGGCAACCCCGCCTGACCGGATAGAACTGCCGCCCATCCCCGCCAAGCGCTACTTCACCATCGGTGAGGTGAGCGAGTTGTGCGGCGTCAAGCCCCATGTGCTGCGCTACTGGGAACAGGAGTTCACCCAGCTCAAGCCGGTCAAGCGGCGCGGCAACCGGCGCTACTACCAGCACCACGAAGTGCTTCTGGTGCGGCGCATCCGCCAGTTGCTCTACGAGGAAGGCTTCACCATCAGTGGCGCCCGCAACCGGCTCGGCGAAGCCGACACGGCCCGGGCCGAGGCCAAGACCTCTGGCCAAGCCCAGCCCTTGCGTGCGGAACTCGAAGAGATCATCGAATTGTTGCGTGTCTGATCATTCCAGAATGTGTTTTTCCCGGGATCGCTGTTATAATGCGCGGCTTGTCGGGGCGTAGCGCAGCCTGGTAGCGCACTTGCATGGGGTGCAAGGGGTCGCGAGTTCGAATCCCGCCGCCCCGACCATTAAATATCAAGCAGTCAGTTTCAACAGAGAGCCAGCCAAAAGCTGGCTTTTTTGTTTTGCGGTACGGAATGGCAAACGCAGCCGTACCGCTGCGAATGTGCAATTGATTGCCTACTCTCGTGTATCGTTTGATGCTGGAGCACACGGAGTGCGGCCGTATAGTAGGATTCCGTCATTCGAAAAGCATGAAGCTAGGGAGGGCGGATGTCGATTTCCGTTGCGGCGACTGGAGGCGGTTGCGTATTCCGAAGGGGAGTAGTGACTCGAAATGCCCTTTGGTGCGTCCTGACACCTTCCTGGAACACGCCCGACTGTAATCTCCTTGGGCGGACTTTACGGGCCTTGGGGTGTGCCCGATGATCGAATCCGAATGGCAGACCCGCAAGCGCCGTATCGATACCCGGCTGCGTGCGCTTGGCTGGAAGATCACCCCGCATAAGCAGGGCATGGATACGTCCAAGCTGGGCGCTGTAGCCCTTGAGGAATATCCGACTGCCAATGGCCCCGCCGATTACGCGCTGTTCGTGCGCGGCCAATTTCTCGGCATCATCGAAGCCAAGAAGGTCACGGTCAATCCGCAGAACGTCCTGGAGCAAGCCAAACGGTATGCCCTCGGGGCCATCGATGGGCCGGGAAATTGGGATGGTTACCGCGTGCCGTTCCTGTACGCCAGCAACGGAGAACTTATCTGGCATCTCGACACAAGAGGCCACAAGCGTATCTCCCGGCAGATTTCCGATTACCACACGCCTGCCGCCCTGACCGAGTTTTTCAAGCGCGAAATCGCACAGGCATTCGACTGGTTCCTCGACACGCCGATTGACCATATCACCCGCTTGCGCCCTTACCAGCAGCAGTCCATTTTCTGCGCCGAGAAAGCGATCATGGACGGACGACGGCAGATGTTGCTGGCGCTGGCCACCGGCACGGGCAAGACCTTCCTCACGGTAGCGATGATCTACCGCCTGCTCGAATCCAAGGCCGCCAAGCGCATTCTGTTCCTCGTGGATCGCAAAGCTCTGGCCGCACAGTCGGTGCGGGAGTTTGCAGCCTTCACCACGCCAAGGGGCAACAAGTTCAATCAGGAGTACGAGGTCTATAGCCAGCGGTTCCAGCGCGAGGACTTCGGCGACGATCAGCCCTTCGATCCCAAGGTACTGCCTGAAGCTTATCTCGCTGCCTCGGACGAGTCGCATACCTTTCTGTACGTCTCGACCATCCAGCGGATGACTATCAACCTGTTTGGCAGGGAAGGCGCGTTCCCGCAGGACGGCAACGACCCAGAGATGGAAGACGACGCGGGCAAGCTCGACATCCCGATCCACGCCTTCGACATCATCATCGCCGACGAATGCCACCGGGGCTACACGTCATCGGAAACCGCAATCTGGCGACAGACACTCCAGTATTTCGACGCCATCAAGATTGGTCTGACCGCTACTCCTGCCGCCCATACCGTGGCCTTCTTCGGCGAGCCGATCTTCCGCTATACCGTCGAGCAGGCCGTACAGGAAGGCTATCTCGTCGATTACGATGCCGTATCCATCCACTCCGATGTTCGGCTCAACGGCGCATTCCTCAAGCCCGGCGAGTCCGTGGGCATGGTCGATACCACCACGGGCGAGGAAGTCTTCGACCAGCTTGAAGACGAACGGCAATTCTCTTCCACCGAGATCGAACAGAAGATCACCGCGCCGGAGTCGAACCGCAAGATTATCCAAGAGATCGCCAAGTACGCCTACGAGCATGAGGAGCGTACCGGTCATTTCCCGAAAATCCTGATCTTCGCCGTCAATGATCTTCCCCACACGTCGCATTCCGACCAACTGGTGCGAATCTGCCGCGAGGTATTCAATCAGGGCGACGAGTTCGTACAGAAGATCACGGGCAACCCCAACGTGGATCGCCCATTGCAGCGCATCCGCGAGTTCCGTAACCGCCCCAATCCCAAGGTTGTGGTATCGGTCGATATGCTCACCACGGGCGTCGATATTCCGGCGCTGGAGTTCATCGTATTCCTGCGTCCGGTGAAGTCCCGCATCCTCTGGGAGCAGATGCTGGGGCGCGGCACCCGCCGCTGCCCGGAGATCAACAAAACGCACTTCACGATCTTCGATTGCTTCGGCGGCACCCTGATCGAATACTTCAAGGACGCATCGGCCTTCAAGGTCGAATCCTTGCAGAAGGAAGCCGTGCCGTTGGCCCAGGTGATTGAGAACATCTGGAACAACGTGGATCGGGACTACAACGTCAAAGTCCTGGTTCGCCGCCTGCAACGCATCGAGAAGGACATGAGCGGCGAGGCCCGGCAGCAGTTCGCTCAGTACATCGAAGACGGAGACATGGGACGCTTCGCCGCCAGCCTGCCGAAGCGGATCAAGGAAGATTTCACGGCCACGCTGAAACTGTTGCGCGATCCGGCATTCCAAGACCTGCTGCTCAACTACCCCCGTGCCAAGCGCAGTTTTCTCGTTGGCTATGAGATCGGCGACAACGTCACTTCCGAATGGAAATTCCGTGTCGAAGAGGAATATCTCAAGCCAGAGGACTACTTGACCCGGTTCGCCACTTTCATTCAGGCCAAGCAATCCGAGATCGAAGCCCTGCAAGTCCTGATGAGCCGCCCGCAGGACTGGCGCACCGACGTACTGGATGGTTTGCGCCAGAAGCTCCGATCTGCCAGCTTCGATGAGCGCGACCTACAGAAGGCATCGGAACTTGTTCATCACCGGCTGGCCGATATCATCTCCCTGGTTAAGCATGCCGCCAAGGACGCATCGCCGATCTATACCGCCGAGGAGCGGGTAGATCATGCCATGACCCAGTTGCTGGCACAGAATCAGTTCTCCGATGAGCAACTCCAGTGGCTACAGTTGATCCGTGAACATCTGATCAAGAACCTCACCATCGAGCTTGACGACTTCGACGCCCCGATCTTCTTTCAGCGGGGCGGGCTGGGCAAGGCCAAAAAGGTCTTCGCCGGGGAATTGGCTCCGCTGCTCCAGCGGATCAACGAGGCGCTGGCGTCGATCTAACGCGGGGACTCTCGCCGTTGCAATTGATTGCACTGAACAGGCATGGCGTCCTCGGAAATCGAGGCTATCTATATGCGCCATTTTTGCGTAAAATAGTCGCCATATGGCAAACAATGGAGTGGGGTCATGAGCACAGCGGCAATTGCACATCCTGTTCTCTCGGTTGAATCCCTACTCGGCGGCAAGCGGGTTTTGCAGGCCAAACCCCGTACTTCTCTTGATTGGGTAGCGGTCATTCGTCAGGGCATTTCGTCGGCAGCGGTAGATGCGCTGGCCAAGACCATTCGCGTCACCCAATCCGAGCTTGCCGTGGCCCTGGGCATCCCGGAGCGCACCCTGGCACGGCGCAAGAAGGAAGGCACCCTCAACAGCGAGGAGTCGGCCAAGCTGGTGCGGTTAGCTCGTGTTGTCGAGCAGGCCGAGGAAGTCTTTGAAGACCTGAATGTCTCCCTCGACTGGTTGAAGTCCCCCAACGCCGCGCTAGCCGGCGCAACCCCGCTATCTCTTCTGGATACCGACATCGGCGCGGAAAGCGTCATGGACACGCTGGGCCGCATCGAGCACGGCGTTTTTGCCTGATGACCGTCGTCTGGCGGCTGCTCACCGCCCGGTTCGCGCAACCCAAGGAAAGCGCGTTCTCCGGCGAGGGTGCCCGGCTGTATGGCGGGCGCTGGAACGGCAAGGGCGTGCCGATGGTGTACACCTCAGGCAGCCAGTCCCTGGCAGTGCTGGAAATATTGGTGCAGGACGAGCCGCTGCGGGCGCGGTACGTCATGATCCCCGCCACCCTGCCGAAGAACATGAAGATCGAACGAATCACGCCCGAGCAGCTTCCCGCCGACTGGCGCAGTCTCGCCGCACGGGAACAGTTGCAGGCCATCGGCACCTATTGGGCCAAGCGCCGGTCGAGTGCGGTGCTGGCCGTACCCAGCGCCATCATTCCCTCCGAAACCAATTACCTGCTCAATCCGCTGCATCCCTCTTTCGCCAAGATCGAGATCGGTGAGCCGCAGGACTTCATCACCGACTTGAGATTGATCCGAAAATGAGCGACATCGTCAATAAGCTCTGGGGGTTCTGCAACACCCTGCGTCACGATGGGGTCGATTACGGCGACTACATCGAACAACTGACCTACCTGCTGTTCCTGAAGATGGCGGAAGAGCGGGATGTGGCCGTCCCCAAGGGTTGCGATTGGGCCACGCTCAAGGGCTATTCCGGCAATGCCCTGACCGAACACTACGGCGAGATCGTCCGCAAGCTGCGCGAAGCCGAGGGCCTGCTGGGCGACATCTTCGCCCAGGCGATGCCGCGCTTCAATAACCCTGTGAATCTCAAGCGCCTCGTCACCATGATCGACGAGGAAGACTGGTCGTCGATGGACGTGGACGTGAAGGGCGCGGCCTTCGAGGGACTGCTGGAGCGGGCAGCCAGCGAGGGCAAGAAGGGGGCGGGGCAGTTTTTTACTCCGCGCCCGCTGGTGCAGAGCATCGTTCGGGTGATGAAGCCAGACCCCCGCGTTGCAATTGGTTGCAGGATCGCCGACCCGGCCTGCGGCACCGGAGGCTTCCTCATGGCGGCCTACGAATGGCTGCTGGAGGAAACGAAAGGCGCATTGGAGCGCAAGGACATCAAGCGCATCCGCGAAAAAACCTACTTCGGCCAGGAACTCGTTGCCCGGCCGCGCCGCCTTGCGCTGATGAACCTGTTCCTGCACGGCCTGCAACCGCAGATTTACCTGGGCGACACCATCTACGAACCCGACCGGGGCGAACGCTACGACGTGATCCTGACCAATCCGCCCTTCGGCACCAAGGGCGCCAACCAGGCCCCGGAGCGCGAGGATTTCACGGTCGAAACCAGCAACAAGCAACTCAACTTCGTCCAGCACATCCTGACCATCCTCAAGCCCGGTGGCCGCGCTGCCGTGGTGCTGCCCGACAACTGCCTGTTCGAGGACAAGGCGGGCGAGGTGTTCGAGATCGTCATGCAGGACTGCAACGTGCATACGATCCTGCGCCTGCCGCGTGGCACCTTCACCCCGTACTCGCAGGGCGTTAAGGCCAACGTGGTGTTCTTCCAGAAGGGCATGCCGACCGAGAACGTCTGGATATTCGACGGCCGGGCCAACGTGCCGGGAGTGACCAAGAAATCCCGACCTCTGACCGCGCAGCACTTCACCGAATTCGAGGCATGCTACGGCAACGACCCCAACGGGCGCAGCAAGCGCAGGGATCAGGGCGAGGCCGGTCGCTTCCGCAAGTTTCACATCTCCGATGTCAAGGAGCGCGGCTACAAACTCGACATCACCTGGCTCAAGGACGAATCGCTGGAAGATGCCGACGACCTGCCGGAACCCGAAGTGCTGGCGGCGGAGGCCATCGCCGAACTGGAGGCGGCGGTCGATGGGCTGCGGGAAGTGCTGGCGATGATCGAGACTGCCGAGGAAGAGCTTGTATGACCTGGCAAGTGGCTACGCTTGGCGATCTGTTCGATCTGAAATACGGGAAATCCTTGCCCGAGCGTAACCGCATGAGCGCAGGAACGGTTCCGGTATATGGGTCGAATGGGGTTGTTGGTCATCATGACAAGGCAATTACGTCCGGCCCAACGATCATTGTCGGTCGCAAAGGGTCGGCAGGACGAGTCGCATATTCTGAAACGCCATGCTGGCCGATTGATACAACCTACTTCATCGACGATTTCGGTGAATCCCACGACTCCCGATTCTGGGCATACCAGTTCACGTCGCTGCGGTTGGACGAATTTGAAAAATCGTCTGCCATTCCAGGTTTGAACCGTGATGATGCTTACACACGGGAGTGCGTCTTCCCCGGACTCGACGAGCAGCATCGAATTGCCAAAAAGCTCGACCACATAGCGGTTCACCTCGACGACATACGCACCCGGCTCGAAACCATTCCGGCAATCATCAAACGCTTCCGCATGTCAGTGCTGGCTGCGGCATGCTCGGGAAGGCTGACAGCCGATTGGCGGCGAGGAAATCCAGTTGTCACGGAGAGTCAGGAGTGGGTTCGGCGGCTAATCGAGAGCCGGAAGAAGCGGTTTTTACAACAACAGGCAAAAGCTCTTGCCGAGGGAAAAAGAGCACCGAGACAACCTGTGATACCTGACCAGCTTATTGAAGTGAATGACCTACCTTCGTCTTGGAGCGAATGCCCTCTCGCTACACTTTTCTCGGTAGAGACTGGGGGTACTCCAAGTCGAAAAAATGAAAGCTACTGGCAGGATGGCAATATTCCGTGGGTCAAGACGGGCGAAGTTCAGAACTGCGACATCTTCGACGCAGAAGAGCACATTACGTCGTTGGCGCTTACCGAGTCAAATGCAAAGGTATTTCCTGCTGAGACGCTTTTAATCGCAATGTACGGAGAGGGAAAGACGCGAGGGCAGGTCGGGAGGTTGAAGATCCCTGCCGCAACCAATCAGGCGTGTGCAGCCCTCGTGAATGAAGACCTGGGGGAGGTTGCACGCAGCTATGCGTATTATTTCTGCCTCGGTCAGTACCAGAAGCTCAGAGATGACTCGGTAGGTGGAAACCAGCCAAACCTAAATCTCGACAAAGTGAAGAATTGGATAGTTGCGGTTCCACCGCCGGAAGAGCAGACGGAAATTGTTCGCCGCGTTGGGGCGATGTTCAAACAGGCTGACGCTATCGAGACCCGCTACCGCAAGGCCAAGACCTTCACCAATAAACTGATGCCATCCGTGCTTGCCAAAGCGTTCCGGGGCGAGCTGGTTGAACAGGGCGGGGAGGAAGTTCAGCATGGCTGAGACCAAGGTCTATTCGATAGAGGTGCAAGGCGATTTCCTCACCAAGCAGACCCATGCCAAACCAGCCCATGCGCTGGCTGAGTTGATCTGGAACAGCCTGGATGCTGATGCTACGCTGGTGGAAGTCAAGGAGGATTCCTACAGCATAGGCGAGCAGCGGATCATCGTTGCCGACAACGGGACTGGATTCCCTCATTCCGATGCGCCGACTCTATTCAGGCAGCTTGGCGGTTCGTGGAAACATCAGGCGGGTGAGACGAGGGGCAAGCGTCGTTTCCTGCACGGCTCCGAGGGCAAGGGGCGATTCAAGGCATTTTCTTTGGGCCGCGTGGTGGATTGGGAAGTGCGTTGCAAGGAGGGAACGGAGTTCAATCAGTTCAGCGTTTCGATGCTGGACAACTCGCTCAAGGAGATTCGGATCAGCGAGCCGGAACCGGCCAAGGAGAAACGAACTGGAGTCCGGTGTGTCATCTCCGAATTGCACAAGGCATATGAGTTTCTCCAGTTGGACAATACGGTGCAGGAATTGTCGGAAATCTTCGCCACCTACCTGAAGAGCTACACCGATGTGCAAATCGTTCTGCCGGTGGGCAAGCTGGATGTTTCGGTCGCCATCCTCTCCAGCAAGGCAATACCTCTGGGAGCGGTGGAGGAAGATGGAACCGCCTACCCATTTGAACTGGAAATCATCGAGTGGAAGGCTCCGACAGATCGCATTGTCTATCTATGTAACGAGGCGGGATTTCCTCTTTCCCAGACCGATGTGCGACTCCAGGCTCCTGGGCTGAATTTCTCGGCCTATGTGAAGTCGCCCTACATTTCCAAGCTCTCGCGTGACGGGTTGCTCGGCTTGGCCGAAATGAACACGGTGCTCATCGAGGTTCTGGGCAAAGTCAAAGAGGCGGTGAAGGCGTTTTATCGCGAACGCAACGCAGAGAAGGCGCAGACCGTCGTCGAGCAATGGAAGGATGAGAGCGTTTATCCCTTCCAGGCCGATCCGCAGACGATGGTCGAGAAGATCGAGCGCGAAGTGTTCGACATTGTCGCCGTCAAGGTAAACAACCTCCTGCCAGAGTTCGAGAGCACGCCCCAGAAGGGCAAGAGGCTGCAACTTCGCATGCTGCGGCAGGCAATCGAGAAAAGTCCGGAGGACTTGCAACTGATCCTCACGGAGGTTCTTGAACTGCCCGAGAAAATGCAGAAGGAATTTGCCAAGCTCCTTCAAGAAACATCATTGACTGCGATCATTAGCGCGTCGAAGGTGGTCGCAGACCGGCTCAAGTTCATTGCGGGCCTTGATGCACTTCTGTTCGACGAGGAGCACAAGAAGAATCTCAAGGAGCGAACCCAACTCCACCGGCTCCTTGTCGAGAACACCTGGATTTTCGGCGAGGAGTTTTTCTTGACGGTCGATGACCAGTCCCTGACCGAGGTCTTGCGTAAGCATCTCGCTGCCCAAGGGCTTTCCACCACTGTGGATGAGCCGGTAAAGCGGATTGACGGCAAAACGGGGATCGTCGATTTGATGCTTACCCGTAACGTGCCCAGCCATCGGGAAAACGAGTTGGATCATCTTGTTGTCGAGTTGAAACGTCCGACCGTCAATATCGGCGTAGAGCAGCTTTCACAGATCGAAAGCTACGCCTTTGCCGTTGCTGAGGACGACAGATTTCGGGGGATCGACACCCGATGGAATTTCTGGGTGATTTCAAACGGCATGGACGCGCACGCCAAGAGGCGGGCACAACAGGCCAACATGCCGCCTGGAATGGTGCATCAGTCGGAGGACAAACGGCTCACGATATGGGCCAAGACGTGGTCAGAGGTTCTGCACTCGAATCGCCAGCGTCTGCGGCTTTTTCAGCAGAAGCTGGAGTACAACGCCGATCACGATGCTTCCCTGCAATTCCTGCGCGATACCTACCGGGAAATACTTCAACCGGCGCAGGCAGATGCTGATGACACTCCCGACGTGTCGGTGGCTGCCTAGCGTAACTGATGGGCGCAGGCTTGCTGTTTGCAGCTGCAATTGATTGCACGACACGTCCTGAACACTATGTCGTCCAGAGGATAAGCGGCATTCTCTCGGCAATCATCCGTTCCTGGTCAATTCCCTTTCGCTGGTTGCGAATTGCTTGCTCCAACGCGAAACTCTTCCCATGTAAGTGCATGGCATCAAGCTGCTGTAGCTGGTTCAGGTAAAGATCGTCCCGGCCATGCTTTGAAAGACATTCTTCAGGGTCGGTGGGCGCGAGAATTCCGATCAATTTCGGCAAGCCTGCGCTGAAGAGCAGGCCCGCTGGATCAAGGTCTGGCCATGCGATAACGGGTGCTTGACTGTTTCTTAGGAACTCGAGAACGGCATCCGCCATGTTGATGCCATCACCCCGAAATGCAACAAGCGGTTGAGAAAACGAAAGGTCGATTCGGGCATCCTCGAAGTGGATGAACGCCTCGAAATTTTCGGCAAGGACAATCACGTCATGCCGAAAATCGACCGCCGCGTCGACCGGAATATCCAGAAACGCTTTTGCGGGCAGATGAACGGATGAGACTCCCTGTTTCAGGCCGGCAGGTGCCCGCAATGCGATCCGTCCTTCCCGCGGCCGTCTTCCGGCGAGCTTCTCATTTCGTCCCAATTGGGTGGCTTCGATTCGATTACGGCCCAGCCAGGCATCCGGTGGAGTGGTGGCGTCGATATTCTCCACCCTTTGCAGATAGGCGCGGATCCGATCCCGGTCGGCATCCGTGACCAACCAGTGCTTTCCCACGACACGCCCGAATCCCAGGGAGTCGACAAGCCTCTGGGCGGTCTTGCTGTAGGGGCGCCGACCGGTATCAGTTTGGCAGGCGCGCAGCAACACCTGAATTTCCTGTATCGACAGCATAAGGCTCCAGCCAGATATCGGTAAGTACGGGAGTGTCCCAACGCGGGTTGAGACAGGCGATTTCATGTTGGTAACACCAGCCTGCCGGCGGCGGCAGGCCATTGTCGATAGCTGCCGACAGGGTCCCCAGCCAGATCACGGGAGAATAGGGATAAAGCGCCCGACGATTCTGGTGAGTCCGCAACCAGGTCATAACGGAGATTGCCTTGCCAAGACGTTCGATATCGGTGATGAGCAGATTCAATGCGTGGCGAAATTCGCTGGGGCTGGGGCTAGCGGGAGGCGGCTCGCCGGCATCGTTGAGACTCCCGGCGCGTGGTGGTGGCGTTCGCGAGAGAGGACGTCGATCGTCGCGTATTTCTGCCAATAGCGATAGCAAGGTTTCGCTGTCATCGCCATTGGCATCAGGGTAGGCTGGCAGCGGAAAGCCCGTGAAGCGAAACAGCATGTCTGGCAGGCAGCTATCGTCTTCCCATATAGGCGGGGTGAAATCGGCTTGGCGGGTCAGGCGGTCATCAAGCCTGAGGAGGACTTCCACCAAGCGATGCGCGGCATGAAGGTCGAACAATGCTGCATTCAGCGCTTGCTGCACCTCGAACAAGCGTCGTCTCAGGTCGTCGCTGCCTTCGACCCGGTTGTGCAGATGGCGGCGCAGGATACTTGTGAGTTCCGTATAGCCCTGAACTGCATCCAGCAGATCGGCCTGATCAAGCAGCCCCACGGCTTCGACCATCTGGGCGGCTTGCTCGACATAGTTCTTGTTGTGAAACAGCCGGTCCTTGATGCCACCGCCCGAAAATCCCTTGCGGGTATCCACGACCATGCGGAAGTGTTCGATGTCTTCCTTCATGCCGGTGGCGAACTCGTCGCACAGGTCAATGATCTCGTCGATACAATCTTCCTGGCTCTGGGCGTCGGCCGCGATGAGCGCTCCTTGGTAGGCCTCGGTCATAGCTTGCAGTTTGCCGACCACATGGGCGTAATGCGTCGAATTTCCATAAATCTTGACGCGATTCACGGCGCGGTCGAAGAAGACCCGCAGCCGCCGATCCAACCTGAAGCTCCCCTCGATATAGGGCGTCAGCGCCTTGACCTTGAGCAAGCGGGTGAAGGCCGCCTGCGTATCTACCTCCGGGGCGACGCCTTGGCTCTGGCAGTAGGCATCGGCGATCAATTCCTTGTTCTGGTGGAGCGCCTGGATGACGTTGAGAATGTGTTCCCGCATCAGGCGCCATCCTTCGATGCGTGAAATAGCGCCCCGGTCTGCGCGAATGCTTGAGATGCCGTGGGTGTTTCACGTTCCTTCGCCTCGTCGAAGGCGAGAATCATGTCCAGCACCCAGTCCACCTTGCCGGTTAGGCGATAGATGCCCTTGTTCTCGTCGATCAATTCCAGCAGCCCCTGGTCTTCGCGTAGTGCCCAGTTGATGACCAGTTCCAGCATTTTCTGCAGGGAGGCATCGGCGGTGCTGCGGAGCCGCTGGGCAAGTGTGCGCAGGGTTTCCTGCAGGTTGAGGTTCTCGTGGATAGCCTGATTGAGACGATGGGCGTGGAGCAAGGCACCAGCAACGGGAGCCGGTTCGTTGAGTGCCGACATGGTCAGCTTGAGGAAGCTGACCCAATGTCGCAGTTCCCGCTTGGCCTGCGCGGCGGCTTCACGCGCCGCGTTGCGATTCGATTCGTCCAGCCGTCGCAGCGCGGCAAACCAGGTTTCTCCGTTGCCAGTACGTAAGGCACGCAATCCCACGCGCCCCAGAAAATCGTTGAGGCCATCAATGTTAGCCGGCTCTTCCAGATAATCGAAAAGCTCCGGGTCCACCGCCCGATTGATGAAGTTGCCGCTCAGCAGGCGGACGGCAATCAACTGGAAGCGGTCAGCGCTCATCAATGTTCTCCGTTGTCGCTTCCGCTTGCTCGGGGAACGGCCAGGGTACCAGCGTCCCCATGTCCCTCTGGCGTTTGGGTGCATCGTCCGTTGGTGACGGAGCCGCTACTGATGAGGGTTTCCCGAGTTCCGGCAGTTCGTCCTCCCCGAGGATTCGGCGAATTTCAAAACCCGGTAGAACCTCATAGCGGTGGTTGAACAATGCTTGCAAGGACTCCTTGGCTTCAGGGCTGGCGGATACCAAACGGATGCGGTTGCGATTGAGCATGGCCAGCAGAGCCTTGGAATTGCCCTCGTCAATGGCGCCGATTTCGTCGAGCGCCCAGGTGAGCCAGAGATCCGCCGACTCGTTATTGCGACGGGCGCGATTGGCGAAGGCGACGAAAATCAGGCACAGCACCAGGTAGCTCAGGCCATTGCTCGACACCTGCTTCAGGTCGGCCTCATTGCGCACGCGTTTGACATCGGTACCGTCGTCCACTTCGATTTCCAGGTCCATCAGGGTATCCGGCTTCTCGGCGAGCGCGCCTTCCGGCAAATGGCGGGCGAAATCCTGTAGCGCGTCCAGCAATGCCTGGCCAGGAAGGCCGGCGAAGTTGATCTCTTGCCAGCGATCGTGCTCGGTTAGCACGTGGCCGAGGGCATCCCAGTAGGGGCGCCGTTCCACCAGCGCTGACAAGCGCAGGGAGAGCCGCCGGATTGCCTCGAACACCATGCCGGAGTCCAGGCTGGCCTGTAGCTCTCGCGACAGCCCGGTGATACTGCTCTGGAATCCCAGCAAGCCTTCCTGGAACCGCCGCAAAATACCGCAGCCGTTACGGATTGAGCCTGCCAAAACATCCCGCTGCTGTGCGTGGGCGGTGCCGTACCAATCGGCGAAAACATCCAGGGTGTGCTGCACTTCCGACCAGTAATCGTCGGCGAGATGGGTGGCGTATTCGCCGATCTTGGTCGCGGTAAATTCCTGCTTGCGGAAGGCGCGGACCAGAGAACCTAAATGCTGGTGCAACCGATGTTCCTGATCGCGGAGTTGGCCGGTGGCGTTGTCGAGTTCCGACAGGATTTCGGGCAACTGCCAGTGTATGGCGACTTCATCGGTTGTCCCGGCAACATCGGCATCGATGCCCACCAGCCGGGCCTGTTGGGCTGTTTCAGCTTGCTCCAAACGCTGACGAGCGAGGGTGACATGCTGCTTGGCAGCTTCGAGCGCCGCTCGCTGGTTGGCGATCCGGGCGTCAAAGCGGCCCATCTGTTCCTGTTTTTGTTGCTGGAGCGCCTCCCCTTCCCCAATTTTTTGCTGCCGTTGCCGCTTGAATTCCTGCCGCTGCGGCAGAACGCGTTCGAGCCAGCGCTGGTAACACTCGACGACCGGGGTACTGCTCCTGGCGCGGTTGGCGGTCTCTTCGGCAAGCGTGAGTTCGTCCTCGAGCGCTTTCAACGCAGCGGTGTCGACACCCGCGTGTGCGAGTTCGGACAAGCGAAGTTTCTCCAGGCCCTCGAACGCCTTGAGCTTGGCGATATTGAGTAGGGAGAGTTCCTCATTGTGCCGCGCTTTCGCCTCGTGCTGTTGGTGCCGGAGCGCCTGGGCGCGGGTGTCGAAGCCAGACTTGATGTCGTCCTTGGCCTGCTTTTGGCTTCGTTTCAATTCCTCGATCGTCTGCTTGCGGCTGCGCTCGACGGAAACGGCTTCGGCACGCGTCGCGGTCAGTTCGCCGCGTCGCTGGCCGAGTTCTTCATCCCGCCGTTTCCCGGCGGCATCGAGGGCTTGCCGGGATTGCACCAAGACGTTTTCGCACCGGCCGCGGTCGGCGATTCGGTCACGGTGGGTATCACGGGCCGTTTCCACCGATTTGGCGAGCAGTCGTTCCTGTCGCACGGCATCTTCCCAGGCGGCTCTGGCATCGGCTTCAACTGCCTTGGCGCGAAGGATTTCTGCCGCCAGGGACTGCTCGCTGGAAGCGCGTCCCGCTTCAATACGGGTGAGGTCGAGCATCAGACCATAAAGACTGTTGTCACCAGCCTGGTCATCGGTGTTGCCGGGAGCAAGATCGGTCTTCAACAGCAGATCTTCACGCAGCACTTTGGCTATATTGCCGTGCCAGCCGGGCAGGTGTGCCCTGAGGTAGTGGAGCAGGGTATTGCTGTCGGGAGTCTCCAGCAAAAGCAGGTGGGAGAGTTTCTCGCTGGCTTGACCATGCTTTTGTACTTGCACAGCGGTGGCCTGGGTCTGCCGGGCGAGAAGGTTTTCCTGTTGGGTCAGGGCGAGAAGAGCGCTCGCTTCGTCCGCCACTGCTTGTTGCAGCGAGACCGTTGCCGTATCGAATGCCGTCTTGGCATCGCGGGCGAGTTGAACAAGTTCAGGATCGGGCGCTAGTTGCGACAGCGTCTGGTCGATCGTTGATATGGCTGTCATTGCGGCCTGCCACGCTTCATTGGCGGCAGCAGTGCCGATGGCCTGGGCATCTTCCAGCGCGCCGACGGCGGCATCGCGTTCGTCGGCAAGCGCTTCGATTTCCAGATTCAGATCGCCGATCAGGTTGTTGAGGCGGGTTTGCGCATCGGCCTCGGCCTGGTTGCGGCGGGATTTTTCTTCGGCAAATAATGCCTGGTACTTGCGGCTGACCGAATCGGCCGCGGAAAGCAGTTTGGTTTGTCGGTTCTTCAAATCCTCGACGTGAGCTTCCAGGGATTGTCGGCGGCTGACCAGATCGATCAGTGCATGGATGTCCTTGTCCGCCCAATCCTTCTCTTCACTGTCCGCGCGTAAGATTTCACGGTTGAGCCGGTCGATCTCAGTGTTGATCATTTGCAGGTCGAGATCGAATGCCGCCGCCGCCGCGTGCTGCTCGCGCTGAAGGGTGGCAAGTGCATCTTCTTCGTCGAACGCTTTTTGGCGCAGTGCTTCCAGAAGATGTCCGAGCGCTTGCACCAGCCGCTTGAGTTTGCCGGCTGCAAGTGTCTGGTGATGACGGGCAACGTTCGCCTGGACATAGGCAGAATTCGCGGCATAAAACGCGGGCTCCAGCGCCATGACCGTCTGGTAGGCCTTGAAATCCGGCAGAAACCCTTCCAGTTCCTTGCGCGATAACGCGAGTACGATCTGCTTGTCTTCCTCATCGTAGGCAACCGACGCCGCCATGCGCTTGAGCGCGACAAACGTGATGTCCTTGGAGAACATCCCCGAGCTAATGCGTTCGATGCCGGCGAGACGAGAACGTCCGGAGACCAGCGCAAAGCGTCGGAGCAATGGACGATGCTCCGGAAAAGTCAGGCGTCCGCTGGTGCCTTGGATGATGGCGCGGTATTGCAGTACGCCGAGGGCGCTGCTCGGATTGCGGCCCAAGGTGCGCAGACGTGCGTTGAGATGGCGGCCTTCGACGAGATTGTCGTCATCAACGAAGATTTCCTTCGCGTAGGGGCCATCGGCCAAGTGGTACTGCGGACTATTGTCGGACCCGTAATGCAGAATGGACAGCTTGATGCCATCGTGATTCTCGTACTCGAAGGCGACGTAGGACGTCGAACGGCTGAACATGAACTCGCGGAGCGAACGGACGACGCTGCCGGCAGACTTGACGATTTTTGAGGGCTGCTCGCCGTAGAAAAGCGGAATCAGCCGGATCAACGTGGTCTTGCCGCGGCCATTCCGACCGGACACATGCACATGACCATCCAGGCGAACTTCACGAATGCGCGAGGCGGCATAGGAGTCGATGACAATCAGTTTGCGGAGACTTGGCATGGAAGAGCTCATTTCGATGTTTTATGCATCATAAACGCCAGCTGGTCTGTTATGTCGATTTCATCGATCCATCGTGAATCCTGCTCTCATCTGGCCCGCCACGCACCGGCCGACGAATTGAGCGAAAGGCTGAATGTTGCCCTCCGCGCTGGCTTGGTCGAGGGCCGCCATATACCCGGCCCGGTCGTCGACATGGGTACGCTCCAAGGGTAGCCGCCTGAGGCCAGCATCGCATTCATCAGGAAGCGCACCATGCGTCCGGTGCCATCCATGTAGGGATAGATGTAGACGAAGATGGAGCGGTCCAGCACAGCACGCACTGCCGGTTCCGTCTCACAACGGCAAGTTGATTATACGAATCACGCCTTGCCGGCGTTCCAGAATTTGCCAGAGATATTCTCACGATAAATTTTTCGGATGTCCTCAATGCCCTGGATAAGTCGATCGCCGGGGCGACGACAGATGCGTACAACGCATCTGAACAGGCGGTCGGATTTTTCACGATGCACGAGGAGAATCTTGCTGTTCCGTCTGTGCCCCGGGTCCTGGGGCAGGATGTCAGGTGACCAGCACTTCAGTAATCGGTTTTTTTGCTATCTGGCAGTAATGGAAGCCGCCACCCGGAAACCCATGGAATTGTTGCGCAGGCTCGGTTCCCGGCGGCTGCGGTTGCCTGAGCGCACGTCCTTGGCCATGGAATTCCAGGAGCCGCCGCGCCGTCCGTAGCGGGCGCAGTCGCTTGCCAGGCGGGGCGCCGTGCCGACCGGGGCATCGGCATAGCTGTCCACGTAGCAGTCCGCCACCCATTCCCACGCATTGCCCAGCATGTCATGCAGGCCGAAGGCATTGGGTTTGAAGCTGCCCACCGGCGCCGTATAGACGTAGCCGTCGTTGCAGTCGTGGAGCGCCCAGCGGCCGAACATGCCAACCAGGGAAAGATCGGCCACGTTGGCCCAGGCGCAGGCATCGGCCGGCTTGTCGCCCCAGAAGCGTACCCCCGTGCCGCTGGCTCGGGCCGCGTATTCCCACTCCGCCTCGCTGGGCAGGCGATAGGTCTTGCCGGTCTTGAGATTCAGCCAACGCAGGTATTCCTGGATGTCCTCCCGATTCACGCAGGTGACGGGATGATCGTCGGTCTGCTCGAAACCCGGGTTGCGCCAGTCGCTTTTTTCATCCAGCAGCCACTGGCTGTCCCGCCAGACATAACAGCCGGGAGTGGTGGGATAACCTGAATCTGAGACGAAACGGGCATATTCCCGCCGGGCCACCTCGAAGCGGCCCAGGGCGAAGGGTGCCGCCACGGCCACGGTGCGGGTCGGTCCCTCGTCCACCACCCGTTCCGTTTCGGTCGCGGGTGTGCCCATGATGAAACTGCCGGCCGGCAGCACCAGCATTTCCGGGCAGCCTTCACAGTCCTTGAAATTCTTCACGCCGGCGGGCAACAGGGACTCGGCGCGTATCGTCGTTCGGGAGGGCGGGACGGCAGCCGGAACCACGGTAGCCGGTGCCTGATGCTTTGCTGTCGCCGGCCCGCCGCCGCCCAGGAAGCGCAACCGATTCTGGGCCAGGGGGACAAACTTGCCCTTCGGGTACTGCGTCAGGTAAGCATTGAAATCCTCCGGGTCGCTACTGGCCTTGATGCTGTTCCAGAACTCCAGTTCCACCGTCACCGGGTCCACGGTGTTGCCCACAGACATGGGCGTGGGCGCCGCTCCGGAGGTAGCAGATTCGGCGGGCCGACTCGCCAGATAGAACTCCCCCCCCACCAGGGAACCGTAGTCCCAGGGCTCCTGGCGACTCTGGGTGACCCGTACCACCTGCTCCCGCACCCGCCGCAGCATGATGGCCACATCCACCGGGTCCCCCAGATGGGCCAGCAGGGCCTCGGTATAGGGACTGTGCTCACCCTCCCCATCCTCGGCCACCCGACCATCCTTGGTGGCGTAGGAAATCAGGGTGCCGGTGGTAGCGTCCACCGGTGCCAGGCCCCGTCCCACGGAGACAGAACGGGTACGCATGACAAAACTGCGGGACAGGGGATTGTCCCTACAGGCATCGAGAAACAGTAGCTTCACCCGGGCCGACTCCATCTCCTCCAGGGCGTCCGTCATCTTCACCATCTGGTATTTCAGATCCCGCTCGCTGGTGGGATGGGCATCCACCGGCACCAGATAATTGACGCCACCGATCTGGAGTCCATGTCCGGCATAGAACAGCAGGGCGATCTGCGCCCCCTCCGCCCGGATGCCGAAGCGGCGCAGCGCGTCGTCCATGGCGGCCTTGCCGCCGTCCTTGACGAAATCCACATCGAAACCGATGCCCTTCAGGGTCGCCGCCAGCGCCGCCGCGTCATTGCGAGGATTGGGTAGTTCCACCGTGTGCTGGTAGGCGCTGTTACCCACCACCAGGGCCACCTTGCGCGATCCAGCCTCAGGGGCAGCCAGCGCGCCAGGCGACAGGGCCAAGGAAAGCAGCAGGGCAAGGGCACTCGCGAGGCGATGAAATACTGTGTGCACAATGGACACCCGGAAGCGTGGAATGACGTTGGGTATTGTACGACGCACTGGAGCCGCCCCCTCTCCCCCTCCCCCGCGACTTTCCATTAACATCTCCGCTCCCAGCCTCTGGCCCAATGTCATGAACGACGCCTCTCCGCCCGCCGGTTCCAGCATCGTCGACGCCCTGCGCCGGGACCCGTTGTTCGCCCGGGCCGGCTACCAGAGTCTGGCTCGACTGCTGCCCCAGATCACCCTGATGGCTGTGAAACAAGGAACAGCGGTGGCCCGGTGCGGGGCCCCGGCCCATTATCTGTTCCTGGTGCTGGCAGGCCGGGTCGAGGTCGAAGGTGAAGAACGTCGCCGCTGCGGCGACGAAGCGGCCACGGCCCTGGAGCACTACCGCCAGGATGCGGTAGCCCTCAGCGACGCCAGCCTGATCGCCATTTCCCGCCAGGGCATGGCCCGGCTGCTGGCCGAAAACCCGGCCCTGCGGCCCGATTTCTACCAGTCCCTGGTGGGCCACCAGGACGCGGAACCTTCGCTGGAAGCCCCTCCTGCCCCCGGTGCCACGACATCCGACTGGCCTGCCCTGCTGGGCTGGCTGCTGGCCCTGCTGGCTCCCGCCGCCGTGCTCTACTGGGGCCGCGACTGGGGCCTGGAGCGCAACGCCCTGTACTTCCTCGCCATCTTTTCCGTCACCGTGGTCATGTGGGTATTCACCCTGGTGGATGAATACCTGCCCGGCATCTTCGCTCTGCTTGCCACCCTGGCCATGGGCCTGGTGCCCATGCCGGTGATCCTGGGCGGGCTGGCCTCCGACGGCTTTT
Source organism: Denitratisoma oestradiolicum (assembly GCF_902813185.1). GTDB lineage: Bacteria > Pseudomonadota > Gammaproteobacteria > Burkholderiales > Rhodocyclaceae > Denitratisoma > Denitratisoma oestradiolicum. The sequence goes on from NZ_LR778301.1 coordinate 3,153,299, forward strand.
TCCTGGCCATGAGCATGCTCGGCCTGGCCGCCGTGGTGGTGTCCTCGGGACTGAGCTACCGGCTCCTGCTGCTGCTCCTGCTGAAGCTGCCCAACACGCCTTTCTGGCAGAACGCCGGGCTGCTCTTCACTGGCTTCGCACTAACCCCGGTAGTGCCCTCCATCAACGGCCGGGTGGCCCTGGTCACCCCCTTCATGAAGGACATGGCGGAAATCCTCCACCTGCCAAACCGGGGTCCCGCAGCCACGCGTCTGGCGGTCTCCGCCTTCACCGGCGCCAGCCTGCTCTCGGCGGTATTCCTCTCCAGCAAGTCGGTGAACTTCGTGGTCTTCGGCCTGCTGCCGGATCAAGTGAAGGAGGAGCTGCAATGGCTGCACTGGGCCATGGCGGGCGCCGGCACCGGCCTGATCCTGCTGATCCTGTATTTCCTGATGACCGCCCTGCTGCTGCGGGGCGGCGAACCCTCCCACGTTTCCAAGAATCAGGTATCCACCCAGATCGCCCTGCTGGGCCCCATGCGCCGCCGGGAATGGGCCGCCCTGCTGGGCATTGGCCTGTTCATCGGCGGCGTTGCCACCGCCGCCCTGCACCAGGTACAGCCCCCCTGGTTGAGTCTGGCCGTGCTCTACGGCCTGCTGCTGTTCGGCACCCTGAGCAAGAAGGAATTCCAGCAACGCATCGACTGGCCCTTCCTCTTCTACCTGGCTGGCATCGTCGGCATCACCGCCGCCTTCAGCCACCTGGGCCTGGACCGGCTGATCGCCGCCCGCCTGCCCTGGCTGGGGGAGATCATGCGCAGCAGCTTTCCCCTGTTCATCCTGGCCCTGGCCGGGGTGATCTTCATCATCCGCCTGGCGGTACCCATCAGCGCCACCATCGTGATCCTGGCCACCGTCTTCATGCCCGTGGCCGAGGCCTACGGCGTCAACTCCTGGATCGTCGGCTTCCTGATCCTGGTGCTGGGAGAGATGTGGTTCTTCCCCTACCAGTGCTCCTATTATCTCCAGTTCCGCCAGCTCACCCACCACTGCGAAAGCTTCGACGAAAGGCGCTTCCTGTTGTTCAACGCCCTGGGCAACGGCGCCCGCCTGGCCGCCCTCTACCTGTCCATTCCCTACTGGAAGCTGCTGGGGCTGCTATGAGCGTCCCGCGCGGCCGCCCGGAGGGGCGCATCACACAATCAACCGTCGTCACCCCCTCCCTCGGGGAGGGGGCTGGGGGGAGGGTTCTCCAGTTCCCCACGGGGTTCGCCCCGCGAACCCCCTCCCCTGGGAAGGGGCTTGGGGGGAGGGCCGTCCAGTGAGCACCCTGAAGAAGGCCCTGATCCTGCTTTTCCTGCTGGCGGCGGGGATCACCGTCGTCGTTTTCAACCTCGCCAAGCCCCGTGTGCTGGTGCTGCACAGCTACGACCGTGACTACTCCTGGACACGGGATGTGAACACGGGCCTCAAGCGAGTGCTGGACCAGAAGTCCCACTACGCGGTGCGCTGGTTCTACATGGACACCAAGCGCCACCCCTGGCCCGACTACAAGCAGACCATCGGCGCCGCCGCCCGCCGCGTGATCGACAACTGGAAACCAGACGTGGTGATCGCCGTGGACGACGATGCCCAGGAATATGTGATGCGCCGCTATGTGAACCGCCCCGGCATCAGAATCGTCTTCGCCGGGGTCAATGGCGAAGCCGGGGCCTATGGCTACGACGGCGCCGACAACGTCACCGGCATCCTGGAACGCAAGGAACTGGACTTCATCCGGGACACCATTGTTACCCTGGCGACAGACCGCCCGGTGGGCGCCCCACCCCTGCGCCTGGTGCATATCGGCGACAACTCCGAATCGGTGAACAGCGACGACCGTTTCATGCACAGCTTCGACTGGTCTCCGGTGAGGCTGCTGGACTCGATCCTGGTGGAGACCTTCGAGCAGTGGCAGCAGGCGGTTAACGCCGCGCCGGAGCAGGCCGACTTCATCACCATCAGCAACTACCGCAAACTGCGCCGCTCGGCCCGGGACCGCAGCCTGGTGCCGCCGAAGGAAGTGGTGCGCTGGACCGTGGACCACGCCCGTCTCCCCATCCTCGGCAGCAACGGCTTCTACGTGGAGGACGGCGGGGCCTTCGCCATCGGCACCTCCCCCTTCGAGCAGGGCGAAGTGGCCGCCGAACTGGCCGCCGAACTGATCGAAAAAGGCACCGCCCCCGCCGCCCTGCCCTTCCGCAGCACCCGTCAGTTCGTGGTGTACATGCGGGGTTCGGGCATTGCCCGGAACGGTTTCCAACTCCCCCGGCTCTACGAATCCTTCGCCCGGGCCACGAACAATTATTTCGAGTAAGGTCCTGTTTCAAGACAGGCGATGACACCATGCGACTCTGGTCACTGCACCCAAAGTATCTCGATCCCCAGGGGCTGGTGGCCCTGTGGCGGGAAACGCTACTGGCCCAGGCGGTACTGCGGGGCGAGACCCGAGGCTATCGCCATCATCCCCAATTGCAACGCTTTCAGGCCCAGACAGACCCGGAAGGTGCCATCGGCGCCTATCTGCGGGCAGTCCTGGCAGAGGCGCGGGACCGGGGCTATGGTTTCGATGGGAGCAAGATCCGTTCTGCGCGCGAGTGTGCGCCCATAGAGGTCAGCACCGGACAGATCATGCATGAATGGCGGCATCTGCTGCAAAAGCTGGCGGCGCGGTCACCGACAGTTCACGAAAAATGGCAAGACATCGAAATACCCGAGACCCATCCGCTTTTTTCCCCGGTACCGGGTGATGTGGCCCCCTGGGAGAAGCATCAGGAAGCACCATGAAGTCCCGGACGATTTCCCTGTTCATCGATGCCCCGCCGGACCGGGTTTATGCCTACGCCTCGGACCCGCGCAACCTGCCCCTGTGGGTGCCATCCTTCTGCAAATCCGTGGCCCTGGTGGATGGCCAGTGGATAGTGCAGTCTCCCGAGGGGGCGGTAGTGTTCACCTTCGCCCCGGCCAATGCCTTCGGCGTGCTGGACCATACGGTGACCCTGCCATCCGGCCTGCGCCTGTACAACCCGATGCGGGTGATCGCCAACGGCGAGGGCAGCGAAATGCTGTTCACCCTGTTCCAGCATGAAGGCATGTTCGAACAACAGTTCCAGGAGGACGCAGCCCTGGTCCTGAGCGATCTCGGCAACTTGCGCCGATTACTGGAGCCGGTCGGCAGCTAGTCGCTCCGACCGGAATACCCCGTCCACCCGCAAGTGTGTTTGCCGGTAAGGGGGGCTGTTACATGCGGAAACATTTTTATTAGGACAGCTGTAGTATTAACCGGCGATCATCCGCAGGTGGTTGCCGCCCTTTTTGGGCAACCCCGTTCGCGATCCCCGTTCCATTCCTGCTAAATTCGCGACGCTTATTCACCGACAAGGAGAGAACAATGCGGACCCTGTGCGGATTCTGGCGGCTATGTCTGGTATGCCTGCTGGCACTTTGCCTGGCGCCCTTGGCCCAAGCGGCCGGCAAGCCCAACATCCTGATCATCATGGCCGACGACGTGGGCTACTGGAACGTCGGCGCCTACAGCCACGGCATGATGGTGCCGACGCCCAACATCGACCGCATCGCCAAGGAAGGCATGCTGTTCACCGACCACTATGCCGAGCCCAGCTGCACGGCCGGCCGTGCCGCCTTCATCACCGGCCAGATCCCGATCCGCACCGGTCTCACCACCGTGGGTCAGCCGGGGGCGCCCATCGGCCTCAGCGACAAGGATCCGACCCTGGCCGAGATGCTGAAAAAACAGGGCTATCGCACCGGCCAGTTCGGCAAGAACCATCTGGGCGACCGCAACGAATTCCTGCCCACGGTGCATGGCTTCGACGAGTTCTACGGCAACCTCTACCACATGAACGTGGAGGAGGAGCCCGAGCAGATGGACTGGCCCAAGGACCCGGGTTTCAATCAACGCTATCGCCCCCGCGGCGTAATCAAGGCCACGGCCAGCAGCGAGGATGATCCGACGGTGGATCCCCGCTTCGGCAAGGTGGGCAAGCAGAAGATCGAGGACACCGGCCCCCTGACCAAGAAGCGCATGGAAACCGTGGATGACGAATTCACCAACGCCGCCTTCGACTTCATGGACCGCTCCGCCAAGTCCGGCAAACCCTTCTTCACCTGGCTCAACACCACCCGGATGCACGTCTACACCCACCTCAAGAGCGACAGCCGCTATCTGGCCCAGCCCTACTCGTCGGATTACGATGTCTATGGCAGCGGCATGATGGAGCTGGACAAGGGGGTGGGTCGCATCCTCAAGTGGCTGGAGGACAAGAAACTGGCGGAGAACACCATCGTGGTGTTCACCACTGACAACGGCGCCATGTCCGACTGGTGGCCCGATGGCGGTGCCACACCGTTCCGCGGTCAGAAGGCCACCACCTGGGAGGGCGGCGTGCGGGTGCCGATGCTGATCCGCTGGCCCGGCAAGATCAAGCCCGGCTCGGTTTCCAACGGCATCCAGAGCCACTTGGACATGTTCACCACCCTGGCTGCGGCCGGCGGTGAGCCCAATGTGGTGGAAGATCTGAAGAAAAGCCACAAGGTGCATATCGACGGGGTGAACAACATCGACCACTGGCAGGGCAAGGCAGAATCCGCCCGCAAGTTCCAGATTTATTACAACGAGCGGGAACTGACCGCCCTGCGCGTGGGCCCCTGGAAGGGACACTTCAAGACCCGGGAAGGTTTCTTCGACTGGAACAAGCCGGCGGCCCTGATGTTCAACCTGCGCATGGATCCTTTCGAGAAGCAGGATGGCTCCAAGTCCCAGCATATGGCCATGGAGAAATCCTGGATCGGTGGTCTGATGCGTGATGTGCTGGGGCAGCACATGATGAGCCTGCAGTTGTATCCTCCCCGGCAGAAGGGCGGCAGCCTGGGGGTCGAAGTGAACTGAGGCCTTGGGTCTTCCTGTGCAAGGCTGTCCGGAGTTTCTCCGCGCAGCCTTTTTTGTTGTTCGGACTATCCCGATTGAGTGATCCATGGATCCACGCCACACCATCCTTGAACTTCAGCAACGTCTCAACCGCGAAGTCCTGGGCCAGTCGGCCCTGGTGGAGCGGCTGATCCTCGGCCTCCTGGCCAACGGCCACCTGCTGGTGGAGGGGCTGCCGGGGCTGGCCAAGACCCGGGCGGTGCGCAGCCTCGCCGGGCACTTGGCGGCGCGGCTCTCCCGCATCCAGTTCACTCCGGACCTGCTGCCCGCCGACATCACCGGCAGCGAGATCTACCACCAGGAAGGCGGGCGGGACGAATTCCGCTTCGCCCCCGGTCCCGTCTTCGCCGACCTGGTGCTGGCCGACGAGATCAATCGGGCGCCGGCCAAGGTCCAGGCCGCCCTGCTGGAAGCCATGGAGGAACGACAGGTCACCGTGGCCGGCAGCACCCATATCCTGCCGCCTCTGTTCATGGTCATGGCGACCCAGAACCCCATTGAGCAGGAAGGCACCTATCCCTTGCCCGAAGCCCAGATGGACCGCTTCCTGATGAAAGTGAAGGTCGGCTATCCCGGCGTCGAGGCCGAAGCCGAAATGCTGCGCCTGGTGCGGGGCGAGGAACGCCCCGACGGCACCCGGCCCATGGGGGACGACCTGCCGCCCCTGGCGACGGAGATCGTGTTCGCCGCCCGGCGCCAGGTCCATGACATCCATGTGGCCCCAGTCATAGACCGTTACCTGGTGGATCTCGTCCATGCCACCCGTGAGCCCCGTCCCTACGGCGACGATCTGGCCGGCTGGCTCCAGGTAGGGGCCAGCCCCCGGGGTGCCATCGCCCTGGACCGGGTCGCCCGGGCCCACGCCTGGCTGATGGGACGCGACCACGTGACGCCCGACGACGTGCGCGCCGTGGCGGCCGACTGCCTGCGCCATCGCCTCATCCTCAGCTACGAAGCCCACGCAGGCGGCATCGACGCCGACCAGGCGATCGCCGCCCTGCTGCAACGGGTGGCCGTGGCCTGAGCGCCATGTTCGGCAAGCGCGCCGCCGCGTCCGCCAGCGCCGGTACTGCCGGCGTCTACACGAGCCTGGCCGATCTCGTCGCCCTGGAGCATCGCAGCCTGACCAGCGCAGCGGGGCCGCGCCAGCCCCTGGCCAGCCTGCTGGCGGGGCGCCACGGCTCCCGCATGCGCGGGCGGGGTCTCGACTTCCTGGAGATGCGCCACTACCTGCCCGGCGACGACGTGCGCGCCATCGACTGGCGCGTCAGCGCCCGCACCGGCCGGCCCCATGTGCGGGTCTATGCCGAGGAGCGGGACCGGCCCGTGGTGCTGGTGGTGGACCAGCGCCGGAACATGTTCTTCGCCACCCGCCGCGCCATGAAATCAGTGGTGGCCGCCGAGGCCGCCGCCCTCCTGGGCTGGGCGCTGCGCCGCGGGGGCGACCGCGTCGGCGCCCTGGTGTTCGACGACCGGGATCTGGCCTATTTCCCACCCCACCGGGGCCGCGCCGGCTGGCTGCGCATCCTGGGCGAGATCGTCCGCCGCAACCAGGCGCTGAGCGCGGGACCATCCCGGCAGGAGGCGCCGGCCATGCTTAATGCGGCTCTGGCACGGCTGCTGCAGACGCTCTCCCACGACCACCTGATCGTGCTGCTCTCCGATTTTGCCGGCGTCGGGGAGGAGAGCCGCGCCCTGGTCGCCCAACTGGCCCGCCGCCACGAACTGCTGGCGTTGCCCGTCTGGGACCCGGGCGCCGGCCAGTGGCCCGAGCGGGGCCAGTACGTCGTCAGCGACGGCGCCTTGCAACTGGCCCTGAGCGGCGACGACGCGGCCCAGGGCCAGCGCCTGGCCGACCTGGCCGCCGCCCATCGCCGCGAAATCCAGCGCTGGCGCGAGGAACTGGCCGTGCCGGCACTGCCCCTGACCACCGCCGAGGACGTGGCGGCGCAACTGCGCCGGGCCCTGGCCGTCGATCCGGGAAGGCAGGTCCGTGAACGCTGATTCCGATCCCCTGGCCGGGCTCCATGATCTGGCGCTGTCCGCGCCGCCGGACTGGCTACCGCCCCAGGGGCCGGGCTGGTGGCTGCTGGGCCTGCTGTTGCTGGCCGCGCTGGCCTGGGGGAGTTGGCGCCTCTGGCAATGGCGCCGTCGCAGCCGCTATCGGCGCGAAGCCCTGGCCCAGCTGGAACGCCTGGCGCCGGACCTGGGAGCCCCGGAGTCGCTGGCCGAACTCTCCGCCCTGCTGAAGCGCACGGCCCTGGTTGCCTATCCCCGGGAAACTGTAGCAGCCCTGTCCGGTGCCGCCTGGCGCGACTTTCTCTGCGCCAACGGCGCGCCGGCTTTTGCCTCTGCCACCTGCGATCCCCTGTTCGAGTCCACCTACCGGGCCGCCTGCGACACCACGCCGCAACAGCGGACGGCGCTGGTCGCCGCCGCCCGGCAATGGATCGTTGCCCATCGCGCCCCGGCGGAGGGCACACGGCCATGAGCGGTCTCGATTTCGGCATCCTCAATCTTGGGGCCTTCCTCGCCCATCTGGAGTGGCTGTCGCCCTGGGCGTTGCTGGGCTTGCCCCTGCCGCTGCTACTGCGGCGTCTGCCACCCTATCGCCAGCGACGGCCGGCCCTCTACATCGCTTTCTTCGATCTGGCCGTGCGGGGTGCCGGGCGGGTGCCCGAGCCTGGCGCCGTCGTAGTGCCGGCGGGCATCACGCAGATGATCGTGCTGGCGCTGGCCTGGTGCCTGCTGCTGCTGGCCCTGGCCCGGCCGGTCTATCTGGAGCCGCCGCTGACGCGTATCCAGCCAGCGCGGGACCTGCTGCTGGCCGTGGATATCTCCCCCTCGATGCGCGCCCGGGACTACCGGGATCGTGAAGGCCGGCCGGCCGAGCGCATGGCGGCGGTGAAGGACGTGCTGGACGAGTTCATCGCCCGGCGCGGGGGCGACCGTATCGGTCTCCTGTTCTTCGGCCAGGAACCCTACGTCCAGGCGCCCTTCACCCTGGAGCACGGCACGGTGCGCGAACTGCTGGCCCAGGCCCGGCCCGGCATGGCCGGCGGCCGCACCCTGATCGGCGACGCCCTGGGGCTCTCGATCCGCATGTTCGAGGCCAGCACCGTACCCAGCAAGGTGGTGGTACTGCTCTCCGATGGCGCCGACACCGGCAGCCGCGTGCCGCCCCTGAAGGCAGCGGGCTTCGCTGCCCGTGCCGGCATCACCGTCCATACCGTGGCCATCGGCGACCCCCGTGCCGTGGGCGAGGACCGAGTGGATGTGAACGCCCTGATCGACATCGCTCAGGCCACCGGCGGTCGTGCCTACCGGGCCGAGGATCGTGTCGGCCTTGCCGCCATCTACCGGCAACTGGATGCCCTGGAGCAACAGAACTTCAAGACCCTCTCCTGGCGACCCCAGCGGCCCCTCTACCCCTGGCCCCTCGGCGCCGCTCTGGTTCTGCTGCTGGGCTGGCACGCAGTTGCTGCCCTGGCGGCGGCACTGCGGTTCATGCCTTGGGCCGAGCAACCTAGGGGAACACAGATTAAGTCCGTTCGCACTGAGCTTGTCGAAGTGCACGCCGCGCCACCACTGGGCTTCGACAAGCTCAGCCCGAACGGATGGGCGCTTGTTCAGCGCTTTCCTGGGCAGCAGCCGGAGCAGGACGCGTGACAGGCGGCTGGCTGCCGGCGGATTTCCATTTCCTGCGACCCTGGGCCCTGTGGGGACTGGCGCCCCTGTTGCCCTTGCTCTGGCTCGCGGTCTGGCACGAGGGGAAGGGCCGCCTGGCGGCCTGGCGCGGCCGTATCGACCCCCATCTGCTGGCGGCGCTGACCGTGGGCGGCGGCCGGCGTTCCGGGCTGCGTCCGATCCACACCCTGCTGCTGGCCCTGGCCCTGGGCTGCGTCGGCCTGGCGGGGCCGGCCTGGCAGCGGGAACCCATGCCGCTCACCGAGGACCGGGCGCCCCTGGTAGTGGCTCTGGATCTTTCACCCTCGATGGACGCCGTGGATGTGTCACCAACGCGCCTGGAACGGGCCAAGCTCAAGCTGCGGGCCCTGCTGGCGCGACGTCAGGGCGCCCGCACGGCCTTGCTGGTGTTCGGCGCCAGCGCCCATGGCGTGCTGCCCCTGACCGAGGACCCGAACCTGCTGCTCACCTATGTGCCGAGCCTGTCCACCGGCCTGATGCCGCCGGCCCCGGCCACCACGCCCAAGGCTACCGCCGATGCCCTGGCCCTGGCGGCGCGGATGCTGGAAAAGGAACCGATTCCCGGCAGCGTCCTGTTCCTCACCGATGGTTTCGAGGCCGCGCAAGCCCGGGACTTCGTGGACTTCCGCGCCCGCTCCCGCAGCGAGCCACTGCTCTTGACCTTCGGCGGCGATGCCCCGGCGCCGCTGCGGGGGGGCGACGGCAGTTACGTCACCGGCCCGGATGGGAGCCGGATCATGGCCCGTCTGGGCCGGGCCGGGCTGGAAGCGGCGGCCGCCGGCGGATTCTGGCTGGCCTCATCCACCGCCGACGACCGCGATCTCGATGCCGTGGAGGCTCGCCTGCAACGCCACCTGGCCCAGGCCCTGGCCTCGGACCCGGCCGCCCGCTGGCGTGATGAAGGTATCTGGCTGGTGCTGCCGGCGGCCCTCCTGCTGCTGCTTTCCTTTCGTCCGGGCTGGACGGTGCGCTGGGGCCAGGCGCTGGCATTGCCGCTATGCGCCTTGCTGCTGGGGCTGGGCGCACCCGCCGACACGGCCCGGGCCGGAGAGCAGGGTTGGCACGACTGGCGTTTCGCCGATCTCTGGGCCAGCCGCGACCAGCAGGGGCGCTGGCAGTTCGAGCATGGGCAATTCGATGCCGCCGCACTTTCCTTCGCCGATCCCCTCTGGCGCGGCATCGCCCTTTACCGGGCCGGGCGCTTCGAAGCGGCGGCCGATGCCTTCGCCGCCGTGGATTCCGCCGAAGGGCACTACAACCTGGGCAATGCGCTCGCCCGCCTGAAGCGTTATCCGGAAGCCCTGGCGGCCTACGACCAGGCCCTGGCACATCGCCCCGGCTGGCCCCAGGCCCTGGCCAACCGGACCCTGGTGGCGGGTCTGCTGCCCAGGGACGAAGAAGGTGTGGCAAGAGAGGGGGAGGCCAATCCCGACGAGCTGGACCAATCCCCCTTTGGCAAGAAGAAAGGGCGCAAGCTCACCCGGCGCCGGCCTTTGACCGAAACGGAAATCACCCGCCTCTGGCTGGCGCGCATCCAGGTCAGCCCGGCCGGATTCCTGAAGAACAAGTTCGCCATCCAGGCACGACAGCAGCGGGAGGCAGGGCGATGATGTGGGGACACGATTCGTGAATCCGCAACCATCGTCACCCCCGTCATTCCGGCCCAGGCCGGAATCCAGTGGGCCGTCGCTCTGGACCCCCGCTTGCGCCGGGGTGACGGGTTTTATCCTTGGGAGTGGCTTCGCTGGAATGAATTGCTCTTTCCCCATCTACCGGGCGTTACTGATGCTCCTCGGCTTGTTGCTGGGGGCTGCCGCCCTGGCGGCGCCCCAACCTTTCCTGCGCATAAGCCTGAGCCCCGCCGTTAGCGTCAAGCTGGGGGAGGAAGTGAGCCTCGCGGTGGAAGTCTTCGTTCCCACCTGGTTCCTCGACGCGCCCCGCTTTCCGGAAAGCATCGAGATACCCGGTGCCACGGTGGAGATGGTGAAGGGTTCGGCGGAAAACCTCTCCGAATCCGTCGCCGGTGTCACCTGGGCCGGCTTGCGTCGTCGCTACCGCATCCAGCCCCTGAATCCGGGTGAGTTCCGCCTGCCGGAACTGGCGGTGCCCCTGACCTATGCCCGGGAGGGCGGCAAAGGGCCCCTCACCGTGACGGCGCGGGGGCGGCTGGCGCAGCCGTTCCTGGTAAGAGTGCCGGTCGCCGCCGCCCGACTCGACCCTTTCATCGCTGCGCGCCACTTGCGTCTTGCCCAGCGCCTTGAACGCTCCGAGGGTGCCCTGGGCGTGGGCGATGCCGTGCGACGGACCGTGGCCGTGGACACCGATGCCGCCGCCCTGGAACTCCCGGAGACCCTTTGGCCCCAGTCGCCGGGCATGCGCGTGTATCTGGATCCGCCCCGCAGCCGTGAAAGCCGCAGCGACGCCGCCGCCCGTCCGCAGTTGCACTGGGAGCAGACGGCCAGCTGGGTATTCGAGCAGCCCGGCCAATACCAACTGCCCGCAGTGACCCTGGACTGGTGGGACCTGGAAGCCCGCCAGGTGCGCCAGGCCCATCTGCCTGCCGTCTCCTTGAATGTGGGGCCGGCCCGGACGACGGGCGTTTTCGCTTTGCCCGAGGCCGTGGCGGAGCTGGCCCCGGCCGGGCGCCTGACACGGGAAACCTTGCGTCCCATCGCCTACGGGCTGGGCGCGGTGATGCTCCTGCTGCTGGGCTGGCGCGGCAGGCAGCTTGGACGGCGAACCTGGGCCTGGGTGCGGAGGCATGGGCAAGACATGCTGACCGCCGAATGGCTGCAATTCCAGCGGCTCCTCCGGGCCTGCCGCCGTCATGACGGCCCTGCCGCTCAGGCGACGCTACATCGCTGGCTCGATCTCTGGGCCGGCGCCGGCATGGGCCTGGCCTCCTGGCTGCTGGATAAGGCGCCCTCCGCCGATCTGGCGGCCGCCCTGGCCGAACTGGATGCCGCCCTTTATGGTTGCCGTGGACCGGACGATGCGGTGCCCTGGCGCGGCACCGCCTTGTCCCGACAACTGATCCTCGCCCGCCGGAAACTGTCCCAGCAGCGGCCGGCAAAGGCTGCTACCCTGCCGGCCGCCCTCAACCCCTGATCCCGAGTTTTTCATGCCTGCCAAGAAGCGCACTCCCAAGACCCCGCCCTCCTCTGCGTTGCCCGAGACTAAGCCCGTGCTGGCTCACCGCTTCGCGCCCCTGCTGCGTCCCGTGGCAACCCTGTTGTTGCTGGTGGTGGTTGCCGGGCTGGGGTGGTATTTCCTGGGAGGAGGCAAACCGGGGGCGCCCGCTCAGTCGCCGGCTTCCCGCTACGTGGGCGCCCAGGCCTGCGCCGGCTGCCACGAGGCGGCGATGCGGGAATGGCAGGGCTCCGACCACGCCCACGCGATGCTGGAAGCCAAAGGCGAAGCCCTGCGCGGCGACTTCGCCAATGCCACGCTGCGCCAGAAAGGGCAGGAGGCGAAATTCTTCATGCGCGAGGGCAAGCCCTTCGTCCACACCGAGGGCGTCGACGGCAAGCCCGGCGACTTCGAGATCCGCTACACCTTCGGCTGGTATCCCCTGCAGCAGTATCTGGTGGATATGGGCCAGGGCAAACTGCAAGCCCTGCCCTTCGCCTGGGACAGCCGCGACCAGGCCCAGGGCGGCCAGCGCTGGTTCACTCTCTACCCGGAGCAGGCACCGAAACCCGGCGATAGCCTGCACTGGACGGGACGGGACCAGAACTGGAACTTCATGTGCGCCGGCTGCCATTCGACCCATCTGGAAAAACGCTACGACGCGAAGAGCGACAGTTTCGACACCCGCTGGTCCGACATCGCCGTGGCCTGCGAGGCCTGCCACGGCCCCGGCTCCGCCCACGTGGAATGGGCCAGGGCGGGGGGCAAGGCCGGCGGCAACAACGGATTGACGGTGGCGAAGGCGCCGGCCGGCCAGTGGACCTTCGCCACCCCGGGCCAGGGCATCGCCCATTGGACGGGGGGCGAGCGGCGCGAGGCCATGGCCCCCTGTTTCGCCTGCCACAGCCGGCGGCGCGAGATCGCCAATCCCCTGAGTGGCGACGTGCCCTTGCTCGACCAGACGGTGCCCAGCCTCTTGGAGCCGGGGCTGTACAGCGCAGACGGCCAGATCGACGGCGAGGTCTTCGAGTACGGTTCCTTCCTGCAAAGCCGCATGTACCGGGCCGGGGTGATCTGCCAGGACTGCCACCAGCCCCACAGCGGCAAGCCGCGCCTGACGGGCAACAACCTGTGCGCCCAGTGCCATGCGCCAGCGACCTTCGACACGCCGGCCCACCATCATCATCAGGCCGTCGGCAAAGGCAGCCAGTGCGTGGATTGCCACATGGCGGGCAAGACCTATATGGGCGTGGATTTCCGTCGCGACCACAGCTTCCGCCTGCCGCGCCCCGACCTGAGCGAGAAGCTGGGAACGCCCAACGCCTGCACCGGCTGCCACCGGGACAAGCCCGCGAGCTGGGCAGCGGCCCAGGTGCGCGGCTGGTTGAAGGATGCAGGGCGCGAGCCGGGCAGGGATCATGCCCCCGTGGCCGAAGCCCTGACCGCCGCACGGCAGCACAGGGCCGAGGGCGGGCCGGCACTGCTGGCATTGCTGGACCATCGCGACACCTCCCCCATGGCCCGGGCCACGGCCCTGGCGGCCCTGGCCGATTACCCCGGCCCTCTGGCCCAGGAGAAACTGCGGGCGGCGATCAATGACCCGGAACCCCTGGTGCGCCTGGCCGCCCTGTGGACCTTCCGCCTGCTGCCCGAGCCAGAGCGGGACCGCCTGCTGCTGGGGCGCCTGAACGACGAGGCGCGGGCAGTGCGAATCGAAGCGGCGCGGTTGGCTGCCGCCATCCCCGACAACCGGCTCGACAGTACCGACCGGGCGCGGCGGGACACCGCCCTGGAAGCCCTGGTCGCCAGCGAGACCATCCATCTCGACCGGCCCGAGGCCCATCTGAACCTGGCCCTGATCCACCTGGCCCGGGGGCGAGCGGCGGAAGCGGAAGCGGCACTGAACCAAGCCCTGGCGATGGATGCCGGCTTCGCCCCGGCCCGCATCAACCTGGCGGACCTCTACCGGGCGACGGGGCGCGACAAGGAAGTGGAACCCCTGCTGCGGGAAGGCCTGGGGCTGGCGCCGAAGTCCGCCGACCTCAATCACGCCCTGGGCCTCTTCAAGGTCCGGCAGGGCGAACGCGCGGCCGCCCTGGACCTGCTGGCCGCCGCCGCCAAGGCGGCCCCGGACAATCCCCGCTACACCTATGTCTACGCGGTGGCCCTGGCCGACATTGGTAAAAAGGCCGAGGCCCAGGCGGTGGCGCAAAAGGCCCTGGCCCGCACCCCCAACGACCCGGCCCTGGCGCAGTTGCTGGGGCAGTGGCGGGGGCATCAGTGATCCTGCGATGGGAGGCAGAAGTGCTGGTGGATAGTGCTTTGGCATCGGGCTGCATGCGGCCAGAAGCGGATGCCCAACCGCAGACCGCAAAGCGGTCATTCGGATTCGTCATCAGGGGCTGGGGTATGATGCCCTTCGCATCTCACTTAAGAAGTTATTAGGGATCAATGACCTCCGCAACCCAATGTTCGCATACAGCATGCGCTAACAATCTGCGCCGAGTCATGCGGCAACCAGCTGAGTTAGGGCACAAGGCTGCGCCCTATAACCAAGTTATGTGTTTGGAGACTCGCCTTGAAAGCTCGTGAGTGGCTTGAGCGCGGAAATCAGATGAGCGACCCCATTGACGTCTTCTCAAGTTATTGGCGCGGCTTCAACAACCTGTTCTCGTCGGTCGGCCAGGGGCAGGAGCGAGATCTCATCAAAAGTTACCTTGGCGTAAACATTTCGCCCGAGCAGGCGCAGGAAGTCTTGGACAAAAATGCTACTGAAATTGACTACTTGCTTTCGCAACCAGTCATCGACATGCGGGGTAATGGAAAAGACACCCTGCCCAATATCGACGCATTCCAGGGTGCCGCCGATACCAAAGCCAAGTTATCCGAACTCTTCATGGTTATCTACCAAGTGAGGTGCAATCTTGAGCATGGACAGAAATCTCCAACCAGTGACCGCGATGTTCGGCTTTGCGCCTGCGCAGCCCCGATCGTTTCCTATGTTCTTGAGCGAAACGCATAACGCTGCGGCCCACCGGACGCTGCGCGATAAAGCCGCACAGCGCCAGTGACCTCCACGTTGGAACTCACAGTCCATGCGCAAAGTTATCCCCTCTCCCGTTATTGCTGTCGTCGCCTCGATTGCGTCTCATCGCGAGACACATGCGTCGATGGACAACTTGTTCATGTATGCGGGTGCCCCAGGCGACCCCCCAGAAGGGAGTAAATGGGTAAAGGCTCAAGAGTGGCTACGTCGGGTAAATACAGATGGATCGGTTCAACCCCTCCAGGTTCTTGGCCGGCTCATCGAAGGTTACATGGAAGAGCTTCCGCCTGAGGGCAGCCCATTCGACAACACTCCGCCACCTAGCCAGACACCAGATCAAGAGAAGCTGACCAAGATCCTCGCGCGCTATGAACTGCAATACGTCCGCGGTGGCTCAATCGTTGGAGCACTCGGCATTCCATCCAGAACACTTGAGGAGTTTGTCCGCGAAAGGGACATCGCTGCTCTGGAACATGAATTCAACCGCGCGCTTGAGAATGTTGACGAAGACCCACGAGAGGCCATTTCTGCGGCGAGCAATATTCTGGAAACCCTCTGCAAGGTGTACATCGATGAGCAGGGACTCGAGATGCCTGCAAAACAGGACCTCAAGCCTGTGTGGAATGTCGTTCGCAAAGACCTTGGCTTTGATCCAGGCCGAGTGGAAGATCAGGACCTCCAAACCATTCTGACTGGGTTGCTTGCACTCGTTGATGGAATTGGCGCGCTAAGAACCCACGCGAGTTCTGCGCACGGAGCGGGAAAGAAGTCATACAAACTTGAATCTAGGCACTCACGCCTTGCGGTTCATGCTGCGCATACTGTGGCGCTGTTTGTTCTTGAGTCGTGGGAGCGCAAGAAGAAATGAGTTCCAACCCGGCATTCGAGCGGACCTGCGCGGATAACCTCGCAGCAGAGGCGTCATGGGCCAACAAAGGCGGGAGCGCGATGTACAACTATCCAGCAAAGTCCTTAGACATCCAGGCACGATTGATGACGCTCGGCCTCAACCATAATCATCTGATGCTAATGGGTGCCTTCATCACAGCCTACGGTCTCTTCGAGACCACGCTCGAACG
The DNA here is from genome assembly GCF_902813185.1 of Denitratisoma oestradiolicum. Taxonomy (GTDB): domain Bacteria; phylum Pseudomonadota; class Gammaproteobacteria; order Burkholderiales; family Rhodocyclaceae; genus Denitratisoma; species Denitratisoma oestradiolicum. Next base: position 3,169,226 of record NZ_LR778301.1, read on the forward strand.
CGCGCTTTGGACTTTGAGTGAAAGGAGCATTGAAGGCGTCCGTCCTTTCACTGAGACGATGAACACCGAAGCCCAATTCAAGATGCTCGGTGCGGGCAGTTCTAAATTGAGCGACAAGAGTAACGCCGTCCTAAGGGTCGCAGCCCATGCCGCAGAGGACTTGAATGAGTATCGGAATAGCCTTGTTCATGGCTATATCCTGTCCTTTGGCCCGGACAGCGTTCCCAGCTTCATGAAAAATCCTCATTGGCACGGCGCGACGGGTAGGAAGAAGGCTGTTGGTGACGCCTACATCAACGAGCCTATCCAAGACCTGGTCCTCATCGCTGCCTGGAACCTGTTCGCGCTCGTTCGCGAAGTTGAGAGAGTCTTCTCTGACCCCAATGCTCAGCAAGCGATCGAAGGCATGAAGGATGACGTCGCCCGAGCAAAAAGCTACGCGGGCGAAGCCCGTCATCTACGGTCCCTTATGAACCATGAAAAGTATTAATTAGACCTGTCGCAGATGCCCACCGTTTTGTCACTACCTCAGCCCGTCATTGACCTTTGGCGTTCGCAGCAGGCTCTTGCGAAGCACTATTCCCATACAGGTTTAAAGTTCACACTAGACGGGCGCTTGGTTGGCGATATCGCCGAGGCGTTAGCTCTTGAGCACTTTGACCTCAGTCTGCCGGCAAAGCGCACGAAGGGTGTAGATGCGATGACTGCGTCGGGCGACTCCGTGCAAGTGAAGGCATCAGGCTTGAAGAATGCAGGACCGGCCTTTACCCCTGGGACTGGTATCGCTCGCTATTTGCTATTCTTTTACTTCGACTTTCCGGCGGGCTTGGCAACGATCCTCTACAACGGGTTGGAGGCGCCGGTTCGAGCCCAGCTGCTCCCAAAGGAATGGACTGGCACGCGGGTTGTGAATCTAGCAGCACTGCGAGATCTTGCCCACGAACTTGGAGATGCGAATGCGTTGCCACTTAAAAAGCAGACGGTAATACCCTAGCCTTCTGCCGGTCCCTAGTGCATCGAACGCGGCCGAGATCGTCAAATCTGGAAATAGCTCCAGCAACCGGTTGATGGCGATCAACCTCGCTTCCTTCGGTCGCTGGACGCTGTGCGATAAAGCTGCGCAGTGCCAATTAGCTCTACGTTGAACGTCTGCTATCTTTGGGTAGCGACCGGCGGCTATGGGTCGATAGCGGTAGCTCGATGTAATCCGCACCCCGCATGGAAGATCACCCGTGATGAACAAAAAAATGGCGCGGTCATTGCCGCGCCATTTTTACAGCGGAAGACGGCGTCTTCAGCTATGCACACCGCCATCGATGCGGATCACTTCGCCGTTGATGTGGGCGCCGTCGGCAGAGGCCAGCATGGCGATGACGCCGGCCACGTTCTCGGGCTGACCGAAGCCGTTGAGCGGGGAGAGGTGGGTGATCAGGCTGTAGTCCACGCCCTCGGGAAAGCCGGTGGCCATGGCCTGGGTCAGCGGGGTGCTGATGCCGCCGGGGGCCACGGCATTGACCCGCACGCCGGTCTTGAGGAATTCCCAGGCCAGGGTATGGGTCATGGCGGCCACGCCGCCCTTGCTGGCGGCGTAGGCGGCCATGTAGGGATGACCGAAGTAGGAAGAGGTGGAGGCGGCATTGACGATGTTGCCTTTGCGCTGGATCAGATGGGGCATGGCTTCGCGGCAGAAGAGGAAGGTGCCCCCCAGGTTGACCTGGACCACGTTCATGAAGTGTTCGAAGGTGGTTTCCTGGGTGTGGGTGGCGCGCAGGAAGCCGGCCATGTTCACCAGCACGTCGAGACCGCCTTCCCTGGCGACGAAATCGGCGACGGTCTTCTTCACGGCGGCTTCATCGGCGATGGAGGCCACGGCATGGGCAGCCCGGCCGCCGTGGGTGGCGGTGGCCTGGGCCAGGGCGACGGACTCCTGAAGGCCGGCTTCGTTGAGGTCCACGGCCAGGGCGACGGCGCCTTCGGCGACCAGGCGGATCAGGGTGGCGCGGCCGATGCCGGAGGCGGCGCCGGTGACGATGACAATCTTGTGGGCAAAACGGGAAGAGGTGCTCATGAAAAATATCCTGAATTTTTTGGGGGATGGATTATCTCATTTGACTGACCGGTAGGTTAGTTTTATAGGTTCGGGCAGGGTTTGGCCTCCTGCGGCAAAGGGGAAAGGGGTCAGTCGAAGTACTTCACCAGCCGGTCCAGTTCCTGGGCGGTTTTCTCCAGGTGCTGGGAAGCAGCCCAGGCGGCCTGGACCTCCTCGCGGTTTTGAACGATCAGTGCGGCCACCTGCCGGAGCTGGGAGGCTACGTCTTCCACCGTGAAGGCCTGGACCCTGGCCGCGCCGGCCACGTCGTCGGCCCGGGCGAGCAGGCCGGGCTCCGACGCTGTTCCGTCATCCTCCGCCGAAGCAGCCCCCGGCGCCTCCTGGCGGATGGCCTGGGCCAGCTCCTCCACCTGATCCGCCAGTGCCCCCAGGCCGGTGCAGGAATCGAGGATGGCATCCAGGGTCTGATAGACGCGATCGTGCTGTTCCTCGGAATGCTCCGCCAGATTCATCATGGTGCCATTGAGTTTGCCGCACTGTTCCCGGATCGAATCGGAGGACTGACGGATCTCGTTCATCATGACCTGGAGATGCATCTGCATCACAGTAACCGCAGCCAACACCCGGCCCGGCTCGCCATAGGGCGAGGCCTCGACGGTATCGGAAAGATTGCCGTCGGCGATCTTCTCCAGGGAGGCCACTGCCGTCTGAAGGGGCAGCACCGTGACCTGGAAGAAATACAGTCCGGACAGCAGCATCACCAGGGCTCCCAGCGCGATCCCGACCACTGCCACCAGGGCGATTTTCTGGTTGCGGGCGGCGACTTGCTGGTAGTTGGCCTGGGCCCGGTCGGATAGGTGCTGGAGCAGGATGCCGACCTGCTGGTTGGCGGCGTCGTAAAGCGGATTCACGTTATCGAGCAATAGCCGTTCGGCCTGGGGATACTCCCCCGCCACCAGGGCCGCCCTGGCCTGCAGCAGACCCTCCTGCACATAACGGTTGCGGGCTTGCCAGTAAGTATCAGAGAGCTGCCGTTCGGTGCCGCTGCGGATACCCCGGGCATAGCCGGCCCAGAGGGCGTCGATTTCCTCCTTGTTCTTCGTCAGGGTGGCGATGTGACTGTCCACGCCATGACCAAGATTCTCGCCGCCATGGGTGGCCGGGTTGTGGTGCAGGGACAGGGCCACCTGGGCCCGGTTGTCCGCCATCAGGAAGTTGATGCGGCCGATGGTCTGCACTGGAATCATGTCCTCCCGGTAGAGGGACTCCATCGCCGAATTGGACAGCTTGAGGCCGGTAATGCCCAGGATGCCGCCGGCGATCATCAGCAGGGTGACGAAGATCATGCCGATCGATACCCCGTTCTTGATGGAGAACATGCGCTTCCAGCCGGTGCCGGTCAGGTCGCTGACCGAAGCCGTGGCGTGTTCCGCGTCCTTGTAGGCCTGTTCGGCCTGGGCGATGGCCTCCCGTGTCGGCGCCGAGCGCACCGACATGTAGCCGGTGATTGCACCGTTCTTCTTGACCGGCACCACCTTGGCATCCACCCAGTAATGGTCGCCGTTCTTGCAGCGGTTCTTGACCACCCCGTGCCAGGGAAAACCATGCTCGATGGTGTTCCACATGGTCTCGAAGATCACCGGTGGAACGTCGGGATGACGCACGATGTTATGACTGCTACCCAGCAGTTCCTGGCGCGAGAACCCGCAAACGTCGACGAAGCAGTCGTTGGCGAAGGTGATGATGCCCTTGGTATCGGTGCGCGACACCAGGCTGTAGTCGGCGGGAAAGATTTTTTCCTGCCCCGTGGCGGGAAGATTCTTTTTCATGCCTGTACTCCCTGGATCAATCCAACAATCCAAACATATGCATCGACGATGTGTGATTCAGACCGGATTTCATATTAGCGACCGAGCCAGACCCGCTTGATGGTGATGGCCGCCGACTTGCATTCCGAGAAGGGCACCACACCGGTAATCTCGTATTCTGGCTGGGCGGTATTCCTCGGTATCGGCGCCGGCAGCACCATGCCGGTCTTGCTGTACACGCTATAGACCAGGGCCTGGTCGGCCTTCTGCGTCGGGCTCTTGACCACGGCGATCTCGCCGCACTTGAGTTTCACGATGGTGCCCGGCGGCAGCATGCCGATCTGGCGAATCAGAATATTGACTAGTTACTCGTCCATTTCGGAACCGACCTTGAGATAGATTTCGCGCAGGGCGTTCTGTGGCCCCAGGACCCGGTTGCGGTAGGGGCGCGGTTTTCCCATGGCGCTGAAGACATCGGCGATCGCCAGCACCCTCCCCCCCAGAGGTATCTGGTCGCCCTTGAGTTGATTGGGATAGCCGGAGCCATCAAGCCTTTCGTGGTGGGCGCGAATGGACTCCAGCCAGCAGGCGTCGGTCACCCCGGCCTGTTCGAGCATCTCGATGCCCCGGGTCGGATGTGCCCGCACCCGTTGCTTCAGCCCATCGGACAGAGGGCCGGTCAGGCTGTCCAGTTCCCCTTGCAGCGACAGTTGCCCCCAGTCCCGGGTCAGTGCCCCACAGATCATGGACACCCGCTGTTCGACATCAACCCCCTTGCGCTCGGCGACGACCTCGGTCAACACCGCCCCCATGAGCTGATGCACGATGATGTAGGGATTCTGGTAGTCCAGATAGGGGGCCGCCAGCATACTGTCCAGATCCGCCCGACAAAGCTCCTGGATGGTGCGGGCAATTTTGCCGATCCGTGCCGGCAAATCGATCTGCTCCGGCGTCCGCAAGGCGGTCGCCACAATATGCTTCAGGTTCAGGGCCAGGCCGGCAATGCGCTCGAAGACGGGTTCTGTCGGGGCTGCCGCAGGCATGGGCGAGGAACGCTGAGGACGGCCAGCGCCGGCCAAACCCGCCTCGGGCCGGGTATCCTCGATCAGGGCGCCCCGGGTCACCAGGCGATCCACCTGGTCGGGCATGGCAATGGCAATCCCCTTGCGCAGCAGCAGATTGCCTCGCTCGTCGAATATCGAGAAGGGCAGCGGCTCGCCCAACACGATATCCGCAGCAACGAGTTTTTTCATTACCGGCATGGCAACCCATCCTCTTGGGGAACCACTGATTCAGTAGCCGCTCCGGCCCAAGACCGGGCGGCAATGGCAGGACAGCGCCCGCCGGTCACTTCGCCGGGGTAATGGTGGTTTCCTCTATCAGCAGGGGATAGGCATAACCGGCACCGAAGTCCCGGTTCAGGACCACGATCCCGGTCACCGTCACCTGATCGCCCACATTGGCCGTCTGCTTGCTGGTGACGGTTAGATCGTTGCTGCCGGCATCGCCCGTGCCATCCTGCACGTGAACAAAATTGCGGCTCATGATGCCGTTATTGACCTTGACCACCTTGCCCTTCACGCTCACCTTCTGACCGGACAACGCAGTCATTTCCTTGTGAACGGCGGCCACGGTCTTGAGGACAGGTTCCGCAGCCATTGCGCAGACTGCGCTCAGACCCAACACTCCGACGAACAGCGCAGCAAGAATCTTCCTCATGAATAAGCTCCAGGCAAAGGTTTGATGGGGAAACCGCCTTCCAGGAGAAGGCCTTTTCACTTCAGGGATTCTATCTCCCCCGGGCCTTGCTGTCCGGGTTTGCCTCTTGATGCGCGAAAAGCAGGATTGGAAATGGACAATGGCTTGCCATAGGGATAACGGTAGAATCCCCCAAGCCATAAACCCAGCGGCTATTTCCGGGAGCATGAGTGGCATGGAATGGGACAATTCACTAACAACAGGCCTACCCGTGCTGGATGCCCAGCATCAGGCCATATTCCGCTGCTTCGAGCAGCTCCGGGACGCCTCCGCCCAGCGACGAATGCTACGGGTCGCCCATGCCCTGACCCAACTGGAAACCTATGTGCGTGAGCATTTTGCCGACGAGGAGAAAGTCCTGGCGGCACAGGGCTTTCCTGGGTTAAAGGAGCACGCAGCCGAGCACCGCCAATTTGCTGGCCAGCTTGTGTTATTTCGGCGCCGTTTTCTGGCCCGGGACATCTCCGAGGAGTTGAGCCAGTTTCTTGCCGACTGGCTGGAGAACCACGTCCGCATCGCCGACATGGAGTATGTCCGCTTCCTTTCCGTCCTGAAGGACGGAAAGGAGATGGGTGACTACCAGGCCAAGGCTTCCCCCGCCTGACTACGACTGTCGGACTGGAAGAGGCCGGGTAGCCGGTGGATTTCAGTAAACGTCGTGCTGGGTGTTATAGACGTTGAACTTCCCGGTGGGCGTGATCAGCTTCGGGTCCTTGATCACCGCCTTCAGCTTGCGGGTCTTGTCATCCACCACGACGATGGCTGATTCCTGGTTCTTGGCGCTCCAGACCGAGAACCAGACCTCATCGCCAGCCCGGTTGTATTCCGGTTGCACCACGCGCTTGGCGCCTTCGCCCAGGCCGGCCCACTCCCCGATCGGCAGAGTCTCGTAACCCTTGTCCAGGTTGTTGATGTCGAACACCGCGATGGACTGGCTGACCTTGCCTTCAGGATTGAGGGGCGTGTCGATCCACAGGTTCCTGGACTTCGGATGGGTCTTGATGAACAGGGATCCACCGCCCTGGGCCTTCAGGGACTGGACCACCTTCCAGGCTTCCTTGGGGTGCTTCGCGGGATCGGTACCGATCAGGCTGACGGACTCATCCCCCAGATGGCTGGTGGCCCACACCGGACCAAGCTGGGGATGCCTGAAGTTGGCGCCCCGGCCCGGATGAGGCGTCTTGCCCACGTCCACCAGGGCAGCAAGCTTGTCCTCCTTGGTATCCACCACGGCGATCTTGTTGGAGGCGTTGGCCGCCACCAGGAAATAGCGGCCGCTGGAATCGAAGCCGCCGTCATGAAGGAAACGGGCGGCATTGATGCTGGTGATCTTCAGGTTCTCCAGGTCGCTGTAATTGACCGCCAGGATCTTGCCGGTTTCCTTGGCATTGATGATGAATTCCGGCCGGTAGTGGGAACCGACGATGGAAGCGACCCGCGGTTCGGGATGGTATTCCTGGGTATCCACCGTCATGCCCCGGGTGGACTCGATCTTGAGGGGCTTGAGGGTGTCGCCGTCCATGATCACGAACTGGGGCGGCCAGTAGGTGCCGGCCACCGCATATTTGTCCTCATAGCCCTTGAACTTGGAGGTTTCCACGGAACGGGCTTCCAGACCCGCCTTGATCTCCGCAACGGTTTCCGGCTTGGGCATCCAGAGATCGATCAGGTTGATCTTGGCATCCCTGCCAATGACGTAGAGGTAGCGGCCAGACTTCGACATACGGGAGATATGCACCGCGTACCCGGTCTTGATGATGTTGACGATCTTTTTCGAGCTGCCGTCGATCAGGGCGATCTCTCCCGCATCGCGCAAGGTGACCGAGAACAGGTTGTCCAGGTCCAGATCGTTCATCTTCTTCTTCGGTCGCTGGGAAACGGGCACCAGCACCTTGTGAGAGGCGTTCATCTCCTTCAGGCCATACTCGGGTGGGGCGGGCGGCTCCTGCTGGACATAGCGGGCCATCAGATCCACCTTGTCATCCGAGAGTTCGCCCGAAGTTCCCCAGTTGGGCATGCCGGCGGGAGAACCGTACTTGATGAAAACCTTGAGATATTCGGTGCCGCTGGCCAGGGTCTTGTCCGTGGTCAGGGGCTTTCCGGTGGCCCCCTTGCGCAGCACGCCGTGACAGCCGGCACACCGCTCGAAATAGATCTGCTTGGCCTGTTCGAATTCGGCCTTGGTCATCGGGGGGGCCTTGGGGTTGATGTTCTGGTGCATCTCCACCTTGCCCAGAGGTGAGTCCCCGGCCTGGTACTTGATGTCCACATCACTGACCCCAGGTTTTGCCTGCTCCTGGGCCAAAGTTGGCAAAGTGATTACCGAGACGGCGCATAGCGCCATGACTGCGAGGACCTTCATTGTTTGATTCTCCTCTTTAATATTTATGGGCCATCAACCGACCTGATGATCGGCAATCTCGACTATGGCCGGAAACTCAAGGCAAATGAATTGATTCGAATCAAGGAAAACATGATGGAAAAGTATCTCAACGGATACCTCCTTCATCCGTCAGCGAATGCGAACCACACAGAAATCGGAAGCACCTAAGCTCGGCCCGTTGAAAAGCCCCCCCCACACAAACCGAGGAGAAAGAATTGAGCCTGACCCTGACCGGATTCGACAACAAGGTGGCCATCGTGACCGGCGCCGGGCGGATGCGCAGTATCGGCCGGCCCATCGCGCTGACCCTGGCCAAGGCTGGCTGCGATGTGGTGCTGACGGGAACAGGCAAATCGCCGGAGCGCTACCCGGACGATGAGAAGGCGGCCGGCTGGCGGGATATCGAGTCGGTGGCCGACGAGATTCGCGCCCAGGGGCGCCGGGCTCTGCCCCTGGTCTCCGATGTCTCCAGTCCGGAAGCGGTGGAAGCCCTGGCGGATCGGATACTGGCTGAATTTGGCCGGGTGGATTTCGTGATCAACAACGCCGGCTCCACCAAGGGCCAGGACCGGCAGCCGGTCGTGACCCTGCCGGTGAACGAATGGCAGCGGGTGATCGACACCAACCTCAATGGCAGTTTTTACATGTGTCAAACCTTCGCCCGGCGCATGATCGACCTGGACCAGGGAGGGGCCATCATCAACATTTCCACCCTGGGGACCCGGCTGCTGGCGGCCGGCACTGCGGCCTACGCCAGTTCCAAGGTGGCCATCAACGGCCTCACCACGATTCTCTCCGGTGAGCTGGGCCGCTACGGCATCCGGGTCAACGGGGTTTGTCCCGGACTGATCGATACCAGTCGCCTGGACGATATGGGCCGTGGCGACATCTGGGAGCAGCTGGTAAAAAGCTTCATACCCCTGGGCCGGGCCGGCACCGGCGAGGATATCGCCAACATGGTGGCCTTCCTCTGTAGCGAGCAGGGTGCCTGGATCAACGGCCAGAATATCTATGTGGATGGCGGCTATACCAATGTGCCTCTGATGGGGAACTGAACCCTTCGGGTTGCGATGAATCGCCCGGCCTGATAAAAGACAGCCTCCCGTGACCGGCGGTCGATTGTCGGCCGCCGCTTTTATCCTTCCCCGACGCACCCCATGAGCTTTCTCGATCTTCCTCCCCTGCACCGTGCCGCGGGCCTCATCCGCCTGCCCGGTTCGAAAAGCATCTCCAACCGCACCCTGCTGCTGGCGGCCCTGGCGGCCGGCGATACGGAAATCCACGACCTGCTGGATTCCGACGACACCCGGGTGATGCTGGCCAGCCTGCGCCAGCTGGGCATAGACATAGCGCCCATCGGTCCCGACAGCTATCGGGTGAAGGGGGCCGGCGGGGTCTTTCCGGTCAAGGAAGCCAGCCTTTTCCTGGGCAACGCGGGCACGGCCTTCCGGCCCCTGACCGCCGCCCTGGCCCTTGCGGGGGGGCGCTACACCCTCTCCGGGGTACCCCGCATGCACGAGCGGCCCATCGGCGACCTGGTGGATGGCCTGCGCCAGATCGGTGCCGCCGTGGACTATCTGGAGAACCCGGGCTACCCCCCCCTGACCCTGCAACCGGCAGCCATCCGCCTGGACCGGCCGATCCGGGTGCGGGGCGACGTTTCCTCCCAGTTCCTCACCGCCCTGCTGATGGCCCTGCCCCTTTCCGGCCAGGCGGCGGTGATCGAGATGAGCACCGAGCTGATCTCCAAGCCCTATATCGAGATCACCCTGAACCTGATGGCCCGCTTCGGCGTGAAGGTGGAACGCCAGGGCTGGGAGCGCTTCAGCATTTCCGCCGGCCAGCGTTATCGCAGCCCTGGAACCATCCATGTGGAGGGCGACGCCTCCTCGGCCTCCTATTTCCTCGCCGCCGGTGCCATCGGCGGTGGCCCGGTGCGGGTGGAAGGCGTCGGCCGGGACAGCATCCAGGGGGATGTGGCCTTCGCCGCCGCTCTGGAGGCCATGGGTGCCCGAATCGAAATGGGGGCCAACTGGATGGAAGCCCGGTCTCCCGCCCACGGAAAGCTCAAGGCCTTCGACCTGGACCTGAATCACATCCCCGACGCCGCCATGACGCTGGCGGTGGCGGCCCTGTTCGCCGACGGCCCCTGCACCCTGCGCAACATTGCCTCCTGGCGGGTCAAGGAAACCGACCGCATCGCCGCCATGGCTGCCGAGCTGCGCAAGGTCGGCGCGACGGTGGAGGAAGACGCGGACTTCATTCGGGTCGTTCCACCCGCATCCCTGACTCCCAGCGCCTCCATCGCCACCTACGACGACCATCGCATGGCCATGTGTCTCTCCCTGGCGGCCCTGGGCGGCGTCCCGGTGCGCATCCTGGAACCGGAATGCGTGGCCAAGACCTTCCCGGACTATTTCGAGCGCTATGCCGAAGTGACGGCCCCGGTGATCGCCATCGACGGCCCCTCCGCCTCCGGCAAGGGCACGGTGGCGGCCCGGGTGGCCACCACCCTGGGCTACCACATGCTGGACAGCGGCGCCCTCTACCGGCTCACTGCCCTGGCGGCCCGGAAGGCTGGCGTGGCCTGGGAGGACGAGGCCGCCGTGGCCGCCATCGCCGCCGCCCTGCCGGCGGAATTCGAGGGAGAGCGCATCCTGCTCTCCGGCGAAGAAGTGAGCGAGGCCATCCGCAGCGAGGAAATGGGAGATGGTGCCTCGAAAGTGGCGGCCCTGCCGGCGGTGCGAGCCGCGCTGCTGGCCCGGCAGCGGGCCTACCGGCGCTGGCCGGGGCTGGTGGCCGACGGCCGGGACATGGGCTCGGTGGTCTTCCCCTGGGCCGAGTGCAAGGTTTTCCTCACGGCCAGCGCCGAGGCCCGGGCCGAAAGACGCCATAAACAGTTGATCGCAAAGGGAGTCCCTGCTAAGATCACGCCTCTTCTGCAAGACTTGCGCGAGCGCGACGCGCGCGATACCGCCCGTAGCGTCGCTCCCTTGCAGAAGTGCGCGGAAGCGGAACTGCTCGATACCTCGAATCTTTCCATCGAGCAGGCAGTGGCGGCAGTACTGGGCTGTGCCCGGGAACGCATCCACTAAAACCGCCGCGCAAGGGTGTCCGACAGGTGCCAGCCTGCCGGACGTTTTGCAACTTTCCCGCCGTCTCCCGACGGTGTGTATGGATGCCAAAAATCATGTCTGCTGTTATTGCCGAAAGTTTTGCCGATCTCTTTGAAGAGAGCCTTTCCCGCCAGGAAATGCGCGCCGGCGAAGTCATCACCGCCGAAGTCGTTCGCCTCGACCAGAATTACGTGGTCGTCAACGCCGGCCTCAAGTCCGAATCCTTCATCGACATCGCCGAGTTCAAGAATGATCGCGGTGAAGTCGAAGTCCAGCCGGGCGATTTCGTCCAGGTCGCCATCGAGATGCTCGAAGACGGCTACGGCGAGACCCGCCTGTCCCGCGACAAGGCCAAGCGCATCGCCGCCTGGAACGACCTGGACAAGGCCCTCAACGACAGCATTCTGGTCAAGGGCGTGATCACCGGCAAGGTCAAGGGCGGCCTCACCGTCATGACCAACGGCATCCGTGCCTTCCTGCCCGGCTCCCTGGTGGATACCCGTCCGGTCAAGGACACCACCCCCTACGAGGGCAAGGAATACGAATTCAAGGTCATCAAGCTCGACCGCAAGCGCAACAACGTGGTGCTGTCGCGCCGCGCCGTGCTTGAGGCCTCCATGGGCGAAGAGCGCCAGAAGCTGCTGGAAACCCTCCAGGAAGGCACCATCATCAAGGGCATCGTCAAGAACATCACCGACTACGGCGCCTTCGTGGACCTGGGCGGCATCGATGGCCTGCTGCACATCACCGACCTGGCCTGGCGCCGCGTCCGTCACCCTTCCGAAGTGCTCACCGTGGGTGACGAGATCACCGCCAAGGTGCTCAAGTTCGACCAGGAGAAGAACCGCGTCTCCCTGGGCATGAAGCAGCTGGGCGAAGATCCCTGGGTGGGCATCGCCCGCCGCTATCCCTTCAGCACCCGCCTGTTCGGCAAGGTCACCAACCTCACCGACTACGGCGCCTTCGTCGAAATCGAGCAGGGCATCGAGGGCCTGGTGCACGTCTCCGAGATGGACTGGACCAACAAGAACATCCATCCCTCCAAGGTTGTCCAGCTGGGCGATGAGGTGGAAGTGATGATCCTGGAAATCGACGAGGACCGTCGCCGCATCTCCCTGGGCATGAAGCAGTGCCTGTCCAACCCCTGGGATGATTTTGCCCAGAACCACAAGAAGGGCGACAAGGTCAAGGGCGCCATCAAGTCCATCACCGACTTCGGCATCTTCATCGGCCTGCCCGGCGGTATCGATGGCCTGGTGCACCTCTCCGACCTGTCCTGGAACGTGGCCGGCGAAGAAGCCAAGCAGAACTACAAGAAGGGCGACGAAGTGGAAGCCATGGTGCTGGCCATCGACGTCGAGAAGGAGCGCATCTCCTTGGGCATCAAGCAGATGGATGGCGATCCCTTCACCAGCTTCATCGCCACCCACGACAAGAACAGCCTGGTCAACGGCACCGTCAAGAGCGTGGATCAGCGTGGCGCGGTGATCGATCTGGGCGGTGACGTGGAAGGCTATCTGCGCGCTTCCGAAGCCACCCGCGAGCGTATCGAGGATCTGCGTACCCTGTACAAGGAAGGCGATGCCGTCGAGGCCGTGATCATCAACGTGGATCGCAAGACCCGCTCCATCAGCCTGTCCATCAAGGCGAAGGATCAGGCCGAGCAGAATGCGGTGATGCAGAAGCTGGCTTCGGAAAGCTCCGGTTCCGCAGGTACCACCAACCTCGGTGCCCTGCTCAAGGCCAAGCTGAACCAGAACTAAACTGCTGCAGCCGCCCATGACCAAGTCCGAGCTGATCGACAAGCTGTCGGCCCGTTTCCCCCAATTGGTGGCGAAGGATGCCGATTTCGCGGTGAAGACCATTCTGGATGCGATGACCCTTGCCCTGGCACGGGGAGATCGCATCGAGATCCGCGGCTTCGGCAGCTTCGCCCTCAACTATCGCCCTCCCCGGGTCGGACGCAACCCCAAGTCCGGCACCAAGGTACAGGTGCCGGCCAAGTATGTGCCGCATTTCAAGGCGGGCAAGGAGTTGCGGGAGCGGGTGGATCAGAACGGTCAGAACGACTAGCGTTATGGGCGCCCTGCTGGCGCTGTATCGGGCGGGCGGCATTCGTTGCGGATGCCGCCCGTTTTTCATGATCGAAGGGTTTGCTGCGGGCTGAAGCATGAAAATTCTGATCTGGCTGTTGCGTATCGTCGTCTTCATCGCCCTGTTCGGTCTGGCCGTCAAGAACAGCGCGACCGTGGAATTACGCTTTTTCTTCGATCAACATGTCCTGGCACCCTTATCCTTGGTGCTGCTGGCGGCCTTTGCCGCCGGGGCCATGGTGGGCGTGACTGCCGCCCTGGCCACCCTGATAAGGCAAAAACGAGAACTGAGCCTTCTGCGCCGCCAGGCCAGGGCACCGGAGACGCGCTGAATCGTGGAAATCCAACTTTGGTGGCTGCTGGCCCTGCCAGCCTTTTTCGTCCTCGGCTGGGTCGCCGCCCGTATCGACATCAAGCATCTGGTGCGTGAGTCCCAGGCCCTGCCCCGCTCCTATTTCCGCGGCCTCAACTTCCTGCTCAACGAACAGCCGGACAAGGCCATCGAAGCCTTCCTCGAAGCGGCCCGGGTGGATACCGAAACCATCGAGCTGCATTTCGCCCTGGGCAGCCTGTTCCGCCGCCGAGGCGAGACCGACCGGGCCATCCGGGTCCATCAGAATCTGGTGGAACGGGAAGGACTGAGGCCGGAGCAAAGCCTGCATGCCCTGTCCGAGCTGGGCCAGGACTACCTGAAGGCGGGTCTCCTGGACCGGGCTGAGGACATTTTCGTCAAACTGCGGGGCACGGCCCGGGACGAGGAGGCTCTGCGCTTCCTGCTGGAAATCTACCAGCAGGAGAAGGAGTGGGGCCAGGCCATCGCCACCACCGCCGCCATGCCTGGCCATGCCGATCACCTTTGGCAGAAGGATATGGCCGAGTTCCATTGCGAGCTGGCTGCCGGAGAACTGCTCCATGGCCACTTCGCCGAGGCCCGGCAGCACCTGGACGAGGCCCTGCGGGCCAATCGCAAATGCGTACGGGCCACCATCCTGCATGGTGATCTGGCCTGGAGCGAGGGCGATGCCGAGGGCGCCATCGAGGCCTGGAAGCGGGTGGAGGGACAAAGCCCGGCCTATCTGGCCCTGGTAGCCACCAAGTTACAGGAAGCCCACATCAAACTAGGGCGGGACGAACAGGGTCTGCAATTGCTGCGGGGCTACCTGGAACGCCACTCCTCCCTCGATCTGCTGGACGTGGTGGCCCAGGTGGAGCAGGAACAGCGGGGGCCGGAATCCGCCTACAAACTGGTGCGGGATGAATTGCGGCGCAACCCCACCCTGCTGGGCCTGGATCGCCTGCTGGAAGCCCAGGTGCTGATGGCTCCGCCGGAGCGGCGCGGCGACCTGGAACTGGTGCGCAACCTGATCCACGCCCATACCCGCCGCGTGGCCCGCTACCGTTGCGACAGCTGTGGCTTCAAGGCCCGCCAGTTCCACTGGCGCTGCCCCGCCTGCGGCGGCTGGGAAACTTATCCGCCCAAGCGGACGGAAGAATTCGATTTGACCCCGTGAGGTCCTGGAGCCTCGCGTCTTTAAAGGATTGACTGTGAAGATCACCGTAATCGGAACCGGCTATGTGGGCCTGGTCAGCGGCACCTGTCTGGCCGATGTGGGCAACGACGTGCTCTGTCTGGATGTGGACGCCAACAAGATCCGCATCCTCAATGAAGGGGGCATCCCCATCTACGAGCCGGGCCTGGAGGCCATGGTGAAGAAGAACGAGGCCGCCGGCCGGCTGCGTTTCACCACCGACATCGAGGCTGCCGTGGCCCATGGCGCCATCCAGTTCATCGCCGTGGGCACCCCCCCGGACGAGGATGGCTCCGCCGACCTGCAATACGTGCTGGCCGCCGCCCGCAACGTGGGCCGCCACATGACTGACTACAAGGTGGTGGTGGACAAGAGCACCGTGCCCGTGGGCACCGCCGACAAGGTACGGGCCGCCATCGCCGAGGAGTTGGCCCAGCGGGGTGTGGATACCCCCTACAGCGTCGTCTCCAATCCCGAGTTCCTCAAGGAAGGCGCGGCGGTGGAGGACTTCATGAAGCCCGACCGCATCGTCGTCGGCGCCGAGGATCCCCGCGCCATCGACCTGATGCGGGAGCTCTATGCTCCCTTCCAGCGCAACCACGAGCGCCTGATCATGATGGACGTGCGCTCCGCCGAGCTGACCAAGTACGCCGCCAACGCCATGCTGGCCACCCGCATCAGCTTCATGAACGAACTGGCCAACCTGGCCGAGAAGCTGGGGGCCGACATCGAGCACGTGCGCCATGGCATGGGCTCGGACCCCCGCATCGGCTACCACTTCCTCTATCCCGGCTGCGGCTACGGCGGTTCCTGCTTCCCCAAGGACGTCCAGGCCCTGGAGCGCACCGCACGGGAAGCCGGGCAGGAACTGAAGATCCTCGCCGCCGTGGAGGCCGCCAACGAAGTCCAGAAGCACGTGCTCACCGGCAAGATCGTCCAGCATTTCGGCGCCGACCTCTCGGGCCGGACCTTCGCCCTCTGGGGCCTGGCCTTCAAGCCCAACACCGACGACATGCGGGAAGCCCCCAGCCGGGCACTGATCGGCGACCTGCTGGCCCGGGGCGCCCGGGTGCGGGCCTATGATCCCGTGGCCATCCATGAAGCGCAGCGGATCTTCGAAGGAGAGGCCGGCGTCGAATTCGCCGCCAGCCCCATGGATGCCCTGGCCGACGCCGACGCCCTGGCCATCGTCACCGAATGGAAGGAATTCCGCAGCCCCGACTTCGATGCCATCAAGAGTCAGTTGCGCCACCCGGTGATCTTCGATGGCCGCAACCTCTACGATCCGGCCCATCCGCGCCGGGCCGGCCTCGAATATTTCCCCATCGGACGCAAGTAACCAATGGATAACAACAGCGCTGCTGGATTCGATGTAGTTTTGATGTCCCAGATATGAACACTATCCCTGATACCTCCCAGGCCCGCATTCTCGTCGTCGGCGACGTGATGCTGGACCGTTACTGGTTCGGCGACGTGGCCCGAATCTCCCCCGAGGCGCCGGTGCCGGTGGCCAAGATCGAGCGCACCGAGGATCGGCCCGGCGGCGCGGCCAACGTGGCGCGCAACTGCCGCGCCCTGGGCGCCCCCACCGGGCTGCTCTCGGTGGTGGGAGCGGACGAGCCGGGCCAGACCTTGGCCCGGCTGCTCTCCAGTTCCGGGGTCGATGCCAGCCTCCATGAGGACGCCAAGCTCAACACCACGGTCAAGCTGCGGGTGGTGGCCCGCCAGCAGCAACTGATCCGCATCGACTTCGAGAATGCCCCGGACCACGAGGTACTGCAATCCAAGCTGGCGGAGTTCTCCCAACGGGTGCAGGACTGCGACGCGGTGATCCTTTCCGACTACGGCAAGGGCGGCCTGACCCACATCACCGCCATGATCCGCATGGCCCGGGAGGCGGGCAAGCCGGTGCTGGTGGACCCCAAGGGCGACGACTACGCCCGCTATGCCGGCGCCACGGTGATCACCCCCAACCGGGCCGAACTGCGGGAGGTCGTCGGTCGCTGGGGCAGCGAGGAAGAACTGAACCGCAAGGCCCACGGCCTGCGCCGGGAACTGGGCCTCGCCGCCCTGCTGCTGACCCGGTCCGAGGAGGGCATGACCCTGTTCTCCGATGCCGGCGAAAGCCACGAACCGGCCCAGGCCCGGGAGGTGTTCGATGTCTCCGGCGCCGGCGACACGGTGATCGCCACCCTCGCGGTGATGCTGGCCAGCGGCCTGTCCCTGCCCGCGGCCATGAAAATGGCCAACCGGGCCGCCGGCATCGTGGTGGGCAAGCTCGGAACAGCGGTATGCTCCCGCGAGGAATTGCAGGCGCCATGACATTGCGCGATCCACAGGCAAAAGGAAAACTTGCATGAGTTACTACGTCGTCACCGGCGCCGCCGGTTTCATCGGTTCCAATATCGTCAAGGCCCTCAATGACCGGGGCATTACCGACATCATCGCCGTCGACAACCTGAAGAAGGCCGACAAATTCAAGAATCTGGTGGATTGCCAGATCGCCGACTACATCGACAAGAACGAATTCCTCGACCTGATCGAGGACGGCTATTTCGACGGCGCCATCGAGGCCCTACTGCACCAGGGAGCCTGCTCCGACACCATGGAAACCGATGGCGCCTACATGATGGCCAACAACTTCCGCTACTCCCAGTCCCTGCTGGACTACTGCCTGGACCAGGAAGTGCCCTACCTCTACGCTTCCTCCGCCTCGGTCTATGGCGGCGGCAGCGTGTTCAAGGAGGAGCGTGCCCACGAGGCGCCCCTCAACGTCTATGGCTACTCCAAGTTCCTCTTCGACCAGATCGTGCGCCGCCGTCTGGCCGACGCCAGCTCGCCGGTGACGGGCTTTCGCTATTTCAATGTCTATGGCCCCCGGGAACAGCACAAGGGACGCATGGCCTCGGTGGCCTTCCACCACTTCAACCAATACCGGGCCGAAGGCAAGGTCAAGCTGTTCGAGGGCTGCGACGGCTACGCCCACGGCGCCCAGAGCCGTGACTTCGTCTTCGTCGAGGATGTGGTCAAGGTGAACCTGCACTTCCTCGACAAGGGCACCTCCGGCATCTACAACCTGGGCACCGGTCGCGCCCAGCCCTTCAACGACGTGGCCGAGGCCACGGTGAATGCCTGCCGCGCCGCCGAAGGCAAGCCAACCCTGTCCCTGGCCGAGATGGTGGCCCAGGGCCTGGTGGAATACGTGGAATTCCCCGAAGCCCTGAAGGGCAAGTACCAGAGCTTCACCCAGGCCGATCTCTCCAATCTGCGGGGCGCCGGCTATGAAGGCGAATTCGCCACCGTGGGCGAGGGTGTCGCCCGATACGTCCAGCATCTGCTGCAAGCGCGATGAACTACAAAACCCTGGAAGACCACGTCGGCAATACCCCCCTGGTGCAGTTGAAGCGCATCCCCGGGGCGGACAACGAGCGCCGCGGCAATGTGATCCTGGCCAAGCTGGAGGGCAACAATCCCGCCGGCTCGGTAAAGGACAGGCCGGCCCTGTCCATGATCGTGCGGGCCGAGGCTCGGGGCGAGATCAAACCCGGCGACACCCTGATCGAGGCCACCTCCGGCAACACCGGCATCGCCCTGGCCATGGCCGCCGCCATGCGCGGCTATCGCATGATCCTGGTGATGCCCGAGAGCCAGAGCGTGGAGCGTTGCCAGACCATGAGCGCCTTCGGCGCCGAGCTGATCCTCACCCCCCGCGCCGGGGGCATGGAAGCGGCCCGTGACCTGGCCGAGCGCATGGTGCGGGAAGGCAAGGGTCGGATGCTGGACCAGTTCGGCAACCCGGACAATCCCCTGGCCCACTACGAGGGCACGGGCCCCGAGATCTGGCGCGACACGGAAGGACGCATCAGCCACTTCGTCTCCAGCATGGGCACCACGGGCACCATCATGGGCTGCTCCCGCTATTTCAAGGAGCAGAACCCGGCCATCCAGATCATTGGCTGCCAGCCCAGCGAAGGCTCCCAGATTCCCGGTATCCGCAAGTGGCCGGAAGCCTACCTGCCCCGCATCTACGACCGTTCCCGGGTGGACCGGATCGAATCCGTCAGCCAGGCCGAGGCCGAGGCCATGACCCGGCGCCTGGCCGCCGAGGAAGGCATCTTCGCCGGCATTTCCTCCGGCGGCGCCCTGCACGTGGCCCTGCGTCTCTCCGCCGAACTGGAGCATGCCACCCTCGTCACCATCGTCTGCGACCGGGGCGACCGCTATCTGTCCACCGGGGTGTTCCCGGTCTGACCTCGGTGGGCCCGGGGCCGGTCAGCCGAGGGCGTCGTTGATCTGCTCGTGAAATTCGGCCACGCCCACCGCGGCATCGATCTCCCGTGGCATCGCGTCGCGTATGGAGAACACCCCCACGATCTTTTGACGGGCGGTAACGATGGGGAGGTGTCGGAAGCCCCGCTCAATCATGATCAGCACGGCATCGGTGACCGTGGTCTCCGGCGTCACGCAAAACGGGTTTCGGGTCATGACCTCGGTGACCGTGGTCGTTTTCGGCTCCCGTCCTTCGGCCAACACCCGCGACATGAGATCCCGCTCGGTAAGGATGCCGATCAGCTCGCTGTTGGCGTCGATGATCAGCACGCTGCCGCATTGGGCGCGGGTCATGACACAGGCCGCCTGATAGACGCTGGCCTTCGGGTCCAGACTGACCACCTGGCGCGGCAACAAGGACTGGAAAACAGTGCGTTCGGTCATGATGAGTCTCCCTGTGAGAAAACTGCCACCGTTATTGGGGAACAGGCCCCCTGCCCCACCAAGGCTTGTCCCGCGTTTTATTCTAGTGACTAACCACTTAAGTTTTGACAAATCGCGCAAAGAATTGCGAGCGAAACGAGCCAAATCAGTCGCCTCCCCTGCGAGGGGGAGGATGGGAGGGGCCGGCCGCTGATCAGGGAATTTACATGCCCTCCGTCTCCATGAACTGCAACATCTCGTCGGGAGAATCGGTGAAGTCCCGGATGCTGTTTGCCATAGGAATGCTGCTGTCGAAGCGTTCCTCCTGGCGGGCATAGCAGCTCCCGATCAGGTCTCTCGCCACATGGGGGATGGCCGGATATTTTTGCAGCATCGCGGCCCCGTCGAACATCCGGCTTCCCGCCACGAACAGGCCCATGTGCAGCACATAGGCCGCTTCCAGGACATCGCCGCTGAAATGTTGCGGGGCCCACTGGGTGAAACCCTTGAACAGGGATACCCCCGCCACCTGCGCCGGGCCAACGAGGGTTTGCAGGTCCGAAGACCAGTCATGGACCAGTTCGCCATCCACCAGCACCTGGGCCCGGGTCAGGCCGTCCTTCAGGTCCGGCACGGCCACATCGAACTGCCGCTGGCCCCTCTCCCGCAAGGCATGGGCTGCAGCCAGTCCCAGCAGGTTGAGAAGATGGGTACAGTGCAGGCGGGGGTCCTGGTACTCCCGGAAAGTCGTCCAACTGGCGGTGAGAGGCTGCCCCGCCAGGGCCGACAACTGGGTGGTCGCACCGGGGCAGGTCATGGTGGGATAACGCACCCACTCGGCATCCACGGCAGCGATACACCCGTCCTGGTGGTGAAGTACCAGCTTACAGGCATGCATGGTGTCCTCCAGCCCCGCCAGGACGGACTGGCCATGATTTTCCAGCCGGATGCGGCGACGGAAGATTCCCGTCCCGTAGGACGGGTTGGGAATCGGCGGAAAAGGATAGAAGGCCATGGGATGCCCTCAGACGATGATCGTGCCCCCATCCACGTGGATCACCTGACCGGTGATCCAGCGTCCGTCACTGGAGACCAGGGCGGCGATGCCGTCAGCAATGTCCTCGGGCTGGCCCAGTCGTCTCATGGCGGCAGACGCCGCGCCATATTTGCGCAGGGCCTCGGCGTCACCCCCCTCCAGCATCGGCGTATCGGTCATGCCCGGGGACACTGCATTGACGGTGATGCCCCGGGGCGCCAGTTCCCGGGCCAGCACCTTGGTGAAACCTTCCACTGCCATCTTGCTGGCCACATAGAGAGCCATGCCCGCCGTATTGGCCACCGTGGCGCCGGTGGAAAGGTTGATGATGCGGCCGTTGTCCTCGATATGGCGGGCCGCCTCCCGGCACATCATGAAGGTGCCCCGGGCATTGACGTTGAAGGTGAAGTCGTAGTGGCTCATGGGGATGTCGGCAAAGGGCTTCATATGGCCGATGCCGGCATTGTTGATCACCACATCCACCCGGCCGTAGTGGGCCTTGGCGGCGGCGAAAAAAGCCACCACCTCATCCTCCACGGTGACATCCACCTTGCAGGCCCAGGCCTTGCCGCCCGCCGCCTCGATCTGCCTGACGGTTTCCTCGGCACCGACGGCGGAGCGGGAGTAACCCACCACCACGGCAAAGCCGTCCCTGGCCAGACGCAGGCTGACGGCCCGGCCGATGCCGGTGCCGCCGCCGCTGATCAGGGCGACCCGTTGCGTTGTCGTGCTCATGCTGTCTCCTTTGATGTATTCATGGCCCGGCCCAGGGCGCTGACCACCTCGGCGGCCAGGGTCGGGTCGGCAATATAGCCGGTGGGGCTGATGCGATCCATGGTGCCACGATAGCGACTGACGATGGCCTGGGCGGCTTCCTCCGGCGTGCCGATGATGGCAACGGCATCCAGCAGTTCGTCGTCGATCCGCGTCGCCATCTCGGCCCAACGGCCCTGCTTGCTCAGGGCGTTGAGCTCGCCGTGGAGCCCGGCCCTATCCACCGACTCCAGCACCGGCAGATAGGCCGGCGTCGAGGCGTAGAAGGCCACCTGGGCGCGCATGGCATCGCGGGCCTGCTCCAGCTCGGCCGAGTTGCGGCCGGCCCCCACCAGGATCTGGCAGGAAATCTCCATGTCCTCCCGCTTGCTTCCACGCTTTGCCAGGCCCCGGTCCAGGGCCGGCAGGGCCAGTTGTTCCAGGTAGGCTGCGGAGTGAAAGGGATGAACCAGATAGCCGTCGGCCACTTCGCCCGCCACTTCGGTCATGGCCGGGCCGACGCCGGCCAGGAATACCCGAGGCGGGCCGTAGGGGTTGGGGGGCGGCGCCAGCAGGGGCGGCATCAGGGTGTGGGTGTAGAACTCGCCGCGGAAATTGAGGGGCGTGCCCTTCTGCCAGCCCTCCCAGATGGCCCTCAGGGCCAGGACGAATTCCCGCATCCGGGCTGCGGGGGCAGACCAGGGCATGGAAAAACGCTTTTCGATGTGGACCTTGATCTGGGAACCCAGGCCCAGAATGAAACGGCCCTTGGAGAGGGTTTGCAGGTCGTTGCCCAACTGGGCCACCACCATGGGGTTGCGGGCGAAGGCCACGGCGATGGCGGTGATCAGTTCCATGCGCTGGGTATGCTCGGCGGCGAAAGCCAGGGGCAGGAAGGGATCGGTGCGACCGTCGAAGGTGTAGGCGCCATCGAAGCCCCGGGCTTCCAGGTCCCGGGCCAGGGGGCCGGCTTCCAGGGCGTTCGCAACGTTCAGGGGGGCGTCGATTTTCATGCTTCATCTCCTGGGGGGACTTCGGCCTGGGGCCAGTTGTCGTTGATGCTGGAGCGCCATTGGGGCAGGCGCTTTTCGGCATAGGCCGTACCTCCCTCGATGGCATCCTCGGTGCCCATGCTTTGCCCCAGCCAGTGGGTCTCCAGCCGGGCCACTCGGGGCAGGGGCGCCGTGGCAGCCTGGAGCAGCAGGCGCTTGGTCATGGCCACCGCCAGGGGCGAGCACTGGCTGGCGATCTCCCGGGCCAGTTCCATGGCCACGTTCAACACCTCGGCGGCGGGCACCACCCGCAGGGCCAGGCCCATGGCCGCCGCCTCGCTGCCGCTGATGCGGCGTCCGGTCAGCAGCAGCTCGTTGGCCCGCTCGGTGCCGATCAGGCGCGGCAGGGTCCAGTGGATGTAGGCATCGGCCACCACGCCACGCCGCACCTGGAGAAAGCCGTACTTGCCCTCTTCCGCCAGCACCCGGAAATCGGCCTGGACCGCCAGGCTCAGGCCCAGGCCCACGGCGGAACCATTGACGGCGGCGATGACGGGTTTGCGAATCTCGAAGGCCGCAGTGGAGAGGGCCGCGGCGCTGAAGTCGCCGCCCTCGTAACTATTGAAGGTGGCAGCACCACCACTCATGTCTGCCCCCGCGCAGAAAGCCTTGCCGGCCCCGGTGACCACCACCACCCGCACCTCGTCGTCGGCATCGGCCCGGCGATAGGCGTCGGACCATTCCTCGCCCAGGGTGCCGGAGAAGGCGTTGAGGGCCTGGGGGCGATTCAGGGTAATGAGCGCGATGTGGTCGCGCACTTCGTAGAGAATGTCCTGGTACATGGGGGCATCCATGAAATGGGGTTAAGGCGAGTATAAGGAAGGGATCGGATCGGTCGGCGTTCGCATTTCGGCCCCGCCTTGGCCCGGCCGGGTCAGGAACCATGGGCTACAATCGCGCCCATCCCCACCTGGCCGGCCTGAACCGGTCTACGCCATGACACCCGTCCTCGTCTTCGACATCGAGACCATTCCCGACATCACCGGCCTGCGCCAGATCCACGAGTTGCCGGCGGAACTCTCCGACGCAGAGGTGGCGGAATATGCCTTCCAGAAACAGCGGGCCCGGAACGGCAGCGACTTCCTGCCCCTGCATCTGCAACGGGTAGCGGTGATCTCCTGCGCCATGCGCTCCGACGAGGGCTTCAAGGTCTGGTCCCTGGCCGAGCCCAAGCTCAATGAAGGCGAGATCATCCAGCGCTTCTATTCCGGCATCGAGAAATACACCCCCCAGATCGTCTCCTGGAACGGCGGCGGCTTCGACCTGCCGGTGCTGCACTACCGGGGCCTGATCCACGGCGTGGCAGCGCCCCGCTACTGGGAGACCGGCGAGGGCGGCTCCTACGATGCACGGGACTTCAAGTGGAACAACTACATCAGCCGCTACCATAGCCGGCACCTGGACCTGATGGACCTGCTGGCCCTCTACCAGCCCCGGGCCAACGCGCCCCTGGACGAACTGGCCAAGCTCATGGGCCTGCCCGGCAAGCTGGGCATGGACGGTTCCGCCGTCTGGCAGGGTTGGCTGGATGGCCATATCGATGACATCCGCGACTACTGCGAGACCGATGTGGTGAATACCTACCTGGTCTATCTGCGCTTCCAGCAGATGCGCGGCCACCTGACCCCGGCCGAGCATGCCGAGGAAGTGGCCTTCGTCCGCGCCCAGCTGGAGGCTTCGCCTCAGGAGCATTGGCGGAAGTTTCTCGCGGCCTGGGGGTAATGCCGGGACTCGGCCCGGCGGCCGACCTACTTTCTTGCTTGTGCAAGAAAGTAGGCAAAGAAGCATACGGTGTAGAAGTCAAGTACATAGGTTACAAATCAGTCCAAGGACATGGGTAACATGTATTTACCCTGCAAGGCAGTCTTCAAGTGGAGGCCGCCATGCCCTGGAAGAAAGTGAAACCGATGGACGAGAAAGTACTCTTCATAGCCGATTACCTGCGCCAGCAAGGCAGCTTCAGCGACCTGTGCGACCACTATGGCATTAGTCACAAGGCTACAAATGGGTTGCTCGCTACCGCCAGCAAGGCACTGATGGACTGGAAGGAAGAGCAAAGCCGACGTCCCAAGGACTGTAGCACTGTTACCCATCCTTGCCCGGGAAACAATCGGCGAGTTGCATGACCGAGTGCACGCACTTGATGAACGCATCCTTGCCTACGACCGAAAGATCACCGCGTTAGCGAAACAAAGCGAACCTGTTCAGCGGTTGATGGCGATTGAAGGTATTGGTCCCATCACGGCCACGGCAGAAGTGGCCCGTGTGGGCAACGCTCAGGCATTCAAGAATGGCCGCCAATTCGCCGCATGGCTGGGTCTGACGCCACGGCAGAACTCCAAGCGGTGGCAAGACGCGCGGCGCCATCAGCAAGCGCGGTGACGTCGTGCTGCGCACCCTGCTGATCCATGGCACCCGTTCCGCCTTGCAGCGCATGGCGAACAAGACGGATCGGAAGAGCCTCTGGGCAGAAGCGCTCAAGGCCAGCGCGTGCAACAACGTGGCCGCTGTTGCATTGGCCGCCAAGAATGCTCATATCATCTGAGCCATGTTGGCTCGGGGTACCGAGTACCGGGTAGCCGTCTGACGTCGGTCGTGTTCATCCGTAGTACCAGTGATGTCCTACCTGGAGTTTGCGAGCGGAGCGTGTTGATGGGATGACGGTTCAAACCGACGCGGAAAGAGCCTGATAACGTGCTTGGCCAACGCAAGGCCGCTCTACTAATGAGGCTCCCGTGGTGCATATGTCATCAGGGCCGGTGCTGACGGGCGCCACAGTAGGCCGGATAGATTCCTGCAGGCTTGTCCATCAGACCAAATTCACTTTCATCTTGCAAATCAGGGGGAGTCCATAGATTCGTTTGCAGGGATACAAGTGCCAATGACCGGACAGTGGTGTTTATCGGCCAGATCCCAAAGCTTGGCTTGCTTTTCCGTCGATCCGCCTGCCGGAGTGGTCGGAATGGCAAAGTCCTCGAGAGGCTGGGCTTTCGGAAGTCCGGCAAGCAGGCCGCGGCTCAGGGAACTCAGCTTAGGAGAAGGCATGTTGTTTCCTCTGGCCATTAGTCTCCAGACGGATACTAGCGCGCTCGCACAGAGCGCTTAGTTCGGCATCTACTTCCGGCGCATTGGAGAGATGTTCCAATAGCCGCGCAGCTTGGCGAGCTGCCGCAGGACAGCCGGTTTCACTGTGGTGGAGTAGCAGGGCAAGGGCGCCTGCCCAGAGTTCGGTCGATGGCATGGGGAGCTCCGGCTAAGGGAAATCAGTTTAGGGAAAGCGCTGTCCAGAGAAGTACGCCGGCGAGGAGGATGTGGGTAATCAAACCGTGGATGCCCTATCCGTTATTGACGTTTGGGTTGTTGAGAGTGGCTTTCAACAATCTACTCGTTTTTTCTTTGGTTGTAAATGCAAATAATTCCTATTTGCAATAGGTGTGCTAGTATCTCGTTCACTTAACTTTGCTAGCCAACCCATTACACCGCCGATAGTGCATGTAATAGGTTTTTACTGCACCAGCCAGCCACCGCCAGCCAGTGCTCCATTAAAAAAGGAAAACACTGTGTTGCGCAAAACCCCACTCGCCCTGGTGATTGGCGTCTCCCTAGGCATCTCTCCCTTCACCGCAGCATCGGAAAAAGTCGGTCCGAAATTCATACTGGCTGCGGCATCTTCATCTGCCAAGGAAGGCCCGATAAAAGAGCTGCCCGTAGTCAGAGTCTTAGCGGGACGTGAGTTGCCTCCGACCTACAATCCCCCAACCGCGAGCAGTGCGAGCAAGATCGAAGCACCCTTGCGCGACATTCCGCAGACCGTGAATGTCGTGTCCCAGAGCTTGATGCGGGATCAGAGCATGCATTCCATGCAGGACACGCTGAAGTCAGTGCCCGGAGTTGGCTTGTCCCATGGTGACGGCCAGCGGGACCAAGTGACCATTCGTGGCTTTTCCGCCATTGCCGACCAGTTCATCGATGGCCTTCGGGATGATGCGCTGTACTTCCGAGACCTTTCCAATATCGAGCAGGTGGAAGTAGTTAAAGGCCCGGCCTCGGTTCTGTACGGACGGGGTTCTTCCGGGGGACTGATCAATCGCATCACCAAAAAACCCGGTATCGACCGCAATGAAGTGACTCTTCAAGCCGGCAGTTGGAACCAGCGGCGGGGCGAATTCGACCTAGCACGCAATCTGGATGACAAGGGCGTAGCCTTCCGTGTCACGGGCGCCGTTGAACGGGCTGACAGCTATCGGGACAAGCAGTTTCTCGATCGGGAGGCTATTGCACCTTCCGTTTCGCTAAAGCTTGGCAGGGCCACCCGCCTGCTGATTCAGGGTGAATATCTGTCCGACCGCCGAGTCACCGACTTTGGTACTCCTGCCTACCGGGGGCGGCCGGTAGATGTACCTGCCCGTACCTACTACGGCGCAGCCAATGCAAAGGATGCCGATTACACCCAGGCCGAAGTCTCGGCCATTGGCTTTACCCTGGACCATCGTTTCAATAGCGAGTGGTCGGCCCGTAACGCCTTCCGCTATTACGACTACCGCCTGGACCGTAATAACACTCTAGTAGGGTCCGTCAATGAAGCGGCACGAACCGTGTCCCTCAACCGCAGCAATGTGCGGCGTCAGGAAGACGGCTATTTCAACCAGACCGAGTTGACCCAGAAAGCCACCATCGCCGGCATGCAGCACCAGTTGCTTTATGGCGTGGAAATCGGCAAGCAGAACAAAGATCAGGTCTTCCGTACCCAGAACAACATCGCTACGGGGATTTCCCTGTTCAATCCGGTCCTGCCGACACTGCCTTTCACTGTGACGGCAGCACCTACGACTGATAACTTGGGCATCCTGACCGTAGCCAGTGGTTATGTTCAGGATCTCGCCACCCTGTCCGAGCACTGGAAGGCTTTGGTTGGGGTACGCTACGACCGCTTCCAGCAGGAGACAAAGGAGCGCCGTGCCGGCCAGCGTGATCTGAGCCGAACCGATACCGCCCGGAGTCCACGTGCCGGCCTGGTGTACCAGCCCACTCTATATCAGTCCTACTACGCCTCCTACAGCAAGTCCTTCCAGCCTTCCGCCGAGAGCTTTCCGCTGGCTGCGAACAATGCCCAGATCGCTCCTGAAGAGACCACCAATCAGGAGGTGGGTGCGAAGCTGGATTTCCTCGAGGGCATGGCGTCTGCCACTGCTTCCCTGTTCCGGCTTGAGCGTACCAACATCAAGACCACCAATCCGGCCACCAATACCCTGGTGCCCCTCGGTGTTCAGCGTACCGACGGCGTGGAGCTGACTTTCTCTGGCGAACTACCCCACGGCTGGCAAGTGTGGTCCGGCTATGCTTGGTTGGATGCCCGTATGGTCTCCTCCGTAGCGATCGATGCCGGTCAGCCGGTGCAAGGAAAGCGCCCGACCCTCACGCCCAACCAAAGTGCCAACCTGTGGTTAACCAAGGCCCTGGGCGGTGGGTTCGGGGCAGGCGCCGGGGTCAATTATGTCGGCGACCGCTTCGCCAATCCCGGCAACACCGTAATGCTCCCCGCTTATATCACGCTCGATGCCATGGGCTACTACCGCGCCAAGGCATTCGATGCGCAGTTGAACGTGACGAATCTCCTCAATCGCAAGTACATCGTCTCCGGCCATGGCAGCGCTCCCAATCTCAATCTGCCCGGTGCGCCCCGTGCGGTCCAACTGACTATCCGGTATGCCTTCTGAGCCAGCGATGCGAGTTTCGAATAGAACCATCATTGCTGCCGCCTGCGGGGTGTTGTCTACGGTGGGGGTCGCGCAGGCTCACTATCTGTGGCTCGAACCAGACGAGGCCGGTGCCAGGCTCTTCTACGGCGAGGCTGAAGGCGGGCTCAAAGAGAAGAGTCCGGGCAAGCTGGACACAATCAAGGCGCCTCGTGCTTTCGTACTGAATCAGCTGAGCGGACAACATAAAGCCCTAACCGTCAGCCTCACTGCAGGCCATTTCTTCGTTAACGGCGGCGGGAAGTCTCCCGCTCTCCTAGCTACGGAAGGGTCCCTGGAAGTCCGCGATCTGACCAAGCACGGGCTGGGCATGGCAAAGACCAATTACTACGCCCGCTATGGCCAGCCGAAAGGCCCGAACGACCAATTCTCTTTCGCGCTTGACGTCCAGGGACGTGATCCTAACAAACTGACCGTGCTCTATCGCGGGCAGCCCCTCAAGGGGGCGAAGTTGGAAGTGATTGCGCCCAATACCTGGGTCCAGGAATACAGGACGGATACCCAGGGAAGAGTGGCCATCAACACACCATGGCGCGGTTCGTACGTTATCCATGTTTTGCATGTGGATGCGACGCCGGGGGAATTTGATGGCAAAAAGTATGAATCCTTGCGCAATCATTTCACCTACACGTTCCTCAAGGCAGACGGCGCCGATCCTGGGCCTGCCGTACCGCCCAGCCACGGAAGCGATTGACCATGGCCAACGCCAACACTTCCGTCCGCTTGGTAAACAGTGTCTCTGCTCTAACAAGGGAAAATACTTTGGCCAGGGAGGGGCTGCGCCAGCGTAGCCGGCGAGCGGTGTTTCTTACTTGGTTGCGGAAGACCCACCTCTATGTGGGTCTCTGGGGCGCAATCCTCGGGCTATTATTCGGTGTCACCGGCATCTTGCTGAATCACCGGGCTATCATGAATATCCCGGTGGAGAAAACAGTACAGACCACGGTGCAATTGCCTCTGCCGAAGCAGAAACTTTCCAAGCCGGAAGATATGTCGGTCTGGCTTCAGCAGGAACTGAAGTTTGCTCCGGGGCAGGTCACTCAGATCAAAACCCAGCCAGCCAAAATAGTTGTATGGTCGGATAGGGAGGTTCTTCAACCGGAACGCTGGAGCATTAGCTTACAGAGCCCGCAACGCGGTGTAGTGGCTGAGTATTTTGCTGGCAACAGGTTCGTCAAGCTGGATCAGGTGGATGCTACCCCGATTGGTACCTTGACCCGCCTGCATATGTCAGTGGGCGTCAACGCCTTCTGGATAATCCTGTCGGATACGATCGCAGGCAGCCTGATCTTGCTGTCGATCACAGGGCTGCTCCTCTGGACACAATTGCGTACTATGTACACCGTGGCCGTCACGACAAGCGTTGGAGCCCTCGTGGCGGCCATATGGTTCGTGTGGTCGGTATAAAGTGCCATCTAAGGAAACGCCGAACAAGCCCTCGCGAGGCGAAGGCATGAGGGCGAGTTGAGATGGGAACATGAAACGAACGGAACATTTCCTGTCCATTTCTTCCGCCGGTGTGCCAACGGTGGGGAAATTCCCCGTTTGCCGCTCATATCGGACACACCTGTCGCGTCAGTGGTCGTCCCCACTTGACTAGATTGATCCGCTTACTGATCCAACGGCTGCTTGACCATCTTACTCATCTCGATCTTCAGATTGCTGAGTTGGAGCAAGCAATCCTTCGCGAACATCGGGAGAATGAGGCTTGTCAGCGTCTGGCTGCAATTCCTAGCATTGGTCCAATCACTGCGACTGCTCTGGTAGCTAATTTACCGAGTTGTCGCCAACGTGTTGCCGATTCAATGGGCCGCCATGAGCGGCCCTTCCACCCCGGCAATAGGTACGTGCATGGGGGGCGTTGGCGGAACGATGGCCGATGCCCCGGGGTATTCCTCCAGGGGAACGAGGGTTTTGCGAATCGCCGGGCTAAGGTCGGAGGACTTCATGGTGAAGCGCTTATCCTTTAATGAGAGGGCGGCTCATTAAAGGATAATAAAGTAACCATTAATGTGGCAACGGAAATCAAAGCATCACCGGTATCCCAGGCCTGATGGCCTCTGGCCCTGTAGCGGCCCGGGCACTGCTCCGTTGCGCGGCTTCCCGACTACTTTTCCGCCGCCAGTCCGGCCCGCAGCAGTTCTTCCACCATCGTGTTGAGGGGCACCTGCCGGTCCGCGGCGCGCTGTTGCAGGGACTGCACCAGTTCCTTGTCGATCTTCACGGCAAAGGGCACCAGGCCCAGGGCCTGGTCACGGCGGCGCTGTTCCTTCTTGTCGGGCAGGGAGGCGGCGGCCTGGCCGAAGCGCTGGGGGGTGCCGGACTTGCTCATCTGACCCATAATCTTGAGGCCCAGACTTTTTGCCAGATCGGTGCGTTTCATGGTGTATCCACTTATCAGTGTATGAGAGTCAAACCCGCAGCAGCAGCATCTTCAGGGGATGCTTGCCGTCGTGGCTGGGGAAGTCGGTTTCCGGGGCGATCCACTCCGCTTCGCGGATGGGCCGGCCGGCTTTTTTGGCGCTGCGATCAAGCTGGTCCAGCCAGGCTTCCCCTTCCACCTGGGCCACGTTGTTGCAGCAGAACAGGCTGCCGCCTTCGGCGGTGCACAGCAGGGCCGGCTTGAACAGGGCCGGGTAGTCATTGATCAGGTCCACCACGCCGAAGGGGCTGCGGGCGTAACGGGGCGGGTCCATGAACACCAGGTCGAAGGCCCGCTGCTCCAGCTTGGGGAAGGGGGGCATGGGCTTGCCCCGTACCCGTTCCGGCTGGCCGATGCCCGAATACTGGCGCATGGCGGCGAAGGCGTCGCTCTTGATGAAGCGCAGGCGCTGGGGCAGTTCGTTGAGGGTGGCGTTGCCCTTGCCGATCTTGAGAGCCGTTTCGGAAAAATCCACATTCACCACAAAGCCGGCCCCGGCCTTGGCCGCCGCCACGCCCACGCCGCAGGTGTAGGCGAAGACATTGAGCAGGGACTTGCCTGCCGCTTCCGCCATCACCCGGCGCCGGGCCGCCCGCAGGTCCAGGAACAGCCAGGGGTCCTGGCCGGCATGGCGGCCCTGGACCTGGTACTTCACGCCCATCTCCTGCACGACCACCGAGGTGGTGGCGATGGTCATGGCATCGGGCGGCAGGGTGTTGCCGATGCGGGAGTTCTTGGCGCTGCGGTCGTTATAAACCAGCTTCAGGCCCGGGATATGGCTGTCGTAGAAGGCGGCGATGGCCTCCAGCCCGGCCTCGTCCAGGCTGCGGTGAAAACTCTGCACCAGCAGCAGTTCGCCATAACGATCCACCGTCAGGCCGCTCTCCCCCTCCACGCTGCCATGAAACAGGCGATAGGCGTCGGTGGACTCGGCATGGAGCCGGGCCAGCAAATCAGCGCGGGCGCCATAGGCATCGGCCAGCAGGGCGATCAGGGAGTCGTTGGAGAGGGACATGGGGCCTCGAAAATGGAAGGAGCGGCTGGCCGGCACCGCAAAGGAAAAAGGCCAGAGCGGGTCTGGCCTTCTTGTGTCTTGGTGGACCGGATGAGGATCGAACTCACGACCTCCGCATTGCGAACGCGGCGCTCTCCCAGCTGAGCTACCGGCCCATGTGACAAGCGGGCGCGATTATATCAGTGCACGCCGGGCTTGTCGTATTGGAATGTCGGGGGCTAGCCCTTCAGCAGAGCCCGCAACTGGGGCCACTGGCGGCGGCTCACCGCCACCCGGTCATCGATGCCGCGCAGGATCAGTTGCCAGCGGGGCTCGCCCTCGGCCTCCCCGTCGGGTTCTGCCTCGGCGCCATGTTCGTAGCCGGCAATGGCGGCCCGGGCCACCAGGCAGTTGCGATGAACCCGGATGAAGCGTTCGCCCAGCTCCGTCTCCAGTTGGGTCAGGGATTCCTCCAGCAGGTATTCGCCGGCAGCGGTGCGGGCCGCGACGTATTTTTGCTCGGCCTTCAGATACAGCACCTCCTCCACCGGGATCAGATGGACCCGGCCCCGCAGGGTGGAACGCAACTGGTGGCGGCCCTCCGGGGCCAACTGGCGCAGGGCCTCGGCCCCGGGGGCGCCGCGGCCGACCCGGACCAGGGCTTCCCGGAGACGCTGGGCCCGCACCGGCTTCAGCAGATAGTCCAGGGCGCAAAGCTCGAAGGCCTTGACGGCATAGCTGTCGTAAGCGGTGACGAAGATCAGGGCGGGCGCCTGGGGCCGCCGGGCCAGATGCAGGGCCAGTTGCATGCCGTCCATGCGCGGCATGCGGATGTCCAGCAACACCGCGTCCAGCACCAGACCCTCGGCTTTTTCCAGGGCCTCGACGCCGTCGCCGGCCTCGGCCACCACCTCGGTGGGCAGCTCCGCCACGATGTCCCCCAGCAACTGGCGCAGGCGGGAGCGGGCCAGGGGTTCGTCATCCACCAGCATCAGGCGCAGGGGGGCGGCCGTCATGATTCACCGTCCCGCCGATGGGGCAGCACGATGCGCAGCACATAGCGCTCGCCCTTGACCTCGGCGTTCAGGCTGGCGGCCAGGCCGTAGAAGAGTTGCAGGCGCTCCCGGATGTTGGCCAGGGCCATGCGGTTGCCCTGGGCATGAACATGGCCAGGCAAATAGGGATTGGAAAGCTCGATCAGCACCATGGGGCCGGCGCTGGCCAGGCGAATGGCGATGGGCCCCGGCGCTTCCATGGGTTCGATGCCGTGATAGACGGCATTCTCCAGCAGGGGCTGGAGGATCAGTCGGGGCATGGTGGCATCCGGCGGGCAGTTGGCGATGTCCCATTGCACCTGGAGCCGTGCTCCCAGGCGCAGGCGTTCCAGGTCCAGATATTGGCGGCAGAGGGCAATTTCCTCCGACAGGGAAACCAGTTCCCGGGGATCCTGCATCTGGGCGCGGAACAGCTCGGCCAGTTCTTCCAGGGCCGCCTCGGCCCGGCGCGGATCGCTGCGTATGGTGCCCAGCACGGCGTTGAGGCTATTGAACAGGAAATGGGGGCGGATGCGGGCGGTCAAGGCCATCAGCCGGGCTTCGGTGAGGGCATCCTCGCTGGGACGGCGGGCGGCCCAGATCAGGGCCAGGGCCGCACCCAGACCGCCGCCCAGGAGTACGGACAGCAGGCCGAGGGACAGGCCCGCCCAGCGGACCAGCAACGCCAGGACCAGCAGTGCGACCTCGATGGCGGCCACGACCAGCAGCCCGCGCCCCAGGGCGCGGGCCGGCCCATCACGCCAAACGGCAAGGCACCGCTGTAGCAGGGAGGCGGCGGGGGACTCGTTGAATTGCCGTATACTTTCGTCTTCTTGGGCCATTGGCCGATCTCGTTGATTTGACGGCACTTCGATTATGACAGAACAACTCGGTGCGGCAGACGCCGGCAAAGCCTGGTCCGGACGTTTTTCCGAACCCGTTTCCGACCTGGTGAAGCGCTACACCGCTTCGGTATTTTTCGACCAGCGCATGGCTCTCCAGGATATCCGGGGCTCCCTGGCCCACGCCCGGATGCTGGCCCGGCAGAACATCATCTCCGCCGCCGACCTGGCCGCCATCGAAAGCGGCATGGCCCAGGTGAAGAGCGAAATCGAGTCCGGCAGTTTCCACTGGAACCTGGACGACGAGGACGTGCACCTCAACATCGAAAAGCGCCTCACCGCCCTGGTGGGAGACGCCGGCAAGCGCCTGCACACCGGCCGCTCCCGCAACGACCAGGTGGCCACCGACATCCGCCTCTGGCTGCGGGACACCATCGACACCATCGATGGCCTGCTGGCTGCCTACATCCGCGCCCTGCTGGACCTGGCGGAGCAGCATGCCGCCACGCCCTTGCCCGGTTTCACCCATTTGCAGGTGGCCCAGCCGGTCACCTTCGGCCATCATCTGCTGGCCTATGTGGAAATGGCCCGGCGGGACCGGGAACGCATGATGGATGCCAGGAAGCGGGTCAATCGCCTGCCCCTGGGCAGCGCCGCCCTGGCCGGCACCACCTTCCCCATCGACCGGGAATCCGTGGCCCGGGAACTGGGCTTCGAAGGAGTCTGCGAGAACTCCCTGGACGCCGTGTCGGACCGGGATTTCGCCATCGAATTCCTCGCCGCCGCCTCCCTGGTGATGGTTCATGTGTCACGCTTTTCCGAGGAACTAATCCTATGGATGAGCCCCCGGGTGGGCTTCATCGACATTGCCGACCGCTTCTGCACCGGCTCGTCGATCATGCCTCAGAAGAAGAACCCGGACGTGCCGGAACTGGCCCGGGGCAAGAGCGGTCGGGTGTTCGGCCACCTGATGGGCCTCTTGACCCTGATGAAGGGCCAGCCCCTGGCCTACAACAAGGACAACCAGGAGGACAAGGAACCCCTGTTCGACACTGCCGACACCCTGGTGGACACCCTGCGCATCTTCGCCGACATGGTGCCCGGCATCACCGTGAAGCCGGAAGCCATGGCCGCCGCCCTGAAGCAGGGTTACGCCACCGCCACCGATCTGGCCGACTACTTGGTGAAGAAGGGTCTGCCCTTCCGCGATGCCCACGAGGCCGTGGCCCTGGCGGTGCGCGCCGCCGAACAGCGGGGCTGCGACCTGCCGGACTTCAGCCTGGCCGAACTGCAGGCCTTCTCCCCCCTGATCGGCGAGGACGTGTTCGCTGTGCTGACCGTGGCCGGCTCCCTGGCGGCCCGCAATCACATCGGCGGCACCGCGCCCGAGCAGGTCAGGGCCACCATTGCAAGAAGGCGCAAGGAGTTGGGCCCAGGCCCCGCTGCCTGATGGACTACATCGGCAAATACGAGGTTCGGCGTGTCCTGGGGGAGGGTGCCACCTCCACCGTGTACCTGGGCTTCGACTCCTTCGCCCAGCGGGAAGTGGCCATCAAGGTGATCGCCGCAGAGGCCCTGCGAGACCGGGATAAGGGCAGGCTCTATCGCCACCTGCTGGTCAACGAGGCCTCCCTGGCAGGCAAACTCAACCATCCCCACATCGTCCAGATCTTCGACGCCGTCCTCAGTGACGAGATCAGTTACATCGTCATGGAGTACGTATCGGGCGGTACCCTGGAGCAGTTCTGTTCGCCGGAAGGCCTGCTGCCCCTGGATCGCGTGGTCGAAGTCATTTTCAAATGCACCCGCGCCCTGGATTACGCCCACCGCCTGGGCATCACCCACCGTGACATCAAACCCGCCAATATCCTGCTGGTCGGGGACGGCAGCAACGGCGACATCAAGATCTCCGACTTCGGCGCGGCCCTGCTCAACGACAGCGACCAGACCCGCACCCAGGTGACCGGGGTCGGCTCCCCCGCCTACATGTCGCCGGAACAGGTCCAGGACCAGGCCCTCAGCCACCAGACCGACATCTATTCCCTGGGGGTGGTGATGTACCAGTTGCTCACCGGCCGCCTGCCCTTCCATGCCAGCAGCAATTACGGCATGGTCTATCAGATCACCAACGCCGAGCCGCCGTCCCCCTCCACGCTCCGCGCCGACCTGCCTCCGGAGCTGGAAACCATCGTGGCCCGGGCGATGCAGAAGTCCCTCGACGCCCGCTACGCCGACTGGGATGCCTTTGCCCACGACCTGGCGCAATCCTTCCGCAACGGCAAGCTCGCTTCCACCCAGACCCAGGGCGTACCGGACAGCGAGAAGTTCGAGACCCTGCGGGGGCTGCCCTTCTTCCGGGAGTTTTCCGACGTGGAAATCTGGGAGGTGGTGCGCTTCTCCACCTGGAACGATGTCAGTGCCGACACGCTGCTGATGAAGGACGGCGAGGCCGGCGACTATTTCTGTTTCCTAGTCAGCGGCGAAGCCCGGGTCGCCAAGCGGGGCCGCACCCTGGGCCTCCTGACCCCCGGCGACTGTTTCGGCGAAATGGCCGTAGTCGGCCGCAGCAGCCGCGTCCGGGGTGCCGACGTGGCAGCCCGGAGCCATTCCCGGGTGATCACCATCCGCGCCGAGACCCTGCGCCACGCCTCCGACACCTGCCGCATGCACTTCTACCAGGGCTTCCTGGAGGTCCTTTCCCGCCGTCTGACCATGGCCAACGCCCGGCTGGCGGCCCTCTGAGTATCCCAAGGCCGGAGGAAGGTCTGATATATTTCAGCCATGCAGCAACTTCCCTATAAGCGCTGGCCTTCCTGGTTTCGTTGGTGGCGGTAAGCCGCCAAACGATTCTTACGCACGCCCCCCCGAAGTCAGAAAGCTGCAAATCCGGGGGAACAACGGAGTGGCAGACGCCCTCCGCAAGCCAGCGAAAAGCCAGACACCAGTCAATAGAATTCACGGGATGCCAAACATATGCTGCTGATGATCGACAACTATGATTCCTTCACCTACAACCTGGTCCAGTATTTCGGCGAGCTGGGGGAGGAGGTGCGGGTGTTCCGCAACGACGCCATCACCCTGGAAGGCATCGCCGCGCAGAAGCCTGACCGGCTGGTGATTTCCCCCGGCCCCTGCTCGCCGGCGGAAGCCGGCATTTCCGTGGCGGCGATCCAGGAATTCGCCGGGCAGATACCGACCCTCGGCGTCTGCCTGGGCCACCAGAGCATAGGCGCGGCCTTCGGCGGCCGTATCGTCCATGCCAAGCGCCCCATGCACGGCAAGACCTCCGCCGTGACCCACGCCGACTGCGGCGTGTTCAAGGGCCTGCCCAATCCCCTGACGGTGACCCGTTACCACTCCCTGGCCATCGAGCGGGCCACCCTGCCGGACTGCCTGGAGGTGACGGCCTGGACCGAGGATGGGGAAATCATGGGGGTGCGCCACCGCGTGCTGGCCGTGGAAGGGGTGCAGTTCCACCCCGAGTCCATCCTCACCGAGGGGGGCCACGACCTACTGCGCAATTTCCTGAACCAGACCATCCAGAACCAGGGCCGCTGAGGACACCGACCATGATCACGCCCCAGGAAGCGCTCCAGCGCACCATCGAACACCGGGAAATCTTCCACGACGAGATGCTGCACTTGATGCGGCTGATCATGAAGGGAGACATCTCGCCCCTGATGACCGCTGCCATCCTCACCGGCCTGCGGGTCAAGAAGGAAACCATCGGCGAAATCTCCGCCGCCGCCAGGGTGATGCGGGAGCTGTGCACCCGGGTGGAGGCGCCCCTCAACCCCCGCTTCGTGGACATCGTCGGCACCGGCGGCGACGGCGCCCACACCTTCAACATTTCCACCGCTTCGGCCTTCGTCGCCACAGCGGCGGGGGCCACCGTGGCCAAGCACGGCAATCGCAGCGTCTCCTCCAAGTCCGGCTCCGCCGATGTGCTGGAGGCCCTGGGGGCGAAGATCGACCTCCAGGCACCCCAGGTGGCCGAATGTCTGGAAGCCGTCGGTATGGGCTTCATGTTCGCCCCCAATCATCATCCGGCCATGAAGAACGTGGCGGCGGTAAGGAAGGAGATGGGAGTGCGCACCATCTTCAACATCCTCGGCCCTTTGACCAATCCGGCCGGCGCCCCCAACATCCTGATGGGCGTGTTCCACCCGGACCTGGTGGGCATCCAGGTGCGGGTGCTAAAAGAACTGGGTGCCAGCCACGCCCTGGTGGTGTGGAGCCGGGACGGCATGGATGAGATTTCCCTGGGGGCCGCCACCCAAGTGGGTGAGCTGAAGGATGGTCAGGTCGTCGAGTACGACATTCATCCCGAGGACTTCAACCTGTCCATGGCTTCCAATCGCAGCCTCCGGGTCAATGACGCCCAGGAGTCCCGCGCCATGCTCTTCGCCGCCCTGGAGAACAAGCCCGGCCCGGCCCGGGACATCGTCATCCTCAATGCCGGCGCCAGTCTCTACGCCGCCAATGTGGCCCCCTCCATTGCCGAGGGCGTGGTGCTGGCCCGGGAAACCATCGCCAGCGGCGCGGCCCGGGCCAAGGTGGACGAGTTCGTCAATTTCACCCGGCGGTTCAACTGATGTCCGACATTCTGAAAAAGATCCTGGCCGTCAAGGCCGAGGAAGTGGCCGCCGCCCAGCCCCTGGCCGAGGTGAGGGCAGCCGCCTTTGCCCAGGCACCGACCCGGGATTTCACCGGCGCCCTGAGAGGAAAGATTGCCGCCGGTCGTTCCGCTGTGATTGCCGAGATCAAGAAGGCCAGCCCCTCCAAGGGTGTGTTGCGGGAAGACTTCCAGCCCGCCGCCATCGCCGCCAGCTATGAGTTGGGCGGCGCCGCCTGCCTCTCGGTGCTGACCGACCGTCAGTTCTTCCAGGGCTGTCCCGACTACCTGCAACAGTCCCGGGCCGCCTGCGCCCTGCCGGTGCTGCGCAAGGATTTTCTGGTGGACCCTTACCAGGTCTATGAGGCTCGGGCCATGGGTGCCGATGCCATCCTGCTGATCGTCTCGGCCCTGTCCCTGTCCCAGATGAGGGAGATGGAAGACATCGCCCAGGAACTGGGCATGGCGGTGCTGGTGGAATCCCACGACGGCGCCGAGGTGGACCTGGCCCTGCAATTGAAGACACCCCTGATCGGCATCAACAACCGCAACCTGCGCACCTTCGAGGTTTCCCTGGACACCACCCTGGCCCAGCTACCGCGCATACCCGCGGAGCGGCTGGTGATCACCGAGTCCGGCATCCTCACCGCCGAGGATGTGGCCCGGATGCGCCACCACCAGGTCCACGCCTTCCTGGTGGGCGAGGCCTTCATGCGGGCACCGGACCCGGGCACCGAACTGGCGCGGCTCTTCGCCTGAGCAAACCATAGCGGAGGAATCAGCATGCCCCAGCAAATCATCGGCCCCACCTCCCAGCATTATTTCTCCCACCGGCTCAAGCTCCATTACGTGGACTGGGGCAACGAGGGGGCACCGCCCCTGCTGATGATCCACGGCGGCTACGACCATGCCCGCAACTGGGACTGGATGGCCCAGGAACTGCGCCGGGACTATCACATCATCGCCCCCGACCTGCGGGGCCATGGGGATTCCGAGTGGGGTCTGGGGGGCAGCTACATGCTGGCCGACTTCGTCTATGACATCGCCCAGGTCCTGCGCCACACGGGGCTGAAGCCGGTGCGCATCATCGGCCACTCCTTCGGCGGCTTTCTCAGCCTGCTCTTCGCCGGCACCTTCCCGGAGATGGTGCACCGCCTGATCGCCATCGATCCCTTCATCCATTCACCCCAGCAACTCCAGGCCCAGCGGGACAAGCCCGTGGCGCCCCAGTTGATCGAATGGATGGATCGGCTGCACCACCTCTCCGCCCGCCAGCCGCGCCGCTATCCGACCCTGGGGGACGCCCTGCAACGGATGCGGGACGAGAATCCCCATCTGTCCATCGACCAGGCCCGGCATCTGACGATCCACGGCGTGAATCAGAACGAGGACGGCAGCTACAGCTGGAAATACGACAATTACATGCGGGGCATGCAACCCCAGTTGCTGAGCGGCCCGGAGTGCATGGAACTGTGGTCCCGCATTGCCTGCCCGGTCCTGTTCCTGCGGGGTGGCGAGAGCAAGTTCTCCGATCCCCAGAGCAACGGCGCACTGGACCACTTCCGAGACGCCCGAGCGGTGAACATTCCCGGTGCCGGCCACTGGGTGCACCACGACAAGCTGGCCCAGGTTCTCGACCTGACCCGGGGCTTTCTGGCAGATTAACGCCTAATCCTGCTTGCCGTAGCCAGCGAACTTCTCCAGCACCCGCGCCATTTCCTCATCGGGCAGCAGCTTCGGTACCCCCAGTTGCAGGACCCGCCAATACTGCTCGCAGAGGGTTTCCAACTCCAGGGCCAGATCCAGGGCCTGATCCAGGTCCCGGCCGAAGACCACCATGCCGTGGTGGGCCATCAGGCAGGCGCAGCGGTCCTTCAGGGCCGCCAGCACTGAATCCGACAGTTCCTGGCTGCCGAAGGTGGCATAGGCGGCGCAGCGAATGTCGCGGCCGCCGAAGCGGGCGATCATGTAGTGGAAGGGTTCTATGCCCGTCTCCATGCAGGCCAGGCTGGTGGCGAAGGGAGCATGGGTATGGACCACCGCGCCGGCCTCGGGCCGGGCGGCGTAGATATCCCGATGGAAGCGCCATTCCGAGGAAGGCTTGCGCCGGCCTTCGACCTGACCGTCGAGTCCGACGAACACCATGTCCTCGGCCGCGCAGGCACTGTAGGCCATGCCCGTGGGAGTGATCAGGAAACCCTCGCCCTGGCGCAGGCTGACATTGCCGGCACTGCCCCGATTGATGCCCAGGGCATTCATGGATCGGGCGGCGGCCAGAACCCTGGTCTTGGGGTCTGCCAGCGTCATGGCTGCAACGAGGCCAGTTGATCAGGACGACAGACACCCCGCTCGGTGATGATGGCGGTGATCAGCGCCGCCGGCGTAACGTCGAAGGCCGGGTTGGCCACGGGTACGAGGCCATGCCCCAGTTCGTTGCCATCCCGCTCCTCGATGGGAATGTCCCCACCGGTGAAACAGGCGAAATCGATGGTGGACAGGGGCGCGGCGACATAGAAGGGCACACCGTGGGCCCGAGCCGCCAGGGCCTTGAGATAGGTACCCACCTTGTTGGCGGTGTCGCCGTTGGCGGCGATGCGGTCGGCGCCGACGATCACGCAGTCCACCCGGCCCTGCATCAGCAGCAGTCCGGCGGCATTGTCGGCAATCACGGTATGGGGCGCGCCGGCCTGGTCCAGTTCCCAAGCGGTGAGCAGGCCCTGGTTGCGCGGCCGGGTCTCGGAAACCCAGACATGGAGCGGCAGCCCCGCTTCCCGGGCGGCATACACCGGCGCCAGGGCAGTGCCGTGGGCCACGGTGGCCAGCCAGCCGGCATTGCAGTGGGTCATGACATTGACGCAGTCAATGTCATGAGTTGGCGAATGCCCTGCCCCAGGCAGGGCGAGATTACGGGCATGTATTTCTTGCAGCAGCGCCAGGCCATGGACTCCAATCGCCCCATTGGCCGCTGCATCCTCGGCGGCGATGGCGCGGGCTTCGGTCCAGGCGACGGCCCGGCGGCTTGCGGCTGGCAAGGGCCGCAACACTGCGGCCATACGGTCCAGCGCCCAGTGCAGATTGACGGCAGTGGGACGGGTGGCGCCCAGGGTAGCCAGCACATGATCGAGTCTGGTGTCGCCTCCCTCCTCAGCCAGTCCCAGGGCCACGCCATAGGCGGCAGTGGCGCCGATCAGGGGTGCGCCCCGCACCCGCATCACGCGGATGGCCTCGGCCGCCTGTTCCAGGGTGGAGAGACGGCAGAACTGCCGAGCCCCCGGCAGGCGGGTCTGATCCAGGATGACGACCGCGCCCTCATCCTCCCGCAGGGTGGCCAACGCTTCGCTCATGACGGATCAGGAGAGTTTACCGTGACAGTGCTTGTACTTCCGGCCGCTACCGCAGGGACAGGGATCGTTGCGCCCCACCTTGGGCGCGGCATGGGCCGGCATCGGTGTC
Organism: Denitratisoma oestradiolicum; assembly: GCF_902813185.1. Taxonomy (GTDB): domain Bacteria; phylum Pseudomonadota; class Gammaproteobacteria; order Burkholderiales; family Rhodocyclaceae; genus Denitratisoma; species Denitratisoma oestradiolicum. Next base: position 3,210,612 of record NZ_LR778301.1, read on the forward strand.
GGCTCTTCCTTGCCACCCAGGGCCTCGTCATAGTCGGCGTGGTGGTATTGGACATTCTCCAGTTGGGGCTGGTGCTGCTCGACTTCCTCGATCTGCTCCTCGGAGCGGATCTCCACGGTCATCAACAGCCGGGTCACGTCGACCCGCACGGAATCCAGCAGGCCCTCGAACAGCTCGAAGGCTTCCCGCTTGTATTCCTGCTTGGGATTCTTCTGGGCATAGCCCCGCAGGTGGATGCCCTGACGCAGATGGTCCAGGGCCGCCAGGTGCTCTCGCCAGTGGCTATCCAGGCTTTGCAGCATGACATTGGATTCAAAGCTATGCCAGGCCGACTTGTCCACCGTCTCGATTTTCTCGGCATAGGCCTGGTCGGCCTGATCCAGAATGCGCCGCAGCAGATCGTCCTCGGAGAGCTGGGGCTCGTCCATCAGCCACTGGGCCACCGGCAGCTTCAGCATCAGCTCGCCGGCCAGTGCGGATTCCAGGCTGCGGATGTCCCACTGCTCCTCGACGCTCTCGGCCGGCACATAGGTGCGGAACATGTCGTGCAGCAGGCCCTGGCGCATGGCGGTGATGGTTTCCGAGATGTTGTCGGATTCCAGCAGTTCATTGCGCTGCTGGTAGATCACCTTGCGCTGATCGTTGGCGACGTCATCGTATTCCAGCAACTGCTTGCGGATGTCGAAGTTGCGCTGCTCCACCTTGCGCTGGGCCGACTCCAGGGAACGGCTCACCAGGGGATGCTCGATGGCTTCGCCTTCGGGCATTTTCAGCCGCACCATGATGGTGTTGAGGCGCTCCCCAGCGAAGATCTTCAGCAGCGGGTCTTCCAGGGAAAGGTAGAAACGTGAGGAGCCCGGATCGCCCTGACGGCCGGAACGGCCCCGCAACTGGTTGTCGATACGGCGCGACTCGTGGCGTTCGGAGCCGATGATATGCAGGCCACCGGCCGCCACCACCCGGTCGTGGAGCTTCTGCCATTCGCTGCGCAGGGTCTCGATACGCTGGGCCTTGACCTCGGCGGACAGGGTCTCGTCGTCACGCACCAGGTCCACCTGCTTCTCGACGTTGCCGCCGAGCACGATGTCGGTGCCCCGGCCCGCCATGTTGGTGGCAATGGTGATCACACCGGGACTGCCGGCCTGGGCCACAATCTCGGCTTCCCGTGCATGCTGCTTGGCGTTCAATACTTGGTGGGGAAGCTTGTCCCGGGTCAGCAGCGACGAGAGCAGCTCGGAGTTCTCGATGGAGGTAGTGCCCACCAGCACCGGCTGGCCCCGCTCGGAGCAGGCCCGGATGTCATCCAGGATGGCCTTGTATTTCTCCTGGGCGGTGCGGTAGATCTGGTCGTGGGCATCCTTGCGCTGGGGCGGCTTGTTGGTGGGGATCACCACGGTTTCCAGGCCGTAGATCTGGTGGAACTCGTAGGCCTCGGTATCGGCGGTGCCGGTCATGCCGGCCAGCTTGCCGTACATGCGGAAGTAGTTCTGGAAGGTGATCGAGGCCAGGGTCTGGTTTTCCGACTGGATCGATACGCCCTCCTTGGCCTCCACCGCCTGGTGCAGGCCGTCGGACCAGCGGCGGCCGGACATCAGGCGGCCGGTGAATTCGTCCACGATGATCACCTCGCCGTCCTGCACCACGTACTGCTGATCCTTGTGGAACAGGTTGTGGGCCCGCAGGGCGGCATAGAGATGATGGATCAGCAGGATGTTGGACGGCTCGTAGAGACTGCTGCCTTCGGCCAGCAGGCCCAATTGGGCCAGGATGCCCTCGGCTTTCTCGTGGCCGGCCTCGGTCAGCAGTACCTGATGGGCCTTGAGGTCCACGGTGTAATCGCCGGTATCCGGCTCTCCTTCCCGCTGGCCGGCCTCGCCCTTGTCCAACAGAGGCGGCACGGCGTTCATGCGCACATAGAGATCGGTATGGTCCTCGGCCTGCCCGGAGATGATGAGCGGCGTGCGGGCCTCGTCGATCAGGATCGAATCCACCTCGTCCACGATGGCGTAACTCAGACCCCGCTGCACCCGTTCGCCGGCCCGGTAGACCATGTTGTCGCGCAGGTAGTCGAAGCCGAATTCATTGTTGGTGCCGTAGGTGATGTCGGCGGCGTAGGCCTGCTGCTTCTCGTCGTGAGGCATCTGGGACAGATTGCAACCGACGCTCAAGCCCAGGAAACGGTGCAGACGCCCCATCCATTCCGCATCACGGCTGGCCAGGTAATCGTTCACCGTGATCACATGGACGCCCTTGCCGGCGATGGCATTCAGATAGGAGGGCAGGGTCGCCACCAGGGTCTTGCCCTCGCCGGTGCGCATTTCGGCAATCTTGCCGTAATGCAACACCATGCCGCCCACCAACTGCATATCGAAATGGCGCATGCCCAATATCCGACGGCCAGCCTCTCGCACCACGGCGAAGGCTTCGGGGAGCAACTGGTCAAGGGTCTCGCCTTGGGCGTAGCGCTGCCGGAATTCCTCGGTCCTGGCCGCCAACTGGGCATCATTGAGGGCCTGCATGGCAGGTTCCAGCTCATTGATGCGGATGACGGTGGAACGATACTGGCGCAGCAGGCGGTCATTGCGACTGCCAAAAATCTTCTTGAGAAAGCCGGTGATCATGCGGTTTCCGCCCGGTTTGAGAAAGGGGCGGATTTTACCATGGGGGCGCCTTCGCCCCCGGCGTCAGTGTTGGGCCAGGGTATTGGCCCGGGCCTGGAGCAGGAATCGATTGGGATTCTGGGCCGCCCCCCGGTAACGCACCTCGAAATGCAGATGGGGACCCGTGGAACGACCGGTATTGCCCACTAGGGCGATACGCTGGTCACGTTTGACCACGGCACCGACACTTACCAGCAACCTGGATGCATGAGCATAGCGGGTAGTCAGCCCATTACCATGGTCGATTTCCACCATGTTGCCGTATTCGGGGTGGTACTCGGCCACCGACACGACCCCGGCGGCAGAAGCCACGATGGGCGTTCCCGCCTCGGTGGGGAAGTCCACCCCCTCGTGCATGGCCCGGACACCAGTGAATGGATCGATGCGCCAGCCGAAAGCGGAGGCGTTCCACTGGGAATCAATGGGCAGGGAGGATGGGAGAAATTTCTGCCTCAGGCGCCGTTCGAATACCAGGGATTCCAACAGGGAAAGCGTATCTGTGCGCAGTTCCACTTGTCGGGTCAGGACCTCCAGCTCCCGCTGCAAATCGCTGGGAGCCAAGGCAGCTCCGCCCAGCAATGGCCCACCACGCCCCCCCCCCTCCGGCTGGGCATCCGGCAAGCGAGCCCCGGTCATGCGCGCCAGACGCTCCCCCAGGGAATCCAGCCGGGTAAGCTGGGCCTGCATGTCACCCAGCTTGATGGCCATGGCCTTGAGATATTCATAACTGCGCTGGCTTTCCTCGATATTGACGGTGCGCAGCATGTCCTGGAGGACCGGCAGACGCAGGGTCGCCGCATGGCGCAGGGTCAAATAGGAGAACAGGGAGGACAGGGCCAGAATCAGACCGAAAAACAACAGGCCCGCCAGCAACAGCTTGCGGGGGGTGAGCGTTATAGTCTTGGCCGTCGTCAGCCGATTGGACACGAGAATAATATGCAACGCGATCCTCCTTCCCGATACCGCAGGCCTGCCCGGCAACTCGCCCAATATCTGGAAGCCGATGCTTCCCTGGCCCAGTTATCGGCCCACGCACAAAAGCTGTTGAAACTTCAATACATCTTCGAACGTGCCATCCCGTCGGCACTGGCACGGCATGGCCGTGTGGCCAATGTGAAACTGGGGAGAGTCGTTATCCACGCCGGGAGCGGCGCAGTGGCGGCCAAGATCAGGCAATTGATGCCTCGTTTGACCGACGTTTTTCGTCAAGCGGGGGTGCAGGTTAACGAAATCCAGGTGAAAGTGCAACCCGACCCGAACCCCCGGGCCGACCAATCGCCCCTGGTAGCTGCCAGCTTGGGGGAAAAGGCCCATAGCGACCTGGGCGCCCTGAGGGCCCGCCTGCCCCCAGACTCACCCCTCAGGAGCGCACTGGAGCGCTTCCTCGATCGGGCACGGGTAAAGCAATAAACCCGTCACCCCCCTCCGGGGGATTCGATACAGCTCGCCCTGCTCGATATTACGGGGCACTCCGTAGTAGCACCGAGAGGTTGCGGCTGGCGCCGCGCGCCGCTTTCCCTTGTCCCAAAGGGATTTCCTTCGGTCAGGTCGGCCCTGCGGGAAAGCTCGTTTGTTACGTTGACTACACCGCCTGGGGATAGAGGTGGGCGATGCCTTCGGGTGTCCGGGCATCGTCCTCGAAACTGACGAACTCCCAGGCACTGGCGTCGGCCAGCAGGGCGCGCAGCAGACGATTGTTCATGGCATGCCCCGACTTATGGGCCGAGAAGGCCGCCAGGAGAGGCGCACCCGCCAGGTAGAGATCCCCGACCGCGTCCAAAACCTTGTGTTTGACAAACTCGTCGGCATAGCGCAGGCCGTCAGCATTGAGCACCCGGTATTCGTCCATCACGATAGCGTTGTCCAGACTCCCCCCCAAGGCCAGGCCCTGTTCCCGCAAAGCCTCCACGTCCTGGGTAAAACCGAAGGTGCGGGCCCGCGCCACCTCATGAACATAGGAATTTTCGGCAAAGTCGATGGTGACCTCGGACCCGGTCTGATCCACCGCCGGATGGCTGAAGACGATGGAAAAGGAGAGACGGAAGCCATCGTGGGGCTCCAGACGCGCCCACTTGTCGCCCTCTCGCACTTCCACGGGCTTTTTCACTCGCAGGAACTTCTTGGGAGCGTTCTGCTCCTCAATGCCCGCCGATTGCAACAGGAACACGAAGGGCGCGGCCGAGCCATCCATGATGGGAATCTCGGCGGCATCCACGTCTATATGAAGATTGTCGATACCCAGCCCCGCCAGGGCCGACATCAGATGCTCCACCGTCCCCACCTTGACGCCGTCCCGCTCCAGGCAGGAGGCCATGCGGGTGTCGCCGACCCCGAAGGGATCGGCCCGCAACTCCACCGGCGGCACCAGATCCACGCGATGAAAGACGATGCCGGTACCCGGGGCGGCCGGGCGCAGCACCAGGGTCACCTTGGCGCCGGAATGGAGTCCGACGCCGGTGGCTTTAATCAGGGATTTGAGGGTACGCTGCTTGAGCATGGGGCCGATTTTAACGCACACGCCGCCCCGGGCGGAGGCGACTCACCCGGGGCGGCGCGGTGCGCTGGCGGATTCCAGTCGCGATTCAGTCGGCCTGGCGACGCAGAAAGGCAGGGATGTCGTACTTGTCCATGCCACTGGCTTCCATGTCCCGTACTGCCGTGTTGCGGGCACCGCGGCCATGGATCACCGATGACAGGGTGCCACCGGCATCTCCCGCCGACCCGACCATATCAACCGACGAGCCGTCATAGGTGCCGGTGCGCAGGCCCATGGTCGGCATCTCCACCGGCTTAAGAATCGGTTGACGCTTGGCGACCTTGACGCCCAGGCCGGTAGCCACCACGGTCACCCGCAGCGTGTCCTCCATGGCGTCATCGAAGACCGTGCCGAAAATGATCGTGGCGTCCTCAGCGGCATAGGTCTTGATGGTGCTCATCACCTCCTTGACCTCCTTCATGCCCAGAGAGTGGCTGGCGGTGATATTCACCAGCACACCCCGGGCGCCGGACAGTTCGATGCCTTCCAGCAGGGGGCTGGCCACGGCCTGGTCGGCGGCGATGCGGGCCCGATCCACCCCGGAGGCGGCGGCGGAGCCCATCATGGCCTTGCCCATTTCGCCCATGACGGTTTTCACGTCCTCGAAGTCCACGTTCACCAGGCCGGGAATGTTGATGATCTCGGCGATGCCGCCCACCGCGTTCTTGAGCACATTGTCGGCGGCCTTGAAGGCGTCCTTCATGCCAACATCCTCGCCGAGCACTTCCATCAACTTCTCGTTGAGCACCACGATCAGGGAATCCACATTCTGGGCCAGCTCGGTCAGGCCCTCATCGGCCAGACGCAGTCGATTGCCCTCGAAATCGAAGGGTTTGGTGACGACGGCCACGGTGAGGATGCCCAGTTCCCGTGCCACTTCTGCGACAATGGGCGCGGCGCCGGTGCCAGTGCCGCCGCCCATGCCGGCAGTAATGAAGGCCATGTGGGCGCCCTCCAGGGCCGCGGCAATCTGATGCCGCTCGGCGTCGGCCAGCTCTCTCGCCTTGCCCGGCTTGCCGCCGGCACCCAGACCCGGCCCCAGTTGCAGCTTGATGGCTGCGCTGGAGTGTTTCAACGCCTGGGCATCGGTATTGGCGCAGATGAACTCAACGCCCTGCACATTCTCCCGGATCATGTGCTCGACGGCATTGCCGCCGGCACCACCGACCCCGATCACCTTGATCACGGTGCGATTCGGATCCAGCTCTGCCGTAATTTCTTCCAATTCAAACATTCTCGCCTCCTTCAATAGCCACTAACCGATTTCAACATGGGTCACGGGAAGCGCATCGGGAGAATAAAGAAGGATGTTGATTTCATTCCCCGGGATTCCCGCTGTGCCATGACTCAAAAATTCTTTTCGAACCAGGACCGCATCCTGCTCAATACCTGACGCAGGGACCGCGTGTCCCGTGCCTTCAAACCCCGCTTGCGCTGGGCCTGCCCCTCAAGCAACAGCCCCATAGCTGTGGAATAACGGGGATTGCGCACCATGTCCTTCAGGTTGCCCTCGTAGTGGGGCATGCCCAGCTTCACCGTGTTGTGGAAGATTTCCTCGCCCAACTCGGTCATGCCCGGCATCTGGGAAGAGCCGCCGGTCAGCACAATGCCGGCCCGCAACAGGCGCTCGTAGCCGCTGCGCATGACTTCCTCATGAACCTTCTGGAAGATTTCCTCCACCCGTGGCTGGATGAAGCCGGCCAGGGTCTGGCGCGACAGGGTGGTGGAGGGACGATCGCCCACCCCCGGCACCTCCAGCATTTCCTCCGGGTCGGCCAGTTGCTGCAGGGCCACGCCATAGCTCAGCTTGATCTCTTCGGCATCCTGGGTCGAGGTGCGCAGGGCAATGGCGATGTCAGAGGTGACCTGATCCCCGGCGATGGGGATCACCGCCGTATGGCGAATTGCCCCCTGGGTGAAGATGGCGATGTCCGTGGTGCCACCACCGATGTCCACCAGACAGACCCCCACGTCCTTCTCATCCTCGGTCAGCACCGCATAGCCGGAGGCCAGGGGTTGCAGCACCAGGTCCACCACCTCCAGGCCGCAACGATGCACGCACTTGACGATGTTCTGCACGGCGGTGACGGCGCCAGTGACCAGATGCACCTTGACCTCCAGTCGCTTGGCGTCCATGCCGATGGGCTCTTTCACCCCGTCCTGGCCGTCCACGATGAACTCCTGCACCAGGGTATGGAGGATCTGGTCATCGGCGGAAATGGGCGTGGCATTGGCGGCCTCGATGGCCCGGGCCACGTCGTACTGTGCCACTTCCTTGTCCTTCACCACGGCCATGCCGTTGGAGTCCTTGCTCTTGATGTGGCCGCCGGCAATGCCGGTATAGACTTCCCTGACCTTGCAGCCAGTCATCAGCTCCACTTCCTGCACGGCCCGTGAGATGGAATTCACCGTGGCCTCGATATTGACCACCATGCCCTTTTTCAGCCCCTCCGAGTCCTGGCTGCCGGTGCCCAGCACCGAGAGTCGCCCCTCCTGGTCCAGTTCGGCGACGATGGCGACGATCTTGGAGGTGCCGATATCCAGGCCAACGATCAAATCCCTGTTTTCCTTGCTCATGTCTGTGGTGCCTTGTCAGCGGGGCGGCTACGCAGAGCGAAGCCGTTGGGATAGCGCATATCGATCATGCCCGCATGATTGCCGGTCAGCCGCAGGGCTTCCCGGTAGTTGGCGACAAAGCGGTCGAGACGCTCCGCCACGGGATGTTTGGGTTCTTCACGCCCAAGTTCGAGCACCAGGCCATCATCCAGGCGCAATTGCCAGGCCTGCCGGGGCGACAGGCTCAGGGCACGGGGATGCCGGCCGATGCCCTCTAGGGCGATGGCAAATGCCCGGTAGCGCTCCAGAATTTGCGGCGCGCTCCCCTCGGGGCCGGCAAAATCCGGCAATTCCTGATCCACGGCAGCGGTGAAGATTTCCCCCTGTTGGTTGACCAAGCGGTATTCGCCGTCGTTCTGGCGCCAGCGGGCCGCCGCCACCTGCTCCTCAATGGATAACTCCAGTGCATCGGGCCACACCCGTCGCACCTCGGCTCGCCGTACCCAAGGCAGCTTCTCGAAGGCCTCCCGAACCCCCTCCAGATTCACGGTGAAGAAATTGCCGGTCACCGCCCCCCGGGCCGCATATTCCAGTTGCAGACGGGTGACCTGTTTCAGATCGCCCTGCACCACCACCTGGCGCAAGGGAAACAAGGGCAGGCGCTGGAAGGCCAGAAGGCTGGCCCAGAGCAGGGCCACCGCCCCCGCCAGCAGCAACAGGTCGGAGACGAAATTCATCAGCGGCGGCTTATCCCAGAAGCCCTCCACCGGCGCTTTCTGGGGGCGGGTCGAGCGAGCGGGCCTAGCCAAGGGTCGCCTCCCTCAGGACCTGGACCACCAGTTGCTCGAAGCCGATCCCCTCCGCCCGGGCCGCCATGGGCACCAGGGAATGGTCGGTCATTCCCGGAGCGGTATTGGCCTCCAGGGCAACGATGCGCCGTTCGCCGTCCATCATCATGTCCACACGCCCCCAGCCACGGCCGCCGATGACATTGAAGGCGGCCAGGGCCAGGTCCTGCATTTCCTTTTCCTGGGCGGTATCAAGACCGCTGGGGATGCGATATTCGGTGTCATCGCGCAGATACTTGGCGTCGTAGTCGTAGAACTCGGTGGCAGGCACGATGCGAATCACCGGCAAGGCTCGGGCCTTGTGGCCGCTGCCGAGGATGCCGACGGTGAATTCGCCGCCGGACATGTAGCGCTCCGCCAGCACGATACTGTCGTAGCGCGCGGCCTCGTGGTAGGCGGCGGCCAGGGTGCCGACATCCTTGACCTTGGTGATGCCGATGGAGGATCCCTCGTTGGCCGGCTTGACAAACAGGGGCAGCCCCAACTGGTGCTCGATCGCGGCAAAGTTGCTGCGAGCATCGAGCAGGACGAAATCCGGAACCGGAATGCCCGCGGCGCGCCATACCAGCTTGGTGCGCCACTTGTCCATGGCCAGGGCCGAGGCCAACACACCACTGCCGGTATAGGGGATGCCCATCAGTTCCAGCGCCCCCTGGAGACAGCCATCCTCACCGCCCCGCCCGTGCAGGGCGATGAAGGCCCGCTGAAAGTGCTCTTCGCGCAAGGCGGAAAGGGGCTTTTCCCGGGGGTCGAAGGCATGGGCATCCACCCCTACGCCCCGCAGCGCCTTGAGCACGGCGGAGCCGCTTTTCAAAGAGACCTCCCGTTCGGCGGAGTCGCCGCCGAACATCACCGCCACCTTGCCGAAATTGCTGCTGCTCACCGTAGTTCCTCGCCCACGATCCGCACCTCGCGAACCAGCCTGACACCGAATTTTCCCCGGACTTCGGCCTGGATCAGGCCGATCAGGGTTTCTATCTCGGATGCCCTGGCATTGCCGTCCGGATTAACGATGAAATTCGCGTGCTTTTCGGATACCTGCGCCCCGCCCACGCGGCGCCCCTTCAGGCCCGCCGCCTCGATCAGGCGGGCGGCATGGTCCCCCGGCGGATTGCGGAACACCGATCCGGCATTGGGCAGTTGCAGAGGCTGGCTGGCCAGCCGGGTCTCCAGCAGCTGGCGGATACGCTCCCGGGCTGCTTCCCCATCCCCGGCGGGGAAGCGCAGCCAGGCGGCGGCGAAGATTTCGTCCGTGCTGGCCTTGAGGCCCACATGGCGATAGGTGATGGCGAAATCCTCCGGCTGGCGCTCCACCTTCCGCCCCCGGCGATCCAGCATCAGCACCCGCTCCACATGATTCCAGGTCTCGCCCCCGTGGCAGCCGGCATTCATCGCCAGGGCGCCCCCCAGGGTGCCGGGAATGCCCGCCAGGAACTCGGCATCGGCCAAACCCAGGTTGGCGGCGAAACGGGCCAGCTTGGGCGAGGCCACGCCGGCTTCGGCATAGAGGCTGCCATCGGGTTCCTGGCGCAAGCCGTTGAGGACGCCATGGGTGAAGACAGCCGTGCCTTCGAAACCCCCATCCCGCACCAGCAGGTTGGAGCCCAGACCCACCAGCAACAGGGGCTCGTCGTGACGCAGGCGTCCGAGGAAATCCGCCAGATCATCCAGATCCGCAGGGAAATAAGCCCGGGCCACGACGCCACCCGCCCGCCAGGAAACATGGCGAGCCATGGGCTCGTCCAGCCTGAATTCGCCTCTCATCCCTCGCCCCGCGCCAACTTACCCGATACGGCGCCGATGGAACCCGCGCCCATGGTCATCACCACGTCACCGTCCCGGGCCGTTTCCAAAATCACTCGGGGCAGATCGGCGATGTCCTCCACGAACAGCGGCTCCACCCGGCCCGCCACCCGCAGTGCACGCGCCAGGGAACGGCTGTCGGCGGCAACGATGGGCGCCTCACCGGCGGCATAGACCTCCGCCAGCAATAGGGCGTCCACCTCCGCCAGAACCTTGACGAAATCCTCGAAGCAGTCCCGGGTGCGGGTATAGCGATGGGGCTGAAAGGCCAGCACGATGCGCCGCCCCGGAAAGGCGCCCCGGGCGGCGGCCAGGGTGGCGGCCATTTCCGCCGGATGGTGACCATAATCATCGATCAGGGTGAAGGCGCCGCCACTGGCCAGGGGCACCTCGCCATAACGCTGGAAGCGCCGGCCCACGCCCTTGAAGTCCGCCAGGGCGGCAACGATCAAGGCATCCGGCACCCCCACCTCGGTGGCCACGGCGATGGCCGCCAGGGCATTCTGCACATTGTGCAGGCCGGGCAGGTTGAGCACCACCGGGAAGCGTACCGTGCTGCCATTCACCCGTACGCAGTCAAAGCGCATGGTGCCGCCATCGGCAACGATGTTCTCGGCCCGCACATTGGCCTCGGCCGCCAGGCCGTAAGTGATGATCTGCTTGGAGACCCGGGGCATGATCTCCCGCACATGGGGATCGTCCAGGCACAGCACCGCCACCCCGTAGAAGGGCAGGCGGTGGAGAAAATCCACGAAGGCCTGCTTGAGACGGCCGAAGTCGTGGCCGTAGGTCTCCATGTGATCGGCGTCGATGTTGGTCACCACCGAGATCACCGGGGACAGGAACAGGAAGGAGGCGTCGGACTCGTCCGCCTCGGCCACCAGGAAATCCCCCTGCCCCAGGGCGGCGTTGGCCCCGACCGAGTTGAGTCGCCCCCCGATGACGAAAGTGGGATCCAGGCCGCCGCCGGCCAGCACGCTGGCCACCAGGCTGGTGGTGGTGGTCTTGCCATGAGCGCCGGCGATGGCGATGCCCTGCTTGAAGCGCATCAGCTCCGCCAACATCTGGGCACGGGGCACCACCGGAACATGCCGCTCCCGGGCTGCCATCACTTCCGGGTTGTCCTCCTTGACGGCGGTGGATACCACCACCGCGTCCACATCGGTCACCCGTGCAGCATCGTGGCCGATGCCGATGGGCACCCCTATCCCCGCCAGACGGCGCGTCGCCGCGCCTTCCGCCAGATCAGAACCACTCACCTGGAAGCCCTGGTTGACCAGCACCTCGGCGATGCCGCTCATGCCGGACCCGCCTATGCCGACAAAATGGATGCGACGGACTTTGTGTTTCATGATTTTGCGGTGAGAGGTGAGAAGTTAGGGGTGAGAAGCGGCAGGGTCATATTCTGGACGTGCCTTACCCATTCGATACAAGGACAAGCACCCAAAATCCAGACGTTTTTACCCCTCACTTCCCCTCCCTCAGTCCTCACGCTTCCCCCTGGCTTCTTCCATGCAGACCCGGGCCACCGTAACCGTGGCGTCCGGCTTGGCCATGTCCCGCGCACGACGGGCCATTTCCAGCAACTGGGGACGGGAGTAGTTACGCAGCAGAGACAGGGTCTCCGGCTGCAATTCTTCCTGGGGCAACAGCACCGCAGCCCCGGCCTGGGACAGAAAGAGGGCATTGGCAGTCTGGTGATCATCCACCGCATGAGGAAAGGGCACCAGGACACTGGCCACTCCCGCCGCCGCCAGTTCGGCCACGGTCAGGGCACCGGCCCGGCAGACCACCAGATCGGCCCATGCGTAGGCCTCGGCCATATCGGCGATGAAGGGGGCCAGTCGCGCTTCGACCCCGGCCTCGGCGTAGCAGGCGCGCAGGTCCTCGATATGCTTCTCTCCGGACTGATGCCAGACCTCTGGCCGTTCCTCGGTGGAAATCCGGGCCAGCCCCGCCGGCAGGGTCCGATTCAGCACCTGGGCGCCCAGACTGCCTCCCAGCACCAGCAGTCGCAGGGGCCCCTCCCGCCCGGCCAGGCGCTCATCCGGCGCTGGCAAGTGGCTGATCTCGGGACGCACCGGATTGCCCACCCATTCGCCGCCGCGCAGAACTCCGGGGAATCCGGTCAACACCCGCTTCGCCAGCCGCGCCAATACACGGTTGGCCAGGCCTGCCACCGAATTCTGCTCATGGAGCACCAGCGGCCGACCGGTAAGGGCCGCCACCAGACCGCCGGGGAAGGTGATGTAGCCCCCCAGCCCGAGCACCACGTCGGGCTGCACCCGCCTCATCTCACGCCAGGCCTGAAAACAGGCGAACAGAAGATTCAGGGGCAACAACAGCTTGCGCAGCAATCCCTTGCCCCGCAGGGCGGAAAAGCGCACCCAAGCCGTCTCGAAGCCCCGCTCCGGAATCAAGCGCGCCTCCATGCCTTCCGGATTGCCCATCCAGACCACCCGCCAGCCCAGGCTGCGCAGGTGATCTGCCACCGCCAGCCCCGGCATGATGTGCCCGCCAGTTCCGCCCGCCATGACGAGGATGGTCTTCATCTCACCCCCTCCTCCACTTTCGCGCAGCGAAAGTGCCGACTAGAAGCCCCGCCCCCGGGGCGGGGATGGGGGTGGGTCGTCCAGTTCCCCAGGGGGAGCCGCAGATTCATATGCGGATCCCCCGCATCATCGAGCGGTTCTCGTAATCCACCCGCAGCAGGATGGCCAGGGCCACGCAATTGGCCAGGATGCCGGAACCACCGAAACTCATCAGGGGCAGGGTCAGGCCCTTGGTGGGCAACAGCCCCATGTTGACGCCCATGTTGATGAAGGACTGCACTCCCAGCCAGATGCCGATGCCCTGGGCCACCAGACCACCGAACAGGCGGTCCAGGGCCAGGGCCTGGCGGCCGATGGCGAAGCAGCGCTGCACCACCAGGGCGAACAGACCCACCACCGCCACCACGCCGATGAAGCCCAGTTCCTCGGCAATCACCGCCAGCAGGAAGTCGGTATGGGCCTCGGGCAGGTAGAACAGTTTCTCGACGCTGGCCCCCAGGCCCACGCCGAACCATTCACCGCGACCGAAGGCAATCAGGGCATGGGACAACTGATAGCCCTTGCCGAAGGCATCCTGCCAGGGGTCCATGAAGCCGAACAGTCGCTCACGCCGATAGGGCGAGGTCCAGATCAGCACCACGAAGGCCACCAGCAGCACCAGGAAGAGGATGCCGAAGAGCCGGACATTGATGCCCCCCAGGAACAATATGCCCATGGCGATGCAGATGATCACCACAAAGGCGCCGAAGTCCGGTTCCCGCAGCAGCAGGGCCGCCACCAGGGTCATCACCACCGCCATGGGCACGAAACCACGGCGGAAGGAGTCCATGTCGGCCAGTTTCCGCGTCGTGTAGTCGGCGGCGTAGAGCACAGCGAACAGCTTCATCAGTTCCGAGGGTTGCAGATTCACCGGCCCCAGGGGAATCCAGCGCTGGGCGCCGTTGACCGCCCGGCCCACATGGGGCACCAGCACCAGGCCCAAGGCCACTACGCCGAGGACGAACAACCAGGGGGCCGCCTGCTGCCAGAAGCGCAGGGGAATCTGGAAGGCCACAGCACCGGCCACCAGGCCGATCAGCAGAAACATGCCATGGCGCACCAGGAAATAGGTGGAGGAATAGCCGGTGAACTTGCTGCCCTCGGCGGTAGCGATGGACGAGGAATAGACCATCACCAGACCCAGCATCAGGAGGCCCAGAGCCGGCCACAGCAGCCAGGGGTCCAGTTCCGCTGGCGAGGAGCGATGGACCGGGACGAAACGGGATGAGTTCAGGGCAACTGTCAAGGCGCCGACTCCAGGGCTTGCACCGCGGCCACAAAAACCAGGGCGCGATGTTCGTAGTTGCGGAACATGTCAAAACTGGCGCAGGCCGGTGACAAGAGCACCGCGTCACCCTCCTGGGCAGCCCGGCTGGCCAGTCGCACCGCCTCATCCATATCCGCCGCCTGATGAAAGGGGACGCCGCTTCCCGCAAGGATCTCAGCTATCTTCGGTCCGTCCCGGCCGATCAGCATCACAGCCCGGCAGTAGCGCGCAATCGCCAGACTCAGGGGCACGAAGTCCTGACCCTTGCCATCGCCCCCCGCAATGAGGACGATCCGTGGATCGTCTTCATTGCGGGGGGCCGGCATGGATTTACCTTCCCCCCACCCCCCTTCCCGTGGAAGGGGGTGACTAGTCACCTCCCCCGCCTGGCGGGGGAGGATGGGAGGGGGTGTCCTCGAATTCCCCATGGCCTTGGCGGCCATCTGGCCACCAAGGCCTTCCAAGGCTGCGACAGTTGCCCCCACATTGGTGCCCTTGGAGTCGTCGTAGTAACCGACGCCACCGATCTCGGCCACCTTCTCCACCCGATGGGGCAGACCACGGAAGCTGCGCAAGGCCTGCAGTCGACCCGCAGCAGGAAACCCCACCGCCTCCACCAGGGCCAGGGCAGCCATGGCGTTGGCAGCGTTGTGCAAGCCGGCGATGGGCAGAGCGGAAACCGGCAGCAGGAAGTGTTCCCCCTGGACGATCCAGGGCTCTCCTCCCCGCTGACCCAGGCCGAAATCCCGCTCGTCCCCCGGCGCATCCAGGCCAAAGCTGACCAGGGAGCGCCCTGCCAGAGCCATGCGCTTCACCCGTGCATCATCCCGGTTCAGCACCTGCACACCCCGCCCGGCGAAGATGCGGGCCTTGGCACTGGCGTATTCGTCCAGGTCGATGTAGCGATCCAGATGGTCGTCGCTGATGTTCAACACCGTGGCCGCATCGGCATCGAGACTGTCTACGGTTTCCAACTGAAAGCTGGACAGTTCCAGCACCCAGATATCCGGCAGCTCGCCCCGGTCCAGGGCGGCCATCAGGGCATGGAGGGCCGCCGGCGAGATGTTGCCGGCCACCCCGGTCATCTTGCCCGCCTCCCGACACAAATGGCCGGTCAGGGCCGTGGTGGTGGTCTTGCCGTTGGTGCCGGTAATGGCGATCACCCGGCTATAGGGGCCCTCATGGCCCCGCAGCCCCAGATCCTGCAGAGCCCAGGCGAACAGTTCGATCTCCCCCACCACCGGAATGCCCTGGGCCCGGGCATGGATCACCGCCATCAGGCCTCCGGACAAACCCGGCGAGAGGGCCAGCAGATCGATGCCGGCCAACAGCGCCTTGTCGAAACGCTCGTCGAGGGCAGAGCAGTGAAAGTCGACCTCCGGCACACTGCGGCGCAATTCGGACAGGAAAGGCGGTTCGGCGCGACTATCCAGCACCCGTACCCGGGCGCCCTGACGGGTACACCACTGAGCCATGGCCAGGCCGGATTCGCCGAGGCCGAGAACGAGGATGTGTTTGCCCGAAAGCTTCATCAGCGGATCTTCAGGGTGGACAGGCCGAACAGCACCAGCAGGATGGTGATGATCCAGAAGCGCACCACCACCTGGGTTTCCTTCCAGCCGCTCTGTTCGAAATGGTGATGCAGGGGCGCCATGCGCAGGATGCGGCGGCCCTCGCCATAGCGTTTCTTGGTGTATTTGAACCAGCCCACCTGGAGCATCACCGACAGGGTCTCGGCGACGAACACGCCGCCCATGATGAACAGCACGATCTCCTGGCGCACGATCACCGCCACCGTGCCCAGGGCGCCGCCCAGGGCCAGGGCGCCCACGTCGCCCATGAAGACCTCCGCCGGATAGGCGTTGAACCAGAGGAAACCCAGCCCAGCCCCCGCCAGAGCGGCGCAGAACACCGCCAGCTCGCCGGCGCCGGGGATGTGGGGCAGCAGCAGATACTTGGAGTACACCGCGTTGCCGGCCACATAGGCGAAAACCCCGAGGGCCGCCCCCACCAGCACGGTAGGCATGATGGCCAGACCATCCAGGCCGTCGGTCAAATTCACCGCATTGCTGGTGCCGACGATCACGAAGTAGCTCAACAGCATGAAACCGAAGACCCCCAGGGGATAGGTCACGGTCTTGAAGAAGGGCACGATCAGGTCCGCCTTGGCCGGCAGCTCCAGGGTGAAGCCGCTCATCGCCCAACGGAAGAACAGATCGAAGCCCCGATCGGCATCCGGCGACGAAACCGAGAAGGCGATATAGATGGCAGCCAGCATACCGATCAGTGACTGCCAGAAATACTTGGCCCCGGCGGAAAGCCCCTTGGGATTGCGATAGACCACCTTGCGCCAGTCATCCACCCAGCCCACCGCCCCATAGCCCAGGGTGACGATCAGCACGATCCAGACGAAGCGATTGGACAGATCGGCCCAGAGCAGGGTGGAGATTCCCAGGGAAATCAGGATCAGGCCGCCCCCCATGGTGGGAGTGCCGGCCTTGATCAAATGAGTCTGGGGTCCGTCGTCCCGCACCGACTGGCCGATTTTTTTGGCCGCCAGCCAGCGGATGAAGGCCGGCCCGGCGATGAAGGAAATGGTCAGGGCCGTCATGGTGGCCAGCACCGCCCGCAGGGTGATGTAGTTGAAGACGTTGAAGGCCCGCACGTCCTGGGCCAGCCAGCGGGCCAGTTCAAGCAGCATGATGGACTCCCGTGGTGAGTGGGGAGAAGTGACCAGTGAAGGGAGTCCTCCCCCCCGCACCCCGGATCGCGCCACGCGCATGTTCATTCATCTGTCGTTCCTCCAAGCACCCCATGTTCTTGCTCCTCGCCCATCTCAAGGGCTTCCACCACCCGCTCCATACGCATGAAGCGGGAGCCCTTGATCAGCACCGTGGTGTCCTCCCCCAGTTCCTGCAGCAGGGCAGCCAGTAGAGACTCGATGCGCTTGAAATGCTCACCGCCCTCGCCAAAGTTGGCGGCGGCGGCGGCCGAGAGATCCCCCAGACAGTAGAGCCGGTCGATACCCATACTCTTGGCGTAGCCCCCCAGCTCATCGTGAAACTGGCCACCGGCATGGCCAACCTCGCCCATGTCGCCAATAACCAGAATGCGCCGGCCCGGCAGCGCGGCCAGCACGTCCACGGCAGCCCGCATGGAATCCGGATTGGCGTTGTAGGTGTCGTCGATCAGCAGGGCGCCGTTGCGGCCTGGACGCTGTTGCAGCCGCCCCTTGACCCCGGTGTAGCGGCCCAGCGCCCCAAGGATGTTCGCCAGGGGAACACCGGCGGCCAGGGTCGCAGCCACGGCGGCAAGTGCATTGCGCGCATTGTGCAGACCGGGCAGGGGCAGCAGCAGTTCCGCCGACCCGGCCGGCGTCGCCAGGCTCATCCGGCTGGCGTAACCCTGGGACGTCACCTGTGCGCTGACTTCGGCAGGTCCATCCACCCCGAAACCGATCACCTCTCGACCGATATTTAAAGAGCGCCAGAGTTCCCCGTTGGGGTCATCGGCATTGAGCACCGCCACACCGTCGGCATCCAGGCCCTCGAAGATTTCCCCCTTGGCCCGGGCCACCTCCAGCAGGGAGCCCAGGCCCTCCAGATGGGCGCGCTGGGCGTTGTTCACCAGGGCCACGGTGGGCCGGGCAATGCGGGTCAGGTAGGCAATCTCGCCCCGGTGGCTCATGCCCATCTCGATCACCGCCGCCCGATGGCCGGGCCGCAACTTGAGCAGGGTCAGGGGCAAACCGATGTCGTTGTTGAGATTGCCCGCGGTGGCCAGCACCGACTCGTCGCTACCGTAATGGGCACGCAGGATGGCGGCGCACATTTCCTTCACCGTGGTCTTGCCGTTGCTGCCGGTGATGCCGATCAGGGGAATTTCGAAACCGGCGCGCCAGTGGGCCGCCAGCCGTCCCAAAGCCAGGCGGGTGTCATCCACCACCACCAGGGGCAAGGCCTCCCGGTCGGGCCGGCTCTCGGCCCAGACCCGATCCACCAGGGCGGCTGCCGCGCCCCGGGCCAGCACCTCGGCAACGAAATCATGGCCATCGAAGCGCTCGCCGCGCAGGGCCACGAAAAGCTCTCCCGAACCGATGCTGCGGGAGTCGGTGGAAACGGCGGAGAAAACAATTTCGCCCTGCTGGGTGTTTCCGGCGCAGGCCTGGGCCGCCTGTTGCAAATCCATCATGACCGTGTCTCCAGGGCAAGGCGCACCTGCTCGGCATCGGAATAGGGCTGGCGCACGCCGGCGATTTCCTGATAGGGCTCGTGGCCCTTGCCGGCCACCAGGATCACGTCCGTGGCGGCACTCTCAGCGACGATCCGCCGCACCGCCCGCCTTCGATCCAGTTCGATCTCCGGCGTAGCAGCCATGCCCGTGCAAATCGCGGCGATGATGGCCTCGGGGGACTCGCTGCGGGGATTGTCGCTGGTGAGCACCACCCGATCGGCCAGACGCTCCGCCACGGCGCCCATCAGAGGCCGCTTGCCCGGGTCACGTTCGCCACCGCAGCCGAACAGGCAGATCAGGCGTCCGCCCCGTTCCCGAGCGGTTTCCTTCAAAGTCATCAGGGCTTGCTCCAGGGCATCGGGGGAATGGGCGTAGTCCACCACCACCAGGGGATGGCGACCGCCCCCCTGAGATTCCATGCGCCCGGCAGGAGGGCGCAGGCGGGGCAGCACCGCCAAGGCCTCGTCCAGGGGAATATCGGCAGCGCGCAGGGCGCCCAGCACCGCCAGCAGATTGGCCACGTTGAAGCGCCCCACCAGGGCGGCCCGGGCCGGCAGGCCATTGACCCGGAAGTCGAGACCGGAATGCAGTTCCAGGTCCGTGGCGCCGAGCAACTCATCGGTCCCGCCGCTGCCCTGCTCCAGGGTATAGCCGATGGTACGCAGCCGTCCGCGCAAATCCTGGGCCAGTTGCCGGCCCAGAGCATCGTCCAGATTCAGCACTGCCGCCCGGAGTCCGGGCAGTTCGAACAGCCGGGCCTTGGCCTGCGCATAGGCGTCCATGCTGCCGTGGTACTCCAGGTGATCCCGGGTCAGGTTGGTGAATACCGCGACAGCGAAATGCGCACCGGCCACCCGCCCCTGATCCAGACCGATGGAGGACACCTCCATGGCGCAGGCTCGGGCTCCCTGGTCCCGGTAGTCGGCCAGGGCCTGGTGGAGGGTGATGGCATCCGGCGTGGTATTGGGACTGGACACCAGTGCACCGGGAAATCCATTGCCCAGGGTGCCGATCAGCGCACAGGGGCGACCCAGTTCAGCCAGGGCCTGGGCGATGAAGTGGGACACCGAGGTCTTGCCATTGGTGCCAGTGACACCCGCCAACCAGAGCTGTTCCGAGGGCCGCCCATAAACCAGATGGGCCAGATGCCCCACCTGGGCCGCCAGTTGAGGCACAGGCAGTACCGGCACGCCCAGGACCGGCAAAGGCTCAGCTCCGGCCGGCTCACAGAGCACGGCGGCAGCGCCCCGCGCTACCGCGTCAACCATGAAGCGGCGGCCATCGGCATGGGCGCCGGGATAGGCGACGAACACATCTCCCTGTTCCACCCGGCGCGAGTCGGCGCAGAGGCGGCGCACCCTTACCCCAAGGTCGGTCAGTTGGATGAGGATCTTGGCCGCCTGCGTCACATTTCCTCCTTCACATCGGCCAGGGCAGCCATCGTGGTGGGAGGCGACAGCGGCGCATCCTGGGGAGCGCCCAAGGTACGCAGGGCGCCCGCCATGACTCGTGAGAAGACGGGAGCCGCTACGTCGCCGCCGTAATAGATGCCATTGGAGGGCTCGTCGATCATCACCGCAATCACCAGCCGCGGATCCGAGGCCGGAGCAAAACCGACGAAGGAGGCCACGTACTTGTTGGCGTAGGCACCTCCGTCCAGCTTGTGGGCGGTGCCGGTCTTGCCCGCTACCCGATAACCGGGCACCCGGGCCTTTTGTGCCGTGCCGCCGGGCAGCACCACCAGTTCCAGCATGGAGCGCACTTCCCGTGCGGTCTGAGCCGAGAATACCGCCTTGCCCTGGGGAGGCGGCGCGTCCATCCGGGTCAGGGAGAGAGGAATCAGGTCACCATCCCGGGCAAAGGCCGTATAGGCTCGGGCCAGTTGTATCAGTGTCACGGAAATGCCGTGGCCATAGGCCATGGTGGCCTGTTCGATGGGCTGCCATTTCTTCCAGGGCCGCAGGCGACCGCCCACTTCGCCGGGAAAGCCCAGTTTCAGGGGCGTGCCGAAACCCAGACTGTCGAACATATCCCACATGGTCTCCGCAGGCATCGACAGGGCCATCTTGGCCGAACCCACGTTGGAGGATTTCTGGATCACCTGGGCCACGGTCAGGACCCCATGGACGTGAGCGTCATGGATGGTGGCATTCCCCACCACCAGGCGCCCCGGCGCGGTCTGGATTGCCGTGTCATAACGGTATTTACCTTTCTCCAGAGCCAGGGCTGCGGTGAAGGGCTTCATGGTGGAGCCGGGTTCGAAGGTGTCGGTAAAGGCCCGGTTGCGCAATTGAGCCCCCGCCAGGCGTTCCCGGTTGTTGGGGTTGTAGGCCGGCAGGTTGGCCAGCGCCAGCACTTCACCGGTCTTGGCGTCCAGCACCACGATGCCCCCAGCCCGGGCGCGATACTGCTCGATGGCCTGCTTCAGGCTGGAATAGGCCAAGTACTGAATCTTGTCGTCCAGGGCCAGCAACACATCCTTGCCCTCCTGGGGCGCGCGGATGGACTCCACGTCCTCGACGATATTGCCGCGCCGGTCCTTGATCACCCGGCGGCTGCCAGGCTTGCCCGCCAACATGTCATTGAAGGCCAGCTCCACGCCTTCCTGGCCCGCATCCTCGACACCGGTGAAACCCAGCACATGGGCCGTGACTTCCGCCACCGGGTAGTAGCGCCGATATTCCTGCTGCTCGTGGATGCCCGGCAGCTTCAGGGCTGCCACCCGATCCGCCACCTCCGGTGAGACCTGACGCTTGATGAAGACGAAATCCTTGTCCGAGGCCAGGCGACGATTCAGCTCCCGCAGGTCCATTTCCAGTAACTGGGCCAGGGTGCGGGCATCGGCGGGTTGCAGGCGGGCATCCTCGGGAATGGCCCAGATGGACTTGACCGGCGTGGAAATCGCCAGCACGTCACCGTGGCGGTCCAGAATGCGCCCCCGAGTGGCCGAGATGGACAGGGTACGTTCGTAGCGCGCCTCACCCTTGCCCTTGAGAAACTCGTTATTGATACCCTGCAGGTACAGGGCACGCCCCACCAGCGTCAGGAAACCCGCCAGCAGCAACCAGATCATCAGGCGGGCGCGCCAAGGCGGCACCGCCAGGGAGAGGACTGGGCTGTGGGAGAACTTCATGCCCCCCTCCCCTCCAGGACCACCACCTGATTGGGCGCCGGGGTCTTCATCTGCAACTTGTCCCGGGCGATGCGTTCGATGCGGGCATGGTTGGCCCAGGTGCTCTGCTCCAGTTGCAGCTGACCCCATTCCACTTCCAGATTGCGCATCCGGACCTGTTCTCGCTCCAGTTCGATGAACAGCTTGCGGGCCCGGTGGTTGGCGTCCACAGCAAACAGGGCAGCGGCTACCGCAATGGCGAGAAGAATGACGTTCAGCCTGACCATGGGCAGATCACAGCTTTTCCCCCACCCGCATCACCGCGCTGCGGGCCCTGGGATTGGCTTTCAGCTCGGCATCGCCAGCATGGACCGGCTTGCCCACCAGACGCAGCCGAGGCGGCGGCAAGTCGGCCGCCCGCACCGGCACGCCCTTGGGAGGCTGGGGAGGCCGCGCTTCGTCCCGCAGGAAATGCTTGACGATGCGATCCTCCAGGGAGTGAAAGCTGATCACCACCAGCCGCCCCCCCGGCTTCAGTCGCTTCATGGCCTGAGGCAGGCTTAGCGACAATTCCTCAAGCTCGCGATTGATGAAAATCCGTAAAGCCTGAAAGCTGCGCGTCGCCGGATGCTGACCCGGTTCCCGCGTGCGCACGGCTTTTTCCACGAGCGCGGCAAGTTGTCCGGTGCTTGTAATACCGCCTTCGATCCGAGCAGCAACAAGCGCCTTTGCAATCGCATGAGCAAACCGTTCTTCGCCATAGTCTCTCAGCACCTCCTCTATTTCCCGTTGATCCGCCCGCGCCAGCCATTCCGCCGCGGTCTCCCCCCGGGTCGTATCCATGCGCATATCCAGCGGCGCATCGAACCGGAAACTGAACCCCCGATTACCGTCATCCAACTGGGGGCTGGAAACCCCCAGATCCAGCAACACACCATCCACCTGGGCGATACCCAACTCGTCCAGTACCTGCCCCATATCGCCGAACCATGCATGAACCAGACTCAGGCGCGGATCGTCGATGTCCTGCCCGGCCGAGATGGCCATCGGATCCCGATCCAGGGAGACCAGACGGCCGGTCTGCCCCAGGCGGGCCAGAATCTCCCGACTATGACCACCGCGACCGAAGGTAGCATCCAGATAAACACCGTCGGGCTTGAGCGCCAGTGCCTCCACTGCCTCCGCCAGCAACACGCTGACGTGGCCGCCACTCACAAGGAAATACCCTCGAAACCCGGCGGCGACTCGCCACCCGCCAGGGCTGCGGCAGCCAGTTCCGGCAGGCCCTGCCAGTCAGCGTCGCTCCAGATTTCAAAATGGGTGCCCATGCCCACCATCCAGATCTGCTTTTCCAGGGCGGCATGACTGCGCAACTCGGGGGCGATCAACAGACGACCGGCGCCATCCAGTTGCTCGTCCCGGGCATTGCCCACCAAGACGCGCTTCAGTGCGGCGGATCGGGGATCGAAGCTGGGCGCAGCCAGGATGCGGTCGCGAATGGGAGCCCAGGCGGGCTCCGGGTAAAGCAGCAGGCAGCGATGGGGATGGGCGGTCAGCACCAGACGACCGCCCTCTGCGGCCAGGGCGTCACGATGCCGCGCCGGGACCGCCATGCGTCCCTTCGCATCAAGACTCAGCGCTATCGCCCCTTGGAACATCGCCCCTCCAGTTGAAGAAGGAAAATCACATGATTCCCCACCTTCACCCACTTTTCACCACTTTAGAGACAAGAATCGCCACGGTCAAGAGGAATAAGGAGTTTTTTCTGGCGCAACAAGGACTTATGCGTGGCGGCGCGACAAAACAGGAGAATTAATATTTCAATAAAATCAATAGATATAAACAGAAATCGAAAGTAAAACCTGAGAAATTGGCGGTAAGCAATGGCCACGGGAAGACATCACTTCATAACCCGTGGACCGCCCCCTCCATTACGCTGGAGCCCTTGGCGACGCCTTGTGCGGCGCCCGAAACTCAGCTCATGCCATCACGGCATTCAAGATCAAGCCGATGATCGCGCAGGCGACGATGACGTGAATGACATTGCGCTGGAAGTGAAACAGCGCAACAGCGGCGATCAGCGCGATCAAGGCCGACACCCCATCAAAACCGCCGCCGAAGCCCCTGGGCCAGAGCACGTGATAGCCGAAGAACAGCGCCAGGTTGAGGATCACGCCCACCACCGAGGCAGTAATGGCGGTGAGGGGAGCCGTGAATTTGAGATCGTTATGGGTGGTCTCGACCAGGGGCCCGCCCAGCAGGATGAAGACGAAGGACGGCAGAAAAGTAAACCAGGTCACCAGGCTGGCCGCCATCGCACCGGCCAGAAACAGGTTGTCCGGCCCGAACACCGACTTGACGTAAGCACCGACGAAACCGACGAAAGCCACCACCATGATCAGCGGCCCCGGCGTGGTTTCGCCCAGGGCCAGGCCGTCAATCATCTGGGTCGGCGTCAGCCAGCCATAGTGCCCGACGGCACCCTGG
Source organism: Denitratisoma oestradiolicum (assembly GCF_902813185.1). Lineage (GTDB taxonomy): Bacteria > Pseudomonadota > Gammaproteobacteria > Burkholderiales > Rhodocyclaceae > Denitratisoma > Denitratisoma oestradiolicum. Next base: position 3,234,705 of record NZ_LR778301.1, read on the forward strand.
TAGACATAGGGCAATACCGCGTAGGCGCCGCCAAAGGTCAGCAGGGCCGCCTTGGTGAAGAACCAGCCCATCTGCGTCAGCGTATGGCCCCAGCCGTAGACGACGGTCAGCAGCTCCATGGGCACCAGCCACAGCAGCCCGCCGATGACGGCGACCTCCGCCACACGTCGCCATTGAAACCGGGCGTGGGCCGGCGTCGGCGTATCGTCGTCGATGAGGGCGCGACCGAAGGACTTATCGGCCTTGCCATGGCCGCCACCGGCCTTGAACTGATCCGGGGCGATCCGCCCGCCGACGTAACCGATCAGGGCCGCTGCCGCAACGATAGCCGGGAAGGGCGCGTCGAGGGCGAAAATGGCGACGAAGGAGGCTGCCGCCACGACCCACAGCGCACGGCTCTTCAAGGCTCGGGAGCCGATGCGGTGGGCTGCCTGGACCACAATGGCCGTCACGGCGGGCTTGATTCCGTAGAACAACCCGGCCACCAGCGTCGTCTCGCCGAAGGCGATGTAGACCCAGGACAGCGCAATCAGGATGAACAGGGAGGGCAGCACGAACAGCGCTCCGGCAACAATGCCGCCCCAACTGCGATGCATCAGCCAGCCGATGTAGGTAGCCAGTTGCTGGGCCTCGGGGCCGGGCAGCACCATGCAGTAGTTGAGGGCATGAAGAAAGCGTCGCTCCGAGATCCAGCGCCGCCGCTCCACCAGCTCCCGGTGCATGATGGCAATCTGCCCGGCCGGCCCGCCGAAACTGATGAAACCGAGTTTGAGCCAGAAGCGGAAGGCTTCCCAAAAACTGATAGGAAGAGGTGGAGCTCCAGCGGCCACCGGGAACATCGCGTCTGGCTCGTTCATGGTGCGGGCGCTCCTTGGGAAAGCTGGCGAAGGTGGGAAGTTCGCCGATAAGCCGGGTTCTGTCGTGGGCAGCCATTCCTCTGGGCCTGCCGTTACCGGCAGGCTCTAGCAGCCTACCCGGGAGCAGCGCGAGCAACGCTATCGCCCCCCTATTTGGCCTTGCCCCGGATGGAGGTTACCGTGCCGTCCGTGTCGCCACGTCCGCGGTGGGCTCTTACCCCACCGGTTCGCCCTTACCTGATCTCCTTGCGGAGCCATCGGCGGTATGTTTTCTGTTGCCCTGTTCGTCGCCTTGGGCCTCTTGCGAGGCTTGCTGCGCCCGGCCGTTAGCCGGCATCCTGCTCTATGGGGCCCGGACTTTCCTCCATGAACTTGTGCTCACAGCGGCTGCCTAGCGAACTTCCCGGCGTCTATTCTACGCTGGACCACGGGCACGGCCGTCAGATATCGAACTCCGGCGCCTCAACCTTGATCGAGTCAACGTGGATAAATATCGCCCGGGCCGTGGTCAGCACTTCACCAAGACCGTCCACACACTCTCCATGCACCCAGACTTTGCGCCCCTCCGTGCGTTCGATCCAGCAGCAAAAGCGCAGGGCCGCGCCCAACAGGGTGGGACGGCGGAAGTCGATGGTGAGGGAGGCCGTATAGCCACCCGTCTTGTTGATCAGATTGGCATTGGCAAACAACTGGTCATAGACCGCCGCCAGCACTCCACCATGAACGGTCCCAGGAGGCCCCTCATGCAGGACGCCAAAGCAGACATCGGCCACCAACCTGTTTTCCTGACGATGAAAATGCAAACGAGGCGCCACGGGATTGCAGGGACCGCTGACCGGACTGTAGGGCATCATCCATTCGATGCCTCCGCTCAGATCTCGCGGCTGATAGACCGGCAATACCGGGGCATCGCTGCGGAAACCCGCCATGGCCTTGTTCAGGTCAACGGTGAGCGCAGTCAGCGCCCGAATATCCTTGGCGTTGGCGTTTAGCCGGCGCAGATGTTCCAGGGTCTCGCACAGGGACAAGGCAAGTTCATGATAAGCCTGTTGGGCCGGATTCAACTGCATGAAAAACTCCGCAAAATACTGCCTCGGCAGACCCATTGCGGGCCCGCCACATCTATCTAGGGCGTCGATTTATTAATGGCCGCCTTGAATTTCAGTCCACCACCCTTGTCATCGAAGCTGCCGATCAGGGTGCCTGGTTCCCTCGGCGGCTCCTTGAAGACCTGCAACTGACACTTGCCGGTCTCCGTCACATACCAGCGCTTGCCCTGGCGCAGGATGTAGCCCCCTTCCAGGGACTGATAAACCTCCAGCTTGAAGCCAGCATCGTCCGGCGCGTCCTTCAGCCGATGGCGCCGCATGCATTCGGGCTGCCGGGTCACCACCATCGACAGCTCCCAGTCGCTCCAGGGCCAGGGCTTGTCCCGCAACAGGGACAGGGAGTGATCCCGATTGCCATTGATCATATAAGAGGCCGAATCGGCATCGCAGCCGGCCAATACCAAGGCCAGCAGACAGGGCAGGATATAGCGCACCATGGTTTTCATTCCGTCAGATCAAGCCTCCAGGCCACTGCCTCGCCGGCCCGCAGGGGCACCAAGGGATCTTCCGCCAGCATGGTCTGACTGGCCGGCACCGGCCAGGACCATCGCGCCAGAGTAATGCGCTCGGCATTGCGGGGCAGGCCGTAGAAATCGGGCCCATGGAAGCTGGCGAAAGCTTCCAGCCGGTCCAGGGCACCCGCCGCCTCGAAGGCCTCGGCATAGAGTTCGATGCCGGCATGGGCTGTATAGCAGCCGGCGCAGCCGCAGGCGGCCTCCTTGGTACTCCTGGCATGGGGGGCGGAGTCGGTGCCGAGGAAGAATTTCGGATTGCCGGAGACAGCCGCCGCCACCAGGGCCTGGCGGTGGGTCTCCCGCTTGAGAATGGGCAGGCAGTAGTGGTGGGGGCGGATGCCCCCGACAAAGATGGCGTTGCGGTTGAGCAGCAGATGGTGGGCGGTGATGGTCGCCGCCACGTTGCGCCCCGCCGTTGCAACAAACTGCACGCCTTCTCTGGTGGTGATGTGTTCCAGCACTACCTTGAGGGCCGGAAAGTCCTTCAGCAGTGGCGACAGCACCGTATCGATGAATACCGCCTCCCGGTCGAAGACATCCACCGCCGGGTCGGTGACCTCGCCATGGATCAGCAGGGGCAGACCCAGGGCCTCCATGCGGGCCAGGGTAGCAGCGCATTTCAGCAAATCGGTGACACCGGCATCGGAATTGGTGGTGGCGCCGGCAGGATAGAGCTTCACCCCATGAACGAAGCCACAATCCCGGGCGGCGTCGATCTCGGCCGGCGGCGTGTTGTCCGTCAGGTACAGGGTCATCAGGGGCTCGAAAGCCATGCCCGTCGGCACGGCGGCGAGGATGCGCTCCCGATAAGCGGCGGCCTGGGCCACCGTGGTGACCGGCGGCTTCAGGTTGGGCATGACGATGGCACGAGCGAAGCGGCGGGCCGTGTCAGGCAGTACCGCCTTCAGGATCGCGCCATCGCGCAAATGCAGATGCCAGTCGTCCGGGCGGGTCAGGGTCAGGGTTTCCATAGGCCGAAATTATAAATCCTTGATCTCCAGTGCCCGCTGATAAAGGGCATTCTTCGCCGCGCCGGTAATTTCCGCTGCCAGCCGGGCCGCCTGTTTCACCGGCAGATCGTCCAGCAGCAGCTTCAAGATCCGCTCCGTCCCCGGGTCGAGGCCCTCCCGGGGCGGTGGAGCGGAGACGATCAGCACAAACTCCCCCCGCTGGCGGTTGTCGTCGGCGGCAAACCAGACAACGGCCTCCTTCAGGGGCAGGCGCACGATCTGCTCGAAAAGCTTGGTCAGTTCCCGGGCCACCACCAGTTCCCGGCTTGGTTCCAGCAGAGCTGCCAGATCGGCCACGCACTCCGTCACCCGGTGGGGCGCCTCGTAGAACACCAGGGCGGCAGGAATGCCGGCCAGGGCCGCAATCTCGGCCTGCCGGGCGGCGGACTTGGCGGGCAGGAAACCAACGAAAAGGAAGCGTTCGTCCATCAGCCCCGAGGCGGACAAGGCCGTGATGGCCGCGTTGGGCCCGGGCAGGGGCACCACCGGGAACCCCGCTGCCTGCACCGCCGCCACGGCCCGGGCGCCGGGATCGGAGACGGCCGGGGTGCCAGCGTCGGAAATCAGGGCCACGGACTGGCCCTGGCGCAGCCGCTCCACCAACTTGGCACCGGCCTCCCGCTCATTGTGCTGATGCACCGCCATCGTCGTCGCCTTGATGCCATGGTGATCCAGTAGACGCCGGGCATGGCGGGTGTCCTCACAGGCCACCACATCCACCGTCCTCAGTATCTCAAGGGCACGCAGGGTGATGTCGCCCAGATTGCCCAGAGGCGTCGCCACCACATACAATGCTGGTGTCCTATTAGCGCTATTCGTCATGTCGTTCATGGAACGCATTGTCCGGTGGGCCGACAGCCCACGCAAGTCGGCCCCGGCCCGAGGTGCCGCCGCCGAAGTCCTGGCAGCCATCCACCTGGCCCGCCGGGGTGTGAAAATTCTGGCGCGCAACTACCGCATCAAGGGCGGGGAGATAGACCTGATCGGACGGGAAGGCCAGGTGCTGCTGTTCATCGAGGTGCGCCTGCGCAGCCGCTCCGACTTCGGCGGCGCAGGCGCGAGCATCACGCCTGCCAAGCAACGTCGACTGGTACTGGCGGCTGCCCATTACCTGCAAGGCCACGGCGAACAGGCCTGCCGTTTCGATTGCGTGCTGCTGGATGGCCTCGATGGCGACCGGATCGAGTGGATACGCGATGCGTTTCGCACGGATTAGCCTCCTCTCCACGCTCTGCCTGCTATCCATGGCGACTGCGGCCGAAAGTATCCGACTGCTGGTGCAAAGCTCGCCCCTGGCAGGTTTCCAGTATTACGCCGGCACTGCCCACTGGGAGGAAATGCGCCCCGGGGACCGGCTGGACCTGATACGGGAGCCGGACAATCCCCATGACCCCCGGGCGGTGCGGGTGGAATGGCGGGGCGATAAGCTGGGTTACCTGCCCCGCAAGGAAAACCAGGCCGTGGCGGCGGAAATGGACCGGGGCGGCCAGGTGGAGGCCCGCATCGCCCGCCTGCGCCAGCACCGCAACCCCTGGCAGCGGGTGCTGATCGAGGTATATGTGACGCTTTGAGGGACTTATTCGTGGGTCCATGCCGGGATCAGCGGCTAAAATGGCCCGATCCCAACACAAGGTAGCCCCATGAGCATCGAGCAACGCATCCGCGGCCAGTTCCAGGCCAGCATTGCCGCCAAGCAGGCGGCGGTAGACGCCATGACCGGCCCCATCGCCCGGGCCGTGGATGTAATGGTGGCCTGCCTCAAGTCTGAGGGCAAGATCATGGCTTGCGGCAACGGCGGTTCCGCCGGCGACTCCCAGCACTTCTCGGCTGAACTGATTAACCGTTTCGAACGGGAACGCCCCCCCCTGGCAGCCATCGCCCTCAGCACCGACACCTCCACCCTCACTTCCATCGCCAACGACTACCGCTACGAGGAAGTCTTCTCCAAGCAGGTCCAAGCCCTGGGCCGCCGGGGCGACGTGTTGCTGGCCATTTCAACCAGTGGCAATTCGGCCAACGTGATCGAGGCCATCCGGGTGGCCCATGAAAAGGGTATCGCCGTGGTAGCCCTCACTGGCAAGAAGGGGGGCAAGATGGCGGACCTGCTGGCCCCATGCGACGTACACCTCTGCGTGCCCGCCGACAAGACCGCCCGCATCCAGGAAGTCCATCTGCTGACCCTGCACTGCCTGTGCGACGGCATCGATCAACTGCTTTTCGGAGACGCCCCATGAGATTCGACAAGACCCTCGCCACCTGGACTCTGCTGGTCACCCTGACACCTCTGCTGGCCGGCTGCTTCGGTGCCGCCGCCGTGGGCATGGGCGCCACTGCCCTGATGCTCGCCGACCGCCGCCCCTCGGAGGTCTATGTTGCCGACGAAGCCATAGAACTGAGAGTCGTGGCACGCATCAACGAAAAGTACGGGGACCGGGTCCACGTCAACGCCACCAGTTTCAATCATTCCCTTTTGCTGACCGGCGAGGCCCCGGACGCCGGGATCAAGGCCGACATCGACAAGATCGCCGCCACCGTTCCCAACGTGAAATCCGTCGCCAACGAATTGCAGATTGCTGGCCCCAGTTCCCTGGGCTCCCGCAGCAACGACAGCTTCATCACCTCCAAGGTGAAGGGGCGGTTCGTCGATGCCAGCAAGTTCGCCGCCAATAACGTCAAGGTGGTGACCGAGGCCGGGGCGGTCTATCTGATGGGCCTGGTTACCCGCCAGGAGTCCAACGATGCCGTGGAGATTGCCCGGACCACGGGGGGCGTACTGAAAGTGATACGTGTAATGGAAGTCATCTCCGATGAGGAGGCCCGTCGCCTGGACAACCAGGCCAGCCAGGGCCAGGGTGCCCCGGTCCGCTCGTCAACCGTCAAATGACAACCGGCCCCATGCGCTATCCGACACCGGCCTTCGAGGCCAAATGCTGCCCCCCGGAAGCCCTGGCTGAAAACCTGACCCGGCTGAATCGGCCCCTGGTATTCACCAATGGCTGTTTCGATATCCTGCACCGGGGCCATGTCACCTACCTGGCACAGGCCCGTGCGCTGGGTGCCGCCATGGTGGTGGCGCTGAATACCGATGCTTCCGTCAAACGCCTGGGTAAGGGCGAGGACCGGCCCATCAACACCTTGCAGGATCGCATGGCGGTAATGGCCTCCCTGGAGTGCGTGTCCCTGGTCACCTGGTTCGACGAGGACACCCCCCTGGCGCGCATCCTGGAGTGCCGACCGGATATTCTGGTCAAGGGCGGCGACTGGCCCGTGGACAAGATCGTCGGCTACCAGGAGATCATGGCCTGGGGCGGCCAGGTGCATTCGATACCCTTCATTCATCAGCGCTCCACCACGTCCCTGGTGGAAAAGATTCGCAGGCTCTGAGCACCTGCTCCCGGAGCATCCATGTCCCGCCCTGCCATTGACGCTCGCAGCTTTCGCACCGCCCTGGGCAGTTTTGCCACCGGCGTCACCGTCATCACCACCCGCGCGGCCGATGGCACAGCGGTGGGCCTCACGGCCAACAGCTTCAATTCGGTTTCCCTGGAGCCGCCCATGGTGTTGTGGAGTCTGTCCCGGTCCGCCAAGAGCATGCCGGTCTTCGAGCAGGCGGAGTATTTCGCCGTCCATGTGCTGGCCGCCGACCAGGAGACCCTATCGACGCGCTTCGCCCGTAGCGGCGGCGACAAGTTCGCCCATCTGGCGCTGGAGTCGGGTATTGCCAACCTACCCCTGTTGTCCGGCTGCGCCGCCCGCTTCCAATGTCGCACTTCCTTTCGCCATGATGGCGGCGATCACCTGATCTTCGTCGGCGAGGTGCTGGAGTTCGACAGTACTGAACGGGCGCCACTGATCTATCATGCCGGCCAGTACGCCCTCTCGGCCCGCAAGGGAGGGCTGGGCAAACCCCGCAGCGCCCGCATGGCCGGCACTTTCAGCGAAGACCACCTGGGCTATCTGCTGAGTCGGGCCAACCAGCAGTTCTACCGACCGGTGCGCCAACAGGTGCATGCCCTGGGCCTGACCGACGAGGGCTATTCCCTGCTCTGTCTGCTGACCCTGCGCCATGCCATGACACCCCAGGAAGCCATGAGTTTGATGGGGCAGAGCGCCAATGCCGCTGCTGCGCTGTTGGCGGACATGGGCGACATGGGACTGATTGCACGGAAGGAAGGCACCCCGCCACGCTATCACCTCACCGACAAGGGATGGGATGTCACCCTGCACTTAATGGCGGCCTCCAAGGCCAGGGAAGCCGATGTTCTGAACGTCCTGGGCGAGGTGGATACATTCGCCCTCAAGACCCTGCTGTTGCGCCTGGTGCGGGAGCACGGCGCCGACCAGCCCGACCTGTGGGCTGAGCCGGAAGAATAAATCCCTAGTCTCCGCCGACAGGTGGCGCGTAATACACCGCCAGCCAGATGGTCTGGCATTCCGGGTCGGTCCATTCGACCCGATGGCGACAATGGGGTGGCAAATCGATCCAGTCTCCCGCCTTCAAAAAACGGGGGCTGCCTTCCCCTTCGATCAGCAGTCGTGCCTGCCCCGCCACCAGCAGCACCCATTCCCCCTCTGACTGGTCGTACCAGAAGTCGGGGGGGCTGACCTGGCCGGTGGAGACGATGCGCTCAATGCGCAGCCCCGGCTGCCTTAACAGGTCGTCGAAGCGTTCTCCCGCCGCCCCCTCCGGCTGGACGCCTGCCAGTAGCCGGCCAGTCGATAAAGCCCTCTTCATCACGTCGTCTGGTCTCGTTTCAGCAACGCCTTCAGATTGGCAAAAGGCGTATGGGTCGCAGGATCACCGCGACCATCCTTGCCCTTGCCTCCCTGGGCGGCCTCCAGTTGCCGCTGATGCTCGTTGTCGTGGCAGTAAAGGCAGAGCAGCTCCCAGTTGCTGCCATCGGGAGGGTTGTTGTCGTGGTTATGGTCCCGGTGATGGACCGTCAGTTCCCGCAGGTTGGCAGCGGTGAATTCCCGTGCGCAGCGGCCGCAGATCCAGGGGTAGATTTTCAGGGCTCGGGCCCGGTAATCCTGCTCCCGGGCCTCCCGGGCCTGGCGCGCCTCCAGCACCAGGCGGTCGAGGCGACCGTGGTCGATGGGTTTCATGGTCAGACAGAAACAAAAAGAGATGAACGAGAGCATGGATGCAGCGGGGAGGGCTGTCAACGCCGACCCGGCCGGCCATGAGATCATTCGCCCCTTTGCCACCGTCGGCAGGGTAGCCGGCGGTGGCGCGTTAAATACCCGGAGGGAGATCGAAGCATGCAAGGAAAAATCTGTGTCGTCACCGGCGCCTCGCGCGGCGTCGGCAAGGGCATCGCCCTGGCCCTGGGCAGTCTGGGAGCGACGGTATATGTCACGGGGCGCAGCAGCCAACCCGGCGACTCCCCCCTGGGCGGCACGGTGGACGTCACCGCGGCGGAGATCACCGCGCGCGGCGGCAAGGGCATCGCCGTCTATTGCGACCACGGCGACGAGGCGGCCGTCGCGGCCCTCTTCGCACGGGTCAAGAACGAAGCCGGACGTCTCGACGTACTGGTCAACAACGCCATCGCCCTCCCCGACGAACTGACTCTGGTCAAGCCGTTCTGGCAGAAGTCCCTGAGGGAATTGTCGCTACTCGACGTTGGTCTGCGCTCCAACTATGTCGCCACCTGGAGCGCCGCGCCGCTGCTGGTCGAAAGCCAGGGCCTGGTGGTATTCACCTCCTCCTTCGGCGGCACCTGCTACATGCACGGCCCGGCCTACGGTGCTGGCAAAGCCGGCACCGACAAGATGGCCCACGACATGGCCCACGACTTCAAGCCTTTCGGCGTGACGACGATTTCCCTCTGGCTGGGCCTGGTAAAGACCGAGCGCACCAACAACGTCTGCGCGGCGGAACCGGAAAAGTACGGCGCCGCCTTCAAGGTTGCCGAGTCCCCCGAGTTTCCCGGTCGCGTCATCGCCGCGCTCTACAACGATCCGGAGCGCCAGTCCCTCTCCGGCGCGATCCAGGTCGCGGCGGAACTGGGCAAGCGCTACGGCGTCACCGATCTGGAAGGCCGCCAGCCGCCCTCCTACCGCCGCGCCCTGGGCAATCCGACCGAGTTCTCGGCGGCGGTGGTGGAATAGACGGCCGCCCCTGGACCCGCGCCGGCTGGGATAGAATCGCCCCGCCAAAAATCTGCCTAGGCAGTCAATAAAGTCAATTCAAGGAGGAGGGACTCGATGAGTCAGGAGAAGAAGGGGCGTCTCGCCGGCAAAGTGACCCTCATCACCGGCGGCGCCAGCGGCGTGGGGCGCGAGGATGCGCTGCTCTTCGCCGGGGAAGGCGCCCGGGTGGTGATTACCGACGTCAACGAGGAGGACGGCCGAGCCCTGGCCGGGGAGATCGGCGACAACGCCCTGTTCCTGCGCCACGACATCACCCGCGAGGATGACTGGCAGCGGGTGATGGCCGCCACCGTGGAGCATTTCGGCCGCCTGGACGTGCTAGTCAACAACGCCGGCATCCTGATGCCTTCCGCCCTGGAGGACACCTCCCTCGAACTCTGGCGCAAGATCCAGACGGTGAATGTGGAAGGCTATTTCCTCGGCTGCAAGCACGCGGTGCGGGAAATGAAAAAGACCGGCGGCGGCTCCATCGTCAACATGTCCTCCCTCGCCGGACTGGCCGGCATGGCCATGTTCCCCGCCTATTGCGCCAGCAAGCACGCGGTGGTGGGCTTGAGCCGCAGCGTCGCCGCCTATTGCAAGACCAAGGGCTACAACATCCGCAGCAACACCGTCCACCCCGACGGCATCAACACGCCGATGGTCGCCGCGATGGTGAATCACATGGACCTGCTGTCCCAGGTGACCAGCCGCAATCCCGACATGCCGCGCTCGACGGACCCGATCAACATCGCCAATGTGGTGCTGTTCCTAGCATCCGACGAGTCACAGTTCGTCAACGGCGCCGAACTGCGGGTGGACAACGCCTTCCTGTCCAGCGGCGACTGAGTCAAAAGTAAGCGATCAATTAATACTGTCTGGCGTTGAGGGGGACAAATTGTAATGATTGCGTCCACGTGCATCTACGTGGACACTGACCTACTCTCCGAGTAAGCCTATCCTGGCCAGGATCAAGCAAATATTGCTCGAACATCTGCACAGCGTGATGCCAGGCAGTCTGCGCGACAAGACCCTGCATTACCTAGCGACCGGTAATCCCCTCACTTTATTGCACGGGGGATTACCGGCCCAATGGTATGTCGAGAACGACGCTGGGCCCATAGACAACCATTTCTGCGGGAACACCATTCGCCTCTGCCTGGTCGAGCTTGGCTCCATCGCGTGACATTCCCAGCACCCACTCAAGGATTGGGTTTATTGAGCACTTACAGCCAAAAAGCAAAAAGCCGGCTTTGCCGGCTTTTTGCACACAACATCTGCTAGTGTCGCTGAATTCGAAGCTCAGGCCGCCTCAGCGGACTCAGCAATCTCAGGGCGATCCAGCAGCTCCACATAGGCCATGGGCGCATTGTCGCCAACACGGAAGCCCATTTTCAGGATGCGCAGATAGCCGCCATTGCGGGTAGCGAAGCGGGGGCCCAGTACGTCGAAAATCTTGACCACGACTTCCCGATCGCGCAGGCGATCGAACGCGAGACGGCGATTGGCTAGGCTGGGTTTCTTGCCCAGGGTGATCAGGGGCTCGACCACACGGCGCAGTTCCTTGGCCTTGGGCAATGTGGTCTTGATCGCCTCATGCCGAAGCAGGGAGACCGCCATATTGCGCAGCATGGCCTGGCGATGAGCCGAGGTCCGGTTGAGTTTGCGAAGTCCGTTACCATGACGCATGATGATTCCTCTATATTCTGCGACTACCGCAGCAAGCAAGTAGCCGGTTAATCGTTATTAGAGAATTGTAATAAAGGCTTGTTCAGCCCAGCTTTTCAAGCCCGGCAGGGGGCCAGTTTTCCAACTTCATACCCAGCGTGAGGCCACGGGAGGCCAACACTTCCTTGATCTCGTTGAGTGACTTGCGGCCAAGGTTCGGGGTCTTCAGCAGTTCGGTTTCGGTACGCTGAATCAGATCGCCGATGTAGTAGATATTCTCGGCCTTCAGACAGTTCGCCGAGCGGACCGTGAGTTCCAAGTCGTCTACTGGACGCAGCAGTTCGGGCGCCACGGGAATCTGTTTCTGCTCAACCGCAGCCACAGCAGTGTTTTCCAGATCGGCAAACACCGACAATTGATCCATCAGGATACGGGCGGCATAGCGAATGGACTCTTCCGGGTCCACCGCGCCATTGGTCTCCAGATCAATGATCAGCTTGTCCAGGTCAGTACGCTGCTCAACCCGGGCCGACTCCACTTGGTAGCTGACACGCCGCACCGGACTGAAAGAGGCATCGAGCAGAATCCGACCGATGATCTTGCCTTCCTCCTTAGCAGAGGGACGAACATTGGCCGGCTCATAGCCGCGACCGGTTTCAACCTTGATCTGCATGTCGAGCTTGCCACCGGGCGCCACGTGTGCGATCACATGATCCGGATTGATGATTTCCACATCGTGACTGGTCTCGATATCGGCGGCGGTTACAACCCCTTCACCCATTTTGGACAGGTTCAGTGTCGCCTCGCTCCGATTGTGCAGCTTGAGCACCACGCCCTTCATGTTGAGCAGGATGTCGACCACGTCCTCGCGCACGCCCTCCAGGGTGGAGTACTCGTGCAGCACGCCCTCAATGGCCACTTCGGTCGGGGCAGCGCCAGGCAGGGAAGACAAAAGAATGCGGCGCAACGCATTCCCCAGCGTGTGGCCATACCCCCGCTCGAACGGTTCCATCACCACGCGGGCATGGACGGGCGACAATGTCTGGACATCAATGATGCGAGGCTTCAGAAGAGCGTTGCTTTGCATCTGCGTTCCTTCAGATAGATAAGCGCCTGGCACCCAAGGGTAGCCAGGCGCGATGCTCGTGGATTAGCGTGAGTACAGTTCGACGACCAAGCCCTCGTTGATGGAGGGCGGCAACTCATCACGGGCAGGATAGGACTTGAATACGCCCTTTGCTTCCTTGACATTCACCTCCAGCCACTCAGGGAAACCACGAGACTCCGCAGCCTCCAGCGCACCCTTGGAGCGCAGTTGCGCCTTCGAATGATCAGCCAGTTGCACCACATCGCCGGGACGCACGTTGTAGGAAGGGATATTCACGCGCTGGCCATTCACCAGCACACCGTTATGGCGAACGACTTGCCGCGCCTCGGCACGGGAAGCGCCAAAACCCATGCGGTAAGCCACCGCATCAAGACGGCTTTCCAGCAACTGAAGCAGGTTTTCACCCGTCTGGCCCTTGCGGCGCTCGGCCTCGGCGAAGGTCTTGCGGAACTGACGCTCCAGGATGCCGTAGATACGGCGAATCTTTTGTTTTTCGCGCAGCTGCTGACCATAGCCAGACAGGCGCTGCCCTGACTTCTGGCCATGCTGACCAGGCGCATAGGCACGGCGCTCGATAGAGCACTTGTCGGTGAAACACTTCTCGCCCTTGAGGAAGAGTTTCTCTCCCTCACGGCGGCATTGGCGGCACTTTGCGTCGAGATTACGGGCCACTTGGCGGACTCCTTGTTATCGTTTGCGCTTAGATGCGCCGGCGCTTCGGCGGACGGCAGCCGTTATGGGGCACCGGCGTGATGTCTGCAATACTGGTGATTTTCATCCCCAGCGCATTCAGGGCGCGAACAGCGGACTCGCGCCCAGGGCCGGGACCCTTGATGCGAACCTCGAGGTTCTTGACACCGCACTCCTGGGCCGCCTTGCCAGCAGCCTCGGCGGCAACCTGGGCTGCAAACGGGGTGCTCTTGCGGGAGCCCTTGAAGCCAGCACCTCCCGAGGTCGCCCAGGACAACGCGTTACCCTGACGATCGGTGATGGTGATGATGGTGTTATTGAAGGAAGCATGCACGTGGGCAATACCCTCGGCAATATTCTTCTTGACCTTCTTTCGTACTTTGGTTGCGGTCTTTGCCATATTGAATAGTCCCGATTATTTCTTGCCGGCGATCGACTTGCGCGGACCCTTGCGGGTACGTGCATTGGTACGCGTACGCTGGCCACGGCAAGGCAGACCACGACGATGGCGAACACCGCGATAGCAGCCAAGGTCCATCAGCCGCTTGATGTTCATCGTCACCTCACGGCGCAGGTCGCCCTCTACGGTGAACTTACCCACTTCCTCTCGCAGCCGATCCATTTCAGTATCGGTGAGGTCCTTGATTTTGGTCGAGCGTTTAACGCCCGCCGCGTCACAAATCTTCTGGGCACGGGGACGACCGATACCAAAGATCGCAGTCAGTGCGATCTCGGCATGCTGGTGGTTCGAAATATTTACGCCGGCGATACGGGCCATATCTTTACCTGTCTATCGCTGAATGAAAAATGAAAAGCCGAGCATTGTACCTTATCGACACTATCTGATCAACCCTGACGCTGCTTGTGGCGGGGGTCTGTACAAATGACCCGCACCACTCGATTGCGCCGAATGATCTTGCAGTTACGACAGATACGCTTGACGGAAGCCAAAACTTTCATGGTTGCTCTCCGAAAAAAACCTTACTTGGCACGGAAAACGATCCGGCCTTTGGTCAGATCGTAAGGGGTCAATTGAACGGTCACCTTGTCACCAGGAAGTATCCGGATGTAATGCATGCGCATCTTTCCGGAAATGTGCCCCAGCACCACATGACCATTTTCCAATTTGACCCTAAAAGTTGCATTGGGAAGGTTCTCAACCACCTCGCCCTGCATTTCGATTACGTCTTCCTTCGCCATATATCACGCTCATCGACCCGGGAACCCAGCGCCCTTGAAGTTTGCCTTTTTGAGCAGACTCTCGTATTGATGCGACATTACATAGGCTTGTACCTGGGCCATGAAATCCATGGTCACCACGACGATGATCAGCAAACTGGTACCACCGAAGTAGAACGGGACATTCCACTTGAGAATCAGGAACTCGGGCAGCAGACATACCAGTGTGATGTAAACGGCCCCGACCATCGTTAGTCGCATCAATATCTTGTCGATATATCGTGCAGTTTGATCACCAGGACGGATACCAGGCACAAAAGCGCCGCTCTTTTTGAGGTTGTCAGCCGTTTCCCTGGCATTGAATACCAGTGCTGTGTAGAAGAAGCAAAAGAAAACGATGGCAGCAGCATAAAGCATCACGTAAATGGGTTGTCCCGGCGAGAGCTTGGCGGCGATATCCTTCAACCAGTTCATTTGCTCAGACGCACCGAACCACTGAGCTACCGTGGCGGGAAACAAGATGATCGATGAGGCGAAAATAGGAGGAATCACCCCCGCCATGTTCAGCTTCAGCGGTAGGTGGGAACTTTGACCGCCGTACACTTTGTTACCGACCTGACGCTTGGCGTAGTTAACCAAAATTTTGCGCTGGCCCCGTTCGACATAGACAACAAAAGCCGTGACAAGAACCACCAAAGCACAGATGAACAAGGACGTCAGTGCATGCATGGCACCCGTCCGTACCAGTTCAAACAGCCCGGCAAGTGCATTGGGCAAGCCAGCCGCAATACCGGCAAAAATGATGATGGAAATACCGTTGCCCAGGCCGCGCTCGGTTATCTGCTCACCCAGCCACATCAGGAACATTGTTCCGGTGACCAAGGTTGCTACGGTAGTGATGCGAAAAACGAAGCCCGGATCCGTCACCAGACCCGCTTGCGATTCCAGTGCAATGGCGATGCCCATAGCTTGAAACAGTGCCAATGCAACCGTACCGTAACGGGTGTACTGCGTAATCTTGCGTCGCCCCGCTTCACCTTCCTTTTTCAGTGCTTCCAGCGTCGGAGAGGCAATGGCCATCAACTGCATGATGATGGACGCAGAAATATAAGGCATGATGCCCAGCGCGAAAATCGTGAAGCGCGAGAGGGCGCCACCGGAAAACAGGTTGAATATCCCAAGAATGCCGCCTTTTTCCCGGGAAAACAGTTCCGACAACCCTACCGGATCAATTCCGGGAACCGGAATATGAGCTCCAATGCGATACACCACGAGGGCGCCCAGGAGGAACCACAGCCGGCGCCACAGATCGCCGAACTTTCCAGTGTTACCGAGCGTATTGGCTGCTGTACTGGCCATGGTCCCTGTTCCGTCGCGGCTTACTCGCCCACCACCACGGTGCCACCGGCAGCTTCAATCGCTGCCTTGGCCCCACGAGTAGCGGCAACACCGACCAGCTTGACCTTGCGTCCGATGGTACCGGAGAGGATTACCTTGGCGGCGAGCGCATCACCGGGAACAATGCCCGCTTGCTTCAATGCCAATAGATCTACTTCATCCACAGGCAATTTATCCAGTTCCGACAGACGTACCTCGACGTTGCGCGCACGGGTCAGGGAAACAAAACCACGCTTGGGCAGTCGACGTTGCAAAGGCATCTGACCGCCTTCGAAGCCCACTTTATGGAAACCGCCAGCCCGTGACTTCTGGCCTTTGTGACCACGGCCGCAGGTCTTGCCCAGGCCGCTGCCAATACCACGACCGACACGCTTTGCAGCATGCTTGGAGCCTGCTCCAGGTTTCAGATTATTCAGTTCCATGACTTATCAGTCCTCGCACTTCACCAGATAGGCGACCTTATGCACCATGCCGCGCACTTCTGGTGTGTCCTTCAACACGACCGTATGACTCAGCCGGCGCAGCCCAAGCCCCCGCACCGTGGCGCGATGATCTTGCTTGGTGCCAATAACACTCTTGACGAGAGTCACTTTGATGGTTTTATCAGCCATGACTTACTCCAGGATGTCCTGCACACTCTTGCCGCGCTTGGCCGCAATCTCGGCGGGCGTGCTCGTGGCGAGCAGGCCGTTGATGGTGGCACGGACGAGATTGTAGGGATTGGTGGAACCAATCGCCTTGGCAACCACATCGGTAACGCCCATGACTTCGAACACGGCGCGCATCGGGCCACCGGCAATAACACCGGTACCGGCCGCCGCTGGCGACATCAGGACCATCGTGGCGCCATGCTTGCCCGTCACGGAATGATGCAGTGTGCCGTCACGCAGATTGACTTTGTTCATCTTGCGACGAGCTTCCTCCATCGCTTTTTGCACCGCCACGGGCACTTCGCGGGACTTGCCCTTACCCATGCCGATACCACCGTCGCCGTCGCCAACGACAGTCAACGCGGCGAAGCCAAGAATACGACCACCCTTGACGACCTTGGTTACACGATTGATGGAGACCATCTTCTCGCGCATGCCGTCATCGCGCTCCTCGTTGGCCTGCTGAGGTTTCCTACCTTGCGGTTTTGCCATTTCGATCTCCGCTTAGAACTTGAGGCCGCCTTCGCGAGCCGCCTCGGCCAGCGCCTTGACGCGGCCGTGATAGTGAAAGCCTGACCGGTCGAATGCAACCTGATCAATACCGGCAGCCAAAGCCCGCTCAGCGATCAGCTTGCCTACCAGTTTTGCGGCCTCGACATTGCCGCCATTGGCAACCTGCGCACGCACATTCCCTTCAGCGGTGGAAGCCGCGACGAGGACCTTAGTGCCACAATCCGAAAATACCTGAGCGTAGATATGGCAGTTGGACCGATGCACAGCAAGCCGCACCGACTTGAGCTCTGCAATCTTGGCGCGGGTTTTGCGCGCCCTACGCAACCGAGCTTGTTTCTTATCCATGATTTCTCGCCCTTACTTCTTCTTGGTTTCCTTGATGGTAATAACCTCATCCGAGTAGCGAACACCCTTGCCTTTGTAAGGCTCGGGAGGACGATAGGCACGGACTTCGGCTGCTACCTGACCCACTTTCTGCTTGTCGATACCCTTGATCAGGATTTCGGTCTGAGTGGGCGTCTCAACCTTGATTCCCTCCGGCATCTGATGCACTACCGGATGGGAATAACCCAGACTCAGATTCAGCTTGTCGCCCTGAGCCTGAGCCTTGTAGCCCACACCAACCAGGGACAGCTTCTTTTCGAAACCCTTGGAAACACCGGCCACCATGTTATTCACCAGAGCACGCATGGTGCCGGACATGGCGCCGCCATTAACGGCCCCTTCCACCGCTCGACAGAAAAGGGACTCGCCCTCCTTATCGATCCTGACGGAAGGCAGGACAAACTGCTTCAGCGTACCGAGGGGACCCTTGACGCTAATCTCAGCACCAGCGAGGGTGACATCCACCCCCTTGGGCAACTCGACGGGATATTTTGCTACACGGGACATTGCAACATCCTCCTTAGGCGACGATGCAAAGGACTTCACCGCCAACATTGCTGGCTCGCGCCTTGCGGTCGGTCATCACGCCCTTCGGCGTGGAAACGATAGCGACGCCAAGACCATTCATCACGCGGGGCAGGTCATCCTTACCCTTGTACACGCGCAGACCAGGCTTGGAAATCCGCTCGATACGCTCAATGACAGGGCGGCCGGCATAATACTTGAGCGCAATGTCCAGCTCGGATTTGCCACCACCCTGACGCAAGGCGAAGTCTTCGATATAGCCTTCGTCCTTCAACACCTTGGCAATCGCCGCCTTGATCTTGGAGGCTGGCATCGACACGGACACCTTTTCCACCATCTGGGCATTGCGAATGCGAGTCAGCATGTCGGCAATAGGATCGGTCATACTCATTTCACTCTCCTTACCAACTGGCCTTGGTCATGCCAGGCACTTCGCCCCGCATGGCGATCTCGCGCAGTTTGTTGCGGCACAGGCCGAATTTGCGGAACACGCCACGAGGACGGCCAGTCAGCGCACAGCGATTGCGCTGACGCGACGGACTGGCGTTGCGCGGCAATTGCTGCATCTTCAGCCGCGCATCCATGCGGTCATCATCCGACAGGCCGGTATTGTTAATGGTAGCGAGCAGTTCGGCGCGCTTGGCAGCATACTTAGCCACCGTCTTAGCGCGCTTGGCTTCGCGATTCTTGAGTGCAAGTTTCGCCATGGTTCCCTCAGCTCTTGAAGGGGAATTTGAAGGCGGCGAGAAGAGCCCTCGCCTCCTCGTCGGTTTTCGCGGTGGTGGTAATGCTGATATTCATCCCACGCAACGCGTCGATCTTGTCGTACTCGATCTCGGGAAAAATAATCTGCTCTTTCACACCAATGTTGTAGTTGCCACGACCATCGAAGCCCTTGCCACCCACCCCACGGAAATCACGAATACGGGGCATGGCAACAGTGATGAAACGATCGAGAAACTCGAACATACGCGCACCACGCAAGGTCACCATGCAACCGATTGGGTAACCCTCCCGAATCTTGAACCCGGCGATGGCCTTGCGGGCCTTGGTGACCACTGGCTTCTGACCCGCGATCTTGGTCATGTCGCCGACCGCGTTTTCGAGAATCTTCTTGTCGCCAACAGCCTCACCGACACCCATGTTCAGGGTGACCTTGGTAATGCGCGGCACTTCCATGACCGACTTGTAGCCGAACTTTTGCAGAAGCTCGGGCGCCACGGTCTGTTTATAAAACTCTTGCAATCGCGCCATGATGATCCTTACGCCTCCACCACTTCGCCATTCGACTTGAACACCCGAACCTTGCGACCATCCTCCAGCGTCTTGAACCCAACGCGATCACCCTTCTGGGTGGCCGGATTGAACAAGGCCAAGTTGGACACATGAATCGGCATCTCTTTTTCCACGATGCCACCAGGCTGACCCTTGAGCGGATTGGGGCGGACGTGACGCTTGACGCGATTCACCCCCTCAACTACTACACGCTCATCATTCACGCGACGCACCACGGCACCGCGCTTGCCCTTATCTTTACCCGTCGTCACAATGACGGAATCACCTTTGCGAATCTTGTCCATAGCCGAATCCTCAGAGAACTTCAGGCGCCAGGGAGACGATCTTCATGAAGCGTTCAGTACGCAATTCACGCGTTACCGGCCCGAAGATACGCGTGCCGATCGGCTCCAGCTTGTTATTGAGGAGAACCGCGGCATTACCGTCAAACTTGACCAGGGAACCATCCGGACGACGCACACCCTTGGCGGTACGAACCACCACGGCGTTATAAATCTCGCCCTTCTTGACTCGACCACGAGGCGCGGCATCCTTGATACTGACTTTGATAACGTCACCAATACCCGCATAGCGGCGCTTGGAGCCGCCCAACACCTTGATGCACATGACCGAACGGGCGCCGGTGTTATCAGCGACGTCGAGCATCGATTGCATTTGGATCATATTTACTCTCCAACTTAACCCACCCAAGCCAAGCTCGGACAGTCAGTCTTGGAACCCGCCTGGGGGTTGATATGCCGAAAACCTGAATTCTCAGCAGCGGAAAAGAGGCGGGATAATAGGGACCCGCCGCTTTTCTGTCAACAACTTATTCGCCTGAATCAGACGATCCGGGCTTTTTCCATCACCTTGATAACACGCCATGCCTTGGTACGGGAAATCGGCGCACACTCCTCGATCTGAACCAGATCGCCGTCATGGGCATCCAAACCCTCGACATGGGCATGATATTTTTTGGAACGGGTCATCACCTTGCCGATAAGCGGATGCTTGACACGGCGCTCCACCAAGACCGTAACGGTCTTGTCCATCTTGTCGCTCACGACACGCCCTTGCAGGGTGCGCCGCATGGATTGCTGAGTTTCGCTCATTTCGCAGTCGCCTTCTCACGCTGAATGGTCTTGACGCGCGCGATATCCTTGCGCACCTTGCCAATCTGACTGGTATTGGAAAGTTGCTGGGTCGCGCCCTGCATGCGCAGGGAAAACTGCGCACGACGCAGATCCAACAATTCCTTCTCCAGCTCAGCTTCGTTCTTTTGCCTCAAATCGCTGGCTTTCATTTTTTACCCCAAATGACGCGTGACGAAAGTGGTCGGCAAGGGCAGCTTAGCAGCGGCAAGGCGGAAAGCCTCCCGCGCCAAGGTCTCGTCCACGCCATCCATCTCGTAGAGCACCTTGCCCGGCTGAATCTCAGCGACCCAGTACTCGGGATTGCCCTTACCGTTACCCATACGAACTTCCGCCGGCTTCTTGGAAATCGGCTTGTCCGGGAAAATGCGGATCCAGATACGGCCACCGCGCTTGATATGACGGGTCATGGCACGACGGGCAGCCTCGATCTGGCGTGCCGTTAAACGGCCACGCCCGATCGCTTTGAGCCCGTACTCACCGAAACTGACCTTGGCGCCACGAGTGGCCAGACCAGTATTACGACCTTTTTGTTCTTTCCTGTATTTCCTGCGTGCGGGTTGCAGCATGACTCATTACTCCTTCACTTCCGGGCTGCCTTCAACCTTGGGGGCAGCCGCCTTGCGCACACGCTTCACCGGCGTCGCCACCTTGACCTCGCCCTCCGCTTCGGGCTTCACGTCACCAGCGGTCCGGCGCGGACGCTTGGCATCACCCTCATTCCGGGCGCCCGGACGAGCAGCGCGACGAGGACGCTTGTTCGGGTCTTCCCCAGGCAGATCGGCATTGGCCGGCACCTCGTTCTTGCCCGTCATCTCCCCCTTGAACACCCACACCTTGATGCCAATGATGCCGTAGGTGGTCTTGGCCTCGGAAGTACCGTAGTCGATATCGGCCCGAAGCGTATGCAGGGGCACACGCCCTTCGCGGTACCACTCAGTACGGGCGATTTCAGCACCATTCAAACGGCCAGCGCTCATGATCTTGATGCCCTGGGCGCCAAGACGCATCGCATTCTGCATGGCGCGCTTCATGGCACGTCGGAACATGATGCGCTTTTCCAGTTGCTGCGCAATGGAATCAGCGATCAATTGGGCGTCCACCTCCGGCTTGCGAATTTCCTCGATATTCACATGGACAGGCACGCCCATGCGCTTCTGGAGTTCAGCCTTGAGTTGCTCGATATCCTCGCCCTTCTTGCCGATCACCACGCCAGGCCGGGCGCTGAAGACGGTGACCCGGGCATTCTTTGCGGGGCGCTCGATGACTACGCGCCCCACGGAAGCGTGGGCGAGTTTCTTCTTCAGGTAATCGCGAACCTCAATGTCTTCCTTGAGCATCTGGGCGAAATTCCGGCTGGAAGCATACCAGCGCGAAGTCCAATCCCGCGTGACCGAGAGACGGAACCCGGTCGGATGAATCTTCTGTCCCATAGGTTTTCCTTACTCTCCGACAGTCACGAAAATGTGACAGGTAGGCTTGAGGATACGGTTGCCGCGCCCCTTGGCACGAGCGGTAAACCGCTTGAGCACCGCCCCTTTTTCCACGTAGATACTTTTCACCACCAGAGCATCGATGTCAGCACCGTCATTGTGCTCGGCGTTGGCAATCGCCGACTCAAGCACTTTTTTGATGATCGTCGCGCCCTTCTTGGGGCTGAAGGCGAGAATATTCAGCGCCTGATCCACCGGCTTGCCGCGCACGAGATCGGCCACCAGCCGGCCCTTCTGGGCCGAAAGGCGAACGCCGCGCAGAATCGCATTGGTTTCCATCGTCACTCCTTACCGCTTGCCAGCGGCTTTCTTGCCGCCGGTGTGGCCCTTGAACGTACGGGTCAGGGCAAACTCCCCCAGCTTGTGACCAACCATGTTCTCGGAGATATATACCGGGATGTGCTGCTTGCCGTTATGCACAGCAATGGTCAGACCGACAAAGTCGGGCAGGATGGTGGAGCGACGCGACCACGTCTTGATGGGACGCTTGTCGTTACTGGAGCGAACGGCCTCCACCCTCTTCAACAGGTGACCGTCAATGAACGGGCCTTTTTTGATCGAACGTGCCATGATTACCTCTTATCGCTTGTAACGACGCTGGACGATCATATTGTCCGTGCGCTTGTTGCTACGGGTACGGTAGCCCTTGGTTGGCTGACCCCAGGGGCTGACAGGCACACGGCCTTCGCCGGTACGTCCTTCACCACCGCCATGAGGGTGATCAATCGGGTTCATCGCAGTTCCGCGCACCGTCGGACGGATACCGCGCCAGCGATTGGCGCCAGCCTTGCCGATTTTCCGCAGGCTGTTTTCCTCGTTGCCAACCTCGCCCACGGTTGCACGGCACTCCACATGGACGCGGCGAATTTCCCCGGAACGCAAACGCAACTGCGCATACACACCCTCCCGAGCCAACAATTGAACCGAGACGCCGGCAGAACGGGCGAGCTGCGCCCCTTTGCCAGGAGTCATCTCGACGCAATGAATGGTCGTACCCACCGGAATATTGCGGATAGGAAGTGCGTTTCCGGACTTGATCGGTGCCTCGGAACCGCTCTGCACTTCCTGACCGACAACCATACCCTTGGTAGCAATGATGTAGCGGCGCTCACCATCCGCATACAGCACCAGGGCGATGTTGGCAGAACGATTGGGATCGTATTCGAGACGCTCCACCTTGCCGATGATCCCGTCCTTGTTGCGACGGAAATCGATCACACGATAGTGCTGCTTGTGGCCACCACCCTTGTGACGGGTGGTAATACGGCCATGGGCGTTGCGGCCTGCAGTATTGCTCTTGGCCTCCACTAGGGCAGCATGGGGGCGCCCCTTGTGCAGGTTGGCATTGACAACCTTGACAACGGCACGGCGACCAGGAGAAGTCGGTTTGACCTTGACGAGTGCCATTATGCGGCCCCTCCCTCAACGAAGTTGATTTCCTGACCCGGCATCAGACAGACAAATGCCTTCTTGACGTCGCTGCGACGGCCCATGGTGCGACCGAAACGCTTGACCTTGCCCTTCAGGTTGGAAATCTGCACCGACTTGACCTGTACTTTGAACATCAGCTCGACGGCAGCCTTCACTTCAGGCTTGGTAGCGTCGGGAAGCACGATAAAGACCACTTGTTCATTGGCGTCGGCAACCATGGTTGCCTTTTCGGAAATCTGCGGTGCCACCAGCACCTGCATCAACCGCTCTTGATTGAAGTTGCTCATGCCAGCATCTCCTCCATCTTGGCGACCGCACCCTTGGTCAGCAGCACCTTGGGAAAACGAATCAGGGAGACCGGATCGGCCTGATGCGCCTCAACCACAAGTACGTTGGGCAGATTGCGGGAAGCCAGCAGCAGATTGTCGTCCAGCGACTCGGTGATCACCAATGCGGAATCGATCCCCATACCCTTCAATTTCTGAGCTACCAGCTTGGTCTTTGGCGCATCCACCGAGAAGTTTTCCACCACAACCAGACGACCCTCACGTGCAAGCTGCGACAGAATGGCCGCAACACCAGCACGGAACATCTTGCGATTGATCTTCTGGGAAAAGTTCTCTTCCGGGGAATTCGGGAAAGTACGACCACCGCCACGCCACAGGGGCGAAGAGCTCATACCGGCACGCGCACGACCCGTACCCTTTTGACGCCAGGGCTTTTTGGTGGTGTGCTTGACTTCCTCGCGATCCTTCTGCTTGCGGTTACCGGAGCGAGCATTGGCCTGATAGGCCACTACCACCTGATGCACCAGCGCCTCATTGAAGTCGCGGCCGAACAGGCTATCGGAGGCCGATACTGTCGAGGCCTGCTGACCCTGATCATTAATAAGCGTAAGTTCCATGGTGCCCTCCTTAAGCCTTGACCGCAGGGCTGACGAACACGTCGCCACCCTTGGCACCCGGAACCGCTCCCTTGACCAGGAGCAACTGACGCGCTTCATCCACGCGCACAACCTCAAGGTTCTGCGTCGTGCGATTCACATCGCCCAAATGACCGGCCATGCGCTTACCAGGAAACACGCGACCCGGATCCTGCGCCATACCGATGGAGCCAGGAGCATTGTGAGACACGGAGTTACCGTGACTCGCACGATTCGAAGAGAAGTGGTGGCGCTTGATGGCGCCAGAAAATCCCTTACCGATGGTGGTCCCACTCACATCCACCTTCTGGCCCGGCTGAAAAATCGTTGCCGAAATCACGTCGCCCGCCTTGAAACCACCAAGCTGATCAACATCGACGCGGAATTCTTTAAGAATATGACCGGCTTCAACGCCGGCCTTGGCAAGATGCCCCGCCTCGGGCTTGACAACCCGACTGGCGCGACGCTTGCCAAACGCCACCTGAATCGCGGCATAACCGTCGACCTCAGGCGTCTTGATTTGCGTGACGCGGTTATTCGACACATCAAGCACCGTCACCGGAACGGATGCACCGTCCTCGGTAAAAATGCGTGTCATGCCGACCTTGCGTCCTACAAGGCCTAGACTCATTTTTTTCTCCTAAACCCCGGCTACGATTGGCCGGGCCCGAACACATCACGGCTTGCGCCGTACCGCTCCCACGTAAGACTGTGGGAAAACTTGTTTGCTACCAGTTACTGCAACTTGATCTCGACATCCACGCCAGCGGGAAGATCGAGTTTCATCAGGGCATCCACCGTCTTGTCGGTAGGATCAATGATGTCCATCAAACGCAGATGGGTACGAATCTCGAACTGATCCCGGGAAGTCTTGTTGACGTGCGGCGAACGCAACACATCAAAACGCTCAATACGCGTAGGCAGGGGAACAGGGCCGCGCACAACCGCGCCAGTGCGCTTCGCCGTTTCGACGATCTCAAGGGCGGACTGATCAATCAGCTTGTAGTCGAAGGCCTTGAGACGAATCCGAATTTTCTGGTTTTGCATAGTGCATCCTTAAAGAGCAATGCCCCCGGCAGAACGGGGGCGAGAAAAGGGCGGCATATTACCGATCTTTTTCGTGAATGGCAACCGGCTGTTACTCGACGATCTTGGCGACGACGCCAGCGCCCACGGTGCGACCACCCTCACGGATGGCGAAGCGCAGGCCTTCTTCCATGGCGATCGGCGCAATCAGCTTCACCGTCATCGCAATGTTGTCGCCAGGCATCACCATCTCGGTGCCCGCCGGCAGCTCGATCGAACCCGTCACGTCCGTGGTGCGGAAGTAGAACTGGGGACGATAGCCATTGAAGAACGGCGTGTGACGACCGCCTTCGTCCTTCGACAGAATGTACACCTCCGAGGTGAAGTGGGTGTGCGGGTTGATCGAACCCGGCTTGGCCAGCACCTGACCCCGCTCCACATCCTCACGCTTGGTGCCGCGCAGCAGCACGCCCACGTTGTCACCCGCCTGACCCTGATCCAGCAGCTTGCGGAACATTTCCACACCGGTGCAGGTGGTCTTCACCGTGGGGCGAATGCCCACAATCTCGATTTCCTCGCCAACCTTGACGATGCCTCGCTCGACACGACCCGTCACCACGGTGCCGCGGCCCGAGATCGAGAACACGTCTTCGATGGGCATCAGGAACGGCAGGTCAATGGCACGCTCCGGGGTCGGGATGTAGCTATCCAGGGCGGCAGCCAGCTGCAGGATCGCGCCTTCACCCAGCTCACCCTTGTCGCCTTCCAGCGCCTTCAGGGCCGAACCCTTGATGATCGGCACGTCGTCACCGGGAAAGTCGTACTTCGACAGCAGCTCGCGAACTTCCATTTCCACCAGTTCCAGCAGCTCGGCGTCATCCACCATGTCGCACTTGTTCAGGAACACGATGATGTAGGGCACACCCACCTGACGGGCCAGCAGAATGTGCTCCCGCGTCTGGGGCATGGGGCCGTCTGCGGCGGAACACACCAGAATGGCACCGTCCATCTGCGCCGCACCGGTAATCATGTTCTTCACGTAGTCAGCGTGACCCGGGCAATCCACGTGGGCGTAGTGACGGTTCTCCGTCTCATACTCAACGTGCGCCGTGTTGATGGTGATGCCACGGGCCTTCTCTTCCGGCGCCGCATCAATCTGGTCATAGGCCTTCGCCTCGCCACCAAACTTGGTCGACAGCACCGTCGTGATCGCCGCCGTCAACGTCGTCTTGCCATGGTCAACGTGACCAATCGTCCCCACGTTCACGTGTGGCTTCGTACGCTCAAACTTGCCTTTTGCCATTTCGCTATTCCTTTAAAGAACGGTTATTTCTTGTTTATAACAGCTTCCGCGACGTTCTTCGGCGCCTCGGAGTAATGCTTGAATTCCATGCTATAGGTGGCACGGCCCTGGGTCAGAGAGCGCAACTGCGTCGCATAGCCAAACATTTCGGCCAGGGGCACTTCGGCACGAACGGCCTTCATGCCTCCAGGGATGTCATCCATGCCCTGGACGATGCCACGACGGGAAGACAGATCGCCCATCACGTTGCCCATGTAGTCTTCCGGCGTCTCCACCTCCACCGCCATCATCGGCTCCAGCAGCACCGGACTGGCCTTGCGCATGGCATCCTTGAAAGCCATGGAGGCAGCCATCTTGAAGGCGTTTTCGTTGGAGTCCACATCATGATAGGAACCATCGAACAGGGTGACCTTGACGTCTACTACCGGGAAGCCCGCCAACACGCCATTGGGCAAGGTTTCCTGCAAGCCCTTATCCACTGCCGGTATATATTCACGGGGCACCGTGCCGCCCTTGACGGCATCGATGAATTCGTAACCCTTGCCAGCCTCGTTCGGCTCCAGTTTGATCCAGACATGCCCGTATTGGCCGCGGCCACCAGACTGCTTGACGAACTTGCCCTCCTGCTCCACGGACTTGCGGATTGCCTCGCGATAGGCCACCTGCGGTGCACCGACGTTGGCCTCGACATTGAACTCGCGCCGCATGCGATCGACGATGATGTCCAGGTGCAACTCACCCATGCCGGAAATGATCGTCTGGCCCGACTCCTCATCGGTACGAACGCGGAATGAGGGATCCTCTTGAGCCAGACGCCCCAGGGCAATACCCATCTTTTCCTGGTCCGCCTTGGTCTTGGGCTCGACCGCAACGTGAATCACCGGCTCGGGGAATATCATGCGCTCCAGAATGATCGGCGCCTCCGGATCACACAGGGTCTCGCCCGTGGTGACATCCTTCAGCCCCACACAGGCCGCGATGTCGCCAGCAAGCACTTCCTTGATTTCCTCGCGATTATTGGCGTGCATCTGCAGGATGCGGCCAATACGCTCCTTCTTGCCCTTGATCGAGTTGTAAATCGTGGCGCCCGAATTCAGCACGCCGGAGTAGACCCGAATGAAGGTGAGCTGACCGACGAAGGGGTCGGTCATCAGCTTGAACGCCAGAGCGGAAAACTTCTCGCCATCATCGGCACGACGTGAGACTTCCCGCTCACGTTCATCAACACCACCCACGGGAGGAATATCCACCGGCGAAGGCAAAAACTCCACCACGGCGTCAAGCATGCGCTGGACACCCTTGTTCTTGAAGGCTGAGCCGCAGAGCATCGGCTGAATTTCGCAGGCAATGGTGCGCTGACGCAGTCCGAACTTGATCTTTTCCTCCGACAGTTCGCCGGCCTCCAGATATTCGTTCATCAGTTCCTCAGAAGCCTCAGCGGCCGCCTCGATCATCTGCTCGCGCCAGGAGTTGGCAGACTCCAGCAGTTCGGCGGGAATATCGATGTAGTCGAACTTCATCCCCTGAGAGGCCTCGTCCCAGATGATCGCCTTCATCTTGATCAGATCCACCACACCAGTGAAGGTGTCTTCAGCACCAATGGGGATCACAACAGGGACCGGGTTAGCCTTGAGCCGGGTCTTCATCTGCTCAACGACCTTGAAGAAATTGGCACCGGAACGGTCCATCTTATTCACGAATGCAAGGCGCGGTACTTTATATTTGGTCGCCTGCCGCCATACGGTTTCAGACTGGGGCTGCACCCCGCCCACCGCACAATAGACCATGCAGGCACCATCCAGCACCCGCATGGAACGCTCCACCTCGATCGTGAAATCCACGTGACCCGGGGTATCGATGATATTGAAGCGATGCTCGGGAAGGGACATGTCCATGCCCTTCCAGAAGCAGGTCGTCGCGGCAGAGGTGATGGTGATACCACGCTCCTGCTCCTGCTCCATCCAGTCCATGGTGGCAGCGCCATCATGAACCTCACCGATCTTGTGGTTAACGCCAGTGTAGTAAAGGATACGCTCGGTTGTCGTCGTCTTACCGGCATCGATGTGCGCCGAAATACCGATATTGCGATAACGCTCGATTGGAGTCTTGCGGGCCACTTTGATTACCTGCCTTATCTAAGTCAAACCGCCTTGGCCCCGAATTCAGCGGGAGCCAGGGCGGCACGGAAACAATGAAGCACGCCACCGGAGTGGCGCAGCACCTAAATCATCAGAAGCGGAAATGCGAGAAGGCCTTATTGGCCTCGGCCATACGGTGGACTTCCTCGCGTTTCTTCATGGCCGCACCACGCCCCTCGGAAGCCTCCAGCAGCTCACTGGCCAGACGCTGACCCATGGACTTTTCGGAACGCTTACGGGCCGCCTCGCGCAACCAACGCATAGAGAGGGCCAGAC
This sequence comes from Denitratisoma oestradiolicum, assembly GCF_902813185.1. Lineage (GTDB taxonomy): Bacteria > Pseudomonadota > Gammaproteobacteria > Burkholderiales > Rhodocyclaceae > Denitratisoma > Denitratisoma oestradiolicum. The sequence goes on from NZ_LR778301.1 coordinate 3,263,461, forward strand.
GACGGGAAGGACGAACCTCCACCGGCACCTGATAGTTGGCACCACCAACACGACGACTCTTGACCTCAACCATCGGCTTGACATTGGTCACCGCCTGAGTAAATACCTCCAGGGGATCCTTGCCACTCTTGGCCTTGATCTGATCAAAGGCACCATAAATGATGCGCTCGGCCACGGATTTTTTTCCGGCAGCCATCAGCACATTAACGAACTTGGAAACCTCCACATTACCGAACTTGGGATCGGGGAGGATTTCCCGCTTGGGGACTTCACGACGACGGGGCATGATCTACTCCTGAACTGAGCGAGCCGTTAAGCCGCCTTGGGACGCTTGGCGCCATATTTGGACCGCGACTGCTTCCTGTCCTTGACACCCTGGGTATCAAGACTGCCGCGCACGATGTGATAACGAACACCCGGAAGATCCTTTACCCGGCCGCCACGAATCAGCACCACCGAGTGCTCCTGAAGGTTGTGCCCCTCGCCGCCAATGTAGGAAATCACCTCAAAACCATTGGTGAGGCGCACCTTGGCAACCTTCCGCAGCGCGGAGTTAGGCTTCTTCGGAGTAGTAGTGTAGACGCGGGTGCAAACCCCACGCTTGGCCGGGCAACTGTCGAGCGCAGGCACCTTGCTCTTGGCTTGGGGAGCCTGGCGAGACTTGCGCACCAGTTGATTAATGGTTGGCATAAGTAGTTATTCCAATAGCTGAAATTGGCAAAACCGGACCCCCTGCCGGGAGCAAAGAGGCCGGATTATAGTAATGGCACTCTATGCCGTCAAGCGGCTTGAGTACCCTCCGCTGAACTTTCCTCCACGGGAGGCAATTCGAACACGCCCTCTGCCGCATCCACCCCCGCAGACTTCTTGCGCCGGGTCCGATGGTAAACATGGCCAGTACCGGCAGGGATGAGACGGCCAACAATGATGTTTTCCTTGAGGCCCCGCAGCTCATCGCGCTTGCCCATGATCGCCGCCTCGGTCAGTACGCGAGTGGTCTCCTGGAACGATGCCGCCGAAAGGAAGGAATCAGTGGAGAGGGATGCCTTGGTGATACCCAGCAACTGATGCTGGTATTCGGCCGGCCGCTTGCCCTCGGACAACAGCCTGTCATTCTCGTCCAACAACATGGAACGCTCCACCTGCTCCTCGCGAATGAACGTGGAGTCGCCTGTGTCGGTAACGACCACCCGCCGCAGCATCTGGCGCACGATGACCTCGATATGCTTGTCGTTGATCTTCACGCCTTGCAGACGATACACGTCCTGCACTTCGTCGATGATGTAACGGGCCAGCTCCTCGACACCCTTCAGGCGCAGGATATCGTGGGGATCCGCAGAGCCGTCCACGATCACCTCGCCCTTATTCACCACCTGGCCATCGTGGGCCATGACATGCTTGTCCTTGGAGATCAGGTACTCGTGGGCAGTGCCGTCGGGCTCGGTGATCACCAGGCGTTGCTTGCCCTTGGTGTCCTTGCCGAAGGAGACAGTACCTGTCACCTCGGCCAGCACGCCGACATCCTTGGGCGAGCGTGCTTCGAACAATTCGGCCACGCGGGGCAGACCGCCGGTAATGTCGCGGGTCTTGGCCGACTCCTGGGGAATACGTGCCAGAATTTCCCCGACGGAAACCAACTGTCCATCCTTCACGGTAATGATCGAGCCAACCTGGAAGGTGATCGTCACCACATGATCGGTGCCATGGATCTTGATTTCCTGGCCGTGCTCATCCAGAAGCTTGACCTGGGGGCGCAGGCCCTTGGTCGAGGCCTTGCTGCCCCGTCCCTTGGACTCGATCACCACCAGAGTGGACAGGCCGGTCACTTCGTCGATCTGCTTGGCAACAGTCGCACCTTCCTCCACATGTTCGAACTTCACCGTACCTGCGTACTCGGTAACAATGGGGCGTGTGTGGGGATCCCAGTTGGCCACCTGGGCGCCGGCCTTGATCTGCTGACCGTCGTCAACCAACAGCGTCGCGCCATAGGGAACCTTATGGCGCTCACGCTCGCGACCATTATCGTCAACGATGAGTACCTCACCGGAACGAGCAATGACCACCTTTTCGGCCCTCGGGTTGGTGACATAGCGCATGGTGGCCGACAGGCGGATTACACCCGAACTCTTAGCCTCGACCTGACTCTGTGCCGCAGCACGGGAAGCAGCGCCGCCCACGTGGAAAGTCCGCATGGTCAACTGTGTTCCGGGTTCACCGATGGACTGGGCGGCAACCACACCAACCGCTTCACCCTCGTTCACCAGATAGCCACGACCCAGGTCACGACCATAGCACTTGGCACACAGGCCATAACGGGTCTCACAGGACAGCGGCGTACGCACCCGCACTTCGTCGATACCCAGGCTCTCGATCAGGTCCACCGCATCTTCATCAAGCAGGGAGCCAGCCGCGAACAGAATGTCCTGAGTATCGGGATTGAGTACGTCGGTTGCCACCACCCGACCCAGGATACGTTCGCGCAACGGCTCGATCACTTCGCCGCCTTCCACCAACGCCTTCATGGCGAAGCCGCTCTGGGTGCCGCAATCCAGCTCGGTCACCACCAGATCCTGAGTCACATCCACCAGACGACGGGTTAGATAGCCGGAGTTCGCGGTCTTCAGCGCCGTGTCTGCCAGACCCTTACGGGCGCCGTGGGTAGAGATGAAGTACTGCTGAACATTCAGTCCCTCACGGAAGTTCGTGGTGATGGGCACTTCGATGATGGAGCCATCGGGCTTGGCCATCAGGCCCCGCATACCCGCCAACTGGCGAATCTGGGCAGCGGAACCCCGTGCACCGGAGTCCGCCATCATGTAGATGGAGTTGAAGGACTCCTGTTTAACGGTCTTGCCTTCGTGATTGACCACTTCCTGATGGGACAACTGGTCCATCATCGCCTTGGCTACCTGATCGCCGGCGCGGCCCCAGATATCCACAACCTTGTTGTAGCGCTCCCCCACGGTCACCAGACCGGAAGTGTATTGACGCTCGATTTCCTTAACCTCGCTTTCAGCCTGGTCGATGATGGCACCCTTCTGGGTGGGTACCAGCATGTCATCCACGGCAATGGAAATACCGCCTCGGGTGGCCAGACGAAAACCAGACTGCATCAACTGGTCCGCAAACACCACGGTATCCTTGAGACCGCAACGGCGGAAGGACTCATCAATCAGCTTGGAGATTTCTTTCTTCTTCAGTGCCTTGTCGATCACCTTGAAGGGAAGACCTCGGGGCAGAATCTCCGACAGGATGGCGCGGCCGGCAGTAGTGGAGTAGCGGGTCAGCTTTTCCTTCCAACCCTCGCCATCACGGTCGTATTCCTTGATCCGCACCGAGATACGGGCATGCAGATCCACTTGACGGGATTCCACACCACGCAACACCTCGGAGACATCAATGAAGTTCATGCCGGTGCCACGCGCCGCGACGTGTTCCCGGGTGGCGTAGTACAGGCCCAGCACCACATCCTGGGAAGGAACAATGATGGGGGCGCCGTTGGCGGGCGACAGCACGTTGTTGGAAGCCAGCATCAGTGTGCGGGCCTCCATCTGAGCTTCCAGGGACAACGGGACGTGGACGGCCATCTGGTCGCCGTCAAAGTCAGCGTTGAAGGCGGTACACACCAGGGGATGGAGCTGAATGGCCTTGCCTTCGATCAGGGTCGGCTCAAAAGCCTGAATGCCCAGTCGGTGCAGGGTTGGCGCCCGGTTCAACAGCACCGGATGCTCGCGGATCACCTCTTCCAGAATGTCCCACACCACACCGGTCTCGGCTTCCACTTCCTTCTTGGCGGCCTTGATGGTGCTGGCGATACCCATTTTTTCCAGGCGTTCGAAGATGAAGGGCTTGAACAGTTCCAGTGCCATCTTCTTGGGCAAGCCGCACTGATGCAGCTTGAGCTGGGGGCCCACCACGATCACCGAACGACCGGAATAGTCCACCCGCTTGCCTAGCAGGTTCTGGCGGAAGCGGCCCGACTTGCCCTTGATCATGTCGGCCAGGGACTTCAGGGGACGCTTGTTGGCGCCGGTCATGGCCTTGCCGCGGCGACCGTTGTCCAGCAGGGAATCCACCGATTCCTGCAGCATGCGCTTCTCGTTGCGCACAATGATGTCTGGCGCCTTCAGTTCCAGCAGCCGCTTCAGACGATTGTTGCGGTTGATCACCCGACGATACAGATCGTTCAGATCCGAGGTGGCGAAACGGCCACCGTCCAGGGGTACAAGGGGGCGCAGATCAGGGGGGAGTACCGGCAGCACTTCCAACACCATCCACTCGGGCCTGATGCCGGACTGCTGGAAGGCTTCCAGCACCTTGAGTCGCTTGGCGATCTTCTTGATCTTGGCTTCCGAGCCGGTGGTCTCCAGCTCCTGGCGCAGGCGCTCGATTTCATGAGCGATGTCGATGGTGCGCAGCAGCTCGCGAATACCCTCGGCGCCCATCACCGCGGTGAACTCGTCGCCGTACTCCTCGACCTTGGCCAGATAGTCATCCTCGGTCAGCAACTGGGCACGGCTCAAGGGCGTCATGCCGGGCTCGACCACGACGAAGGCCTCAAAATAGAGGACACGTTCGATGTCGCGCAGGGTCATGTCCAGAACCATGCCAAGGCGGCTGGGCAGGGACTTGAGGAACCAGATGTGTGCTACCACGCTGGCCAGTTCAATATGGCCCATGCGTTCGCGCCGTACCTTGGCCTGGGTGACCTCGACGCCACACTTCTCGCAGATCACGCCGCGGTGCTTGAGGCGCTTGTACTTGCCGCAAAGGCACTCGTAGTCCTTCACCGGGCCGAATATCTTGGCGCAGAACAGGCCGTCCCGCTCCGGCTTGAAGGTACGGTAATTAATGGTCTCCGGCTTTTTTACTTCACCGTAGGACCAGGAACGGATTTTGTCAGGCGAGGCCAAACCGATGGTGATCGCATCGAATTCCTCTTCCTGCGTGACTTGCTTGAATAGATCGAGCAGTGCTTTCATTGTTTCACTCCTGTCGCGGGCCGAGGTTCAATCAATAACGTTCCAGGTCGATGTCGATGGCAAGAGAACGGATTTCCTTCACCAGAACATTGAAGGACTCCGGCATGCCGGCATCGATCTTGTGCTCACCCTTGACAATGCTCTCGTACACCTTGGTACGGCCATTGACGTCGTCGGACTTGACGGTGAGCATTTCCTGCAGTGTGTAGGAAGCACCGTAGGCTTCCAGTGCCCAGACTTCCATTTCCCCGAAGCGCTGACCACCGAACTGGGCCTTGCCGCCCAAAGGCTGCTGGGTCACCAGACTGTAGGGACCAGTGGAACGGGCATGCATTTTGTCATCGACCAGATGGTGGAGCTTCAGCACATGCATGTAGCCCACGGTGACAGAACGTTCGAAGGCATCACCGGTACGACCATCGTAAAGAGTGGTCTGGGTACGGCTGGCCGTCAGGCCGGCGCGCTTGGCCACTTCTTCCGGATAGGCCAGATTCAGCATGGCGTGGATTTCCTCTTCCTTGGCACCATCGAACACCGGCGTTGCGAAGGGAACACCACCTGACAGGTTATCGGCCAGCTCCAGGATTTCCCCATCATTAAGGCTCTCCAGATCGGCGCCATGGCCACTGCTGTTGTAAATCTTGTTCAGGTACTTGCGCACCTCGGCAGCATTGGCCTCGGCCCGCAACATTTCTTCAATACGATTGCCCAACCCCTTGGCAGCCCAGCCCAGATGGGTTTCCAGAATCTGACCGATATTCATCCGCGACGGCACGCCCAGCGGGTTCAGCACGATATCCACCGGCGTTCCGTCAGCCATGTGGGGCATGTCTTCAATGGGAACGATCTTGGACACCACACCCTTGTTGCCATGGCGGCCGGCCATCTTGTCGCCGGGCTGGAGGCGCCGCTTGACCGCCAGATAGACCTTGACCATCTTCTGCACCCCAGGGGGCAGTTCGTCGCCCTGGGTCAGCTTCTTTTTCTTGGCGTCGAAGGCCACGTCGAAGTCGCGCCGGGTCTGTTCCAGGCTGTCCCGCAGATTTTCCAGTTGCTGCTGAGCCTCTTCCTCGGTCAGACTGATATCGAACCAGTGGTAATGCTCCAGGCTCTCCAGGTAAGCCTTGGTGATCTTGGTGCCCTTGGTCAGCTTCTTCGGTCCCTTGGCGGCCACCTTGTTGACCAGCAGGCGCTCGATCCGGGCGAAGGTATCGCGCTCGACGATACGCATCTGGTCGGCCAGATCCTGCTTGTAGCCCTTCAACATGTCGTCAACAATGGACTGGGCACGCTTGTCCCGCTCGATCCCCTCGCGGGTGAACACCTGCACATCGATCACCGTGCCGTTCATTCCCGAGGGCACACGCAGGGAGGTGTCCTTCACATCGGAAGCCTTCTCGCCGAAGATGGCGCGCAGCAGCTTCTCTTCCGGGGTCAGTTGGGTCTCGCCCTTGGGGGTCACCTTGCCCACCAGCACGTCGCCAGCCTCGACCTCGGCACCGATATAGACAATGCCGGACTCATCCAGACGACCCAGTTGCACTTCGCCCAGAGTGGCGATGTCACGAGTGATTTCCTCGGGGCCCAGCTTGGTGTCCCGGGCCACGACGGTCAATTCCTCGATATGGATGGAGGTGAAACGGTCATCCGCCACCACGCGCTCCGAAATCAGGATCGAATCCTCGAAGTTGTAGCCGTTCCAGGGCATGAAGGCCACCAGCATGTTCTGGCCCAGGGCCAACTCACCCAGATCGGTGGAGGCGCCATCCGCCACCACGTCCCCCTTGGCGATCATGTCACCCACCTTGACCACCGGACGCTGGTTGATGTTGGTGTTCTGGTTAGAACGGGTGTACTTGATCAGGTTGTAGATATCCACGCCGACTTCGCCGGCCACGGTTTCGGCGTCGTTGACCCGAACCACGATCCGGTTGGCATCGACATAATCCACCAGGCCGCCGCGCAGGGCCTGCACCGCAGTCCCGGAGTCCACCGCTACGGTACGTTCAATACCGGTGCCGACCAAGGCTTTCTCCGGACGCAGACAGGGAACCGCCTGACGCTGCATGTTGGCGCCCATCAATGCCCGGTTGGCGTCATCGTGCTCCAGGAAGGGAATCAGGGATGCAGCCACGGAGACGATCTGACCCGGCGCCACGTCCATGTACTGCACATCAACAGGCTCTTTCAGCTCGAATTCGCCACTGGAACGGCAGGAAACCAGCTCGTCGGTCAAGCGTCCCTTCTTGTCCAGTTGAGCGTTGGCCTGGGCGATGATGTACTTGCCTTCCTCAATGGCTGACAGGTACTCGATCTCATCCGACACATGACTGGACTCGGCCTTGCGATAGGGCGTCTCGATGAAGCCAAACGGGTTGACCCGGGCGTAGAGCGCCAGGGAGTTGATCAGGCCGATGTTCGGACCTTCCGGTGTTTCAATAGGACAGACCCGGCCGTAATGGGTCGGGTGCACGTCGCGCACCTCGAAACCGGCCCGTTCCCGCGTCAGACCACCCGGGCCCAAGGCGGAAACCCGACGCTTGTGGGTGATCTCGGACAGGGGGTTGGTCTGGTCCATGAACTGGGAGAGCTGACTGGAGCCAAAGAACTCCTTGATCGCCGCCGAAATGGGCTTGGCATTGATCAGGTCATGGGGCATCAGATTGTCGCTCTCGGCCTGATTGAGACGCTCCTTGACGGCCCGCTCAACCCGCACCAGGCCGGTACGGAACTGGTTCTCAGCCAATTCGCCAACGGAACGCACACGACGGTTACCAAGGTGATCGATATCATCGACTTCGCCGCGGCCGTTGCGCAGTTCCACCAAGATGCGGATGACATCGACGATGTCCTCATTGGAGAGCGTACCGACGCCTTCCAGCTCCTGGCGCCCCACCCGACGGTTGAATTTCATCCGTCCCACGGTGGACAGATCGTAGCGCTCTTCCGAATAGAACAGACCATGAAACAAGGTCTCCACCGCTTCCTCGGTGGGCGGCTCACCCGGACGCATCATGCGGTAGATGGCAACGCGAGCAGCCCACTGGTCAGCCGTCTCGTCGGCACGCAGGGTGGTGGAGATATAGGCGCCCCGATCCAGGTCATTCACGTAGAGGGTCTTCAGGTCCGTGACGCCGGATTCTTGAAGCTTGGCCAGCAGGCTCTCGGTAATCTCTTCATTAGCCTGAGCCAGGATCTCGCCAGTCTCGGCATCCACCACGTTGGTGGCGATGACTCGTCCCAGGATGTAGTCATCCGGCACAGCCAGCTTTTTGATGCCGGCCTCGGCCAGTTCGCGAATATGCTTGGCAGTAATACGCTTGTCGCGCGGGACGATGACCTTGCCGGCCTTGTCCATGATATCGAAGCGGGCCACCTCGCCCCGCAGGCGCTCGGGTACCAATTCAAACTGGACACCCTTCTTGCCCAGATGGAAGGTGTCGAACTCGAAGAAACCCGACAGAATCTGCTCCACCGTCATGCCGATGGCCTTGAGCAGAATGGTCACAGGCATCTTGCGTCGACGGTCCACACGGAAGAACAGGATGTCCTTCGGGTCGAACTCGAAATCCAGCCAAGAGCCCCGGTAGGGAATGATGCGGGCCGAGAACAGCAGCTTGCCGGAACTATGGGTCTTGCCCTTGTCGTGTTCGAAGAACACGCCGGGAGAGCGATGCAACTGGGAAACGATGACCCGCTCGGTGCCATTGATCACGAAGGAACCGGTGGTGGTCATGAGCGGAATCTCGCCCATGTAGACCTCCTGTTCCTTGACTTCCTTGATCTTCTCGTTATTGCTCTCCCGATCCAGGATCACCAGGCGAACCTTGGCGCGCAGGGGCGAGGCAAAGGTCAGGCCGCGCTGCTGGCATTCCTTGACATCGAAGGCTGGCTCGCCGAGTCGATACTCGACGAACTCCAGACGCGCCACACCGGAATGGGCGACGATGGGGAAGATCGAATTGAAAGCCGCCTGCAAACCCTGGCTGCGCCGCAGGGAAACCGGCACATCCACTTGCAGGAACTGTGTATAGGATTCAAGCTGCGTGCCCAGAAGGAAAGGCACTTCAAGCACGCCAGCGCGCTTGGCAAAGCTCTTACGAATACGTTTTTTCTCGGTATACGAGTACGTCATGGTCGCTCCGTTCGATTCAGACGCCGAAAGTCAAACGACAGGGTTGCAGCAGCATTCCAACCCTCCCGTTTGACATCCAAGCCACATAAAGTTGCAGAAAGCACAAAAGGGCTGGTGGCGATTTCCGCCACCAGCCCGGACCTGCGATCGAGATTACTTGACCTCGACCTTGGCGCCCGCGTCCTCGAGCTGCTTCTTGAGGGCGTCGGCATCGGCCTTGGAAACACCTTCCTTGACAGGCTTGGGAGCACCGTCCACCAGATCCTTGGCTTCCTTGAGGCCCAGACCGGTCACAGCACGCACCACCTTGATCACCTCGACCTTCTTTTCACCGGCGCCAAGCAGCATCACGGTGAATTCGGTCTGTTCTTCAACAGCGGCGGCAACGGCGCCCGGGGCAGCCACCGCCATGGAAGCGGCGGAAACACCAAACTTCTCCTCAAACGCCTTCACCAGGTCGTTGAGCTCCATGACGGACATGGCGCCAACGGCTTCCAGAATGTCATCCTTGCTAATTGCCATTTAAGAAACTCCTAAAATCAATATCGAATGGGAAATGATCAAGCGGTCGCTTCGGTCTCGCGCTTCTTGGCGAGTGCAGCCAGAGTGCAGGCAAAGCCTGTCACCGGAGCCTGCATCACACCCAGCAGCTTGGCGAGAAGCTCTTCGCGACTCGGGATGCTGGCCAGGGCCTGCACACCGGATTTGTCCAGGACATTTCCGGAATAGCAGCCAGCCTTGAGCACCAGCTTGTCATTGGTTTTGGCGAAGTCGTTGAGTACCTTTGCCGCCGCCACAGCATCCACCGAGATGCTGTAAATCAGCGGGCCGGTCATCGCACCAGACAGCCCCTCGAATGAGGTGCCGGCGATGGCGCGACGGGCCAGGGTATTCTTCAGCACACGCAGATAAACGCCAGACTCGCGCGCCTTTTTCCGCAGTTCGGTGAGCGCACCCACCCCGATACCGCGATACTCGGCCACAACCATCGTCTGGGCACCGGCAACCTGCGCTACCACCTCGGCCACAACGGCTTTTTTGTCGTTCAGATTCAGACCCACAGGTCTTTCCTCCTTTCAAGTCCACACGCGACGGAAAAATTCCGTCGCACCCACGGCGACCTTCATTCAGGAGAACTGCAATTCCTGCCTTCGGGGACACCATCTACGTAGGCCGGCAATGCTCCGCCCAATTAAACCCAGCACGGGCACCTACGGTCTTTGACAATCTGGCACGCCCCGCGGAGGCGACACACCAGCCCAAAGTCTATTACTGCTGACCCGCCGCCATCGTGGCCTGGTCCACACGCACACCCGCCCCCATGGTGGAGGACAGGGAAATCTTGCGCAGGTACTGGCCCTTGGAAGCAGCCGGCTTGGCTTTCTGCAAGGCATCGATCAAGGCGCCCAAATTCTGCTGTAGGGCTTCGGCGCTAAAGGAGGCACGCCCGATGGTGCAATGAATGATGCCAGCCTTGTCAGTACGGTACTGCACCTGGCCTGCCTTGGCATTCTTGACCGCGGTCGCCACGTCCATGGTGACGGTACCAACCTTGGGGTTGGGCATCAGACCACGAGGACCGAGAATCTGGCCCAGGGCACCCACCACCTTCATGGCGTCGGGGGTGGCGATCACCATATCGAAATTCAGATTACCCGCCTTGACCTGCTCGGCCAGATCATCGAAACCGACGATATCAGCACCCGCAGCCCTGGCGATCTCGGCCTTGTCACCCTGAGCGAACACCGCGACGCGCACGGTCTTGCCGGTGCCAGCGGGCAGCACCACGGAACCCCGCACCACCTGGTCGGATTTCTTGGCATCGACCCCCAGATTCACGGAAACATCGATGGACTCATCGAACTTGGCGTTGGCGCATTCCTTGATCAGGGCGATGGCATCACCGAGGGGATAGTTTTTGTTGCGGTCAACCTTGGCGCTGAGTGCCCGCACACGTTTGGAAATCTTGGCCATTTCAGAGCCCCTCCACGGTAATGCCCATGCTGCGGGCGGAACCCGCAATGGTGCGAACGGCTGCATCCATATCGGCAGCCGTCAGATCCTTCATCTTGGTCTTGGCGATTTCCTCGGCCTGGGCGCGAGTGATCTTGCCTACCTTATCGGTATGAGGCCTGGCTGAACCCTTCTGCAGACCAGCAGCCTTCTTGATCAGAATGGTGGCCGGCGGCGTCTTCATCACGAAGGTGAAGCTCTTGTCCGCATAGGCGGTGATCACCACAGGAATCGGCAGGCCGGGCTCCATGCTCTGGGTTTGAGCATTGAAGGCCTTGCAGAATTCCATGATGTTGAGGCCGCGCTGACCCAGCGCGGGACCGATGGGAGGCGAAGGATTCGCCTTACCGGCCGGCACTTGCAACTTGACGTAGCCGACGATCTTCTTGGCCATGATTGGCTCCTAACTTTGATGAGTTGTAACGCGCCTTCGGACCAGCCTAACGACGCTCCTCTTGCCCGGCATAAGGGACCGGACGACCCTGAATCAACTCTTCTCGACCTGGGAGAATTCCAGTTCCACCGGTGTGGCACGGCCGAAAATAGCCACCGACACACGCAAACGGCTCTTTTCGTAATTCACTTCTTCCACCGAACCATTGAAATCGGTGAAGGGGCCTTCCTTGACCCGAACCATCTCGCCCACCTCGAACAGTACCTTGGGACGAGGCTTCTCGACCCCCTCCTGCATCTGCTGCATGATCTTCTCGACTTCCTTCGGGGAAATCGGCGTCGGCTTGGTCGCAGTGCCGCCGACAAAACCCGTAACCTTGGGCGTACTCTTCACCAAGTGCCAAGAGTCGTCGTCCATATCCATTTCCACCAGCACGTAGCCGGGGAAGAACTTGCGTTCGGAAATGCTCTTCTGACCGCCCTTCATTTCAACCACTTCCTCGACAGGCACCAGAACCTGACCAAACTTGTCCTGCATACCAGCACGGGTAATGCGCTCGACCAGAGCCTTTTTCACACTCTTCTCAAAGCCAGAGTAGGCGTGAACAACGTACCAGCGTTTCGTCATGGCTATTGCTTCCATCCCAGCACGAGGTCGTACAGCACCCACTCCAGACCCTTATCGGTCAACCACAGGATGACGGCCATCACCAGCACAAAGGCGAATACCGCACCCGTCATCTGCATCGTTTCCTTGCGGGTCGGCCAGACCACCTTCTTGGCCTCGATCACCGACTCCCGACCGAAGACAAAAAATTGCCGCCCCAGCTCGGTAAATGCGGCAACGCCGGCGCCTGCACCGACGCCCGCCAGCACCGCCAGCACACGAAGGATCATGGGCTGCTCAGCCAGCAGGTAAAAACCGACCACCCCGGCGGCGATCAGCATCAATGCCAAAACAAACTTGATCTTGTCCGCCATTGAATTGAGCGAGTGTAAATTTAGTTGGCAGGGGCAGAGGGAATCGAACCCCCAACCTGCGGTTTTGGAGACCGCCGCTCTGCCAATTGAGCTATACCCCTGCGGCAGAGACCACAAAGGCGACACCCCGAAGAGTGCCGCCCACAAAATTACCGCGTCGCGCTGTTACTCGACGATCTTGGCGACGACGCCAGCGCCCACGGTGCGACCACCCTCACGGATGGCGAAGCGCAGGCCTTCTTCCATGGCGATCGGCGCAATCAGCTTCACCGTCATCGCAATGTTGTCGCCAGGCATCACCATCTCGGTGCCCGCCGGCAGCTCGATCGAACCCGTCACGTCCGTGGTGCGGAAGTAGAACTGGGGACGATAGCCATTGAAGAACGGCGTGTGACGACCGCCTTCGTCCTTCGACAGAATGTACACCTCCGAGGTGAAGTGGGTGTGCGGGTTGATCGAACCCGGCTTGGCCAGTACCTGACCCCGCTCCACATCCTCACGCTTGGTGCCGCGCAGCAGCACGCCCACGTTGTCACCCGCCTGACCCTGATCCAGCAGCTTGCGGAACATTTCCACACCGGTGCAGGTGGTCTTCACCGTGGGGCGAATGCCCACAATCTCGATTTCCTCGCCAACCTTGACGATGCCTCGCTCGACACGACCCGTCACCACGGTGCCGCGGCCCGAGATCGAGAACACGTCTTCGATGGGCATCAGGAACGGCAGGTCAATGGCACGCTCCGGGGTCGGGATGTAGCTATCCAGGGCGGCAGCCAGCTGCAGGATCGCGCCTTCACCCAGCTCACCCTTGTCGCCTTCCAGCGCCTTCAGGGCCGAACCCTTGATGATCGGCACGTCGTCACCGGGAAAGTCGTACTTCGACAGCAGCTCGCGAACTTCCATTTCCACCAGTTCCAGCAGCTCGGCGTCATCCACCATGTCGCACTTGTTCAGGAACACGATGATGTAGGGCACGCCCACCTGACGGGCCAGCAGAATGTGCTCCCGCGTCTGGGGCATGGGGCCGTCTGCGGCGGAACACACCAGAATGGCACCGTCCATCTGCGCCGCACCGGTAATCATGTTCTTCACGTAGTCAGCGTGACCCGGGCAATCCACGTGGGCGTAGTGACGGTTCTCCGTCTCATACTCAACGTGCGCCGTGTTGATGGTGATGCCACGGGCCTTCTCTTCCGGCGCCGCATCAATCTGGTCATAGGCCTTCGCCTCGCCACCAAACTTGGTCGACAGCACCGTCGTGATCGCCGCCGTCAACGTCGTCTTGCCATGGTCAACGTGACCAATCGTCCCCACGTTCACGTGTGGCTTCGTACGCTCAAACTTGCCTTTTGCCATGATCGGATACCCCAAAAAAGTCCGGCCCGAAGGAAACGCCTAACGGCAGCCTAATTTATTAAAAATAAACAAAAATGGTGCCCATGGCGTGGATCGAACACGCGACCTCTCCCTTACCAAGGGAGTGCTCTACCACTGAGCTACATGGGCAAAACCTGATGCAACAAAACCAAAGCCCCGCAAGACTACCTGGAGCGGGCGACGAGGTTCGAACTCGCGACATCTTGCTTGGAAGGCAAGTGCTCTACCAACTGAGCTACACCCGCTCGATCCCTACCCACACCCACAAAAATATGGGCAGTCTTACAAAACTCTGGTGGAGGGGGAAGGATTCGAACCTTCGAAGGCAGAGCCGTCAGATTTACAGTCTGATCCCTTTGACCGCTCGGGAACCCCTCCTAGAGAGCCGCGCATTATCAAGGAGCCTCGAAATGTTGTCAAACACTTTAAGCGATTGAAATTCCACAGCGCTCCAGGCTCTCCCCGCCTGACAACACCTACGGCTGCAGCGGTTAGAATCCTGCCATGCCGAACTCCGCTCCCCAGGCACTTTTAACCGCCCTTGGCGCCCAGCTATTGGGGGCCTTCATCGCCGCATCGGCCATTCAGATCGTCGACCCGCGACTCTGGAAACTTCCACTCATCCTCGCCCTCACCCAGGGCACCTGTGCCGCCCTGGTCAGTTACAAGCTGACGGCACCCACATGGTGGATTCCGATACATCTGGCTTTCGCTCCCCTTATTGTGCTGACCTGCCGACTAACCATCGCCCCCGGCTGGTATCTGGGCGGATTCCTGCTGTTGTTAATGGTGTTCTGGCGCACTGACAAAAGCCAGGTACCGCTTTACCTCAGCAACCGGGCGACTGCGGACGTAGTGCAAAAACTATTACCAAGCCATCCCTGCCGAATTATCGACCTAGGTTGCGGTAACGGCGGCCTACTGCTGCAACTCGCGCGCCAGCGACCGGATTGCACCTTTTTCGGGATCGAACATGCACCACTCCCCTGGCTGTGGGCAAAGCTCGGCGCATCACGCCAGAACAACGTCACAATCAGCCTCGGGAATTTCTGGGGGACCCGGCTGGACCAGTTCGACTTGGTCTATGCTTTTCTCTCCCCGGTACCGATGGAACAACTCTGGCAGAAGGCCCAGTCGGAAATGCGACCCGGCAGCCAGTTGATATCGAACAGCTTCGTCGTTCCAGGCTCCCAACCGACCAGCGTGGTCGCCGTGGCTGACCGCAGGAACACCAGACTTTACGTTTACCGACCTGGCGAGCCTAAATAGGCGCCCCTATCGGCATCATTTCAAGTCATCGTACCCTGCCCGGCTCCCTAATAATCTCCGCCATTCGCGGCGAAGGTGTCGCAGGGGGCTTGATATGGCAGACATCATCTGCGTCATTGGCAACAAGGGTGGCACAGGAAAAACCACCTTGTCTCATATGCTGTGTCAGGGACTGGGACTTCTCGGCCAACGGTCCGTATGCGTTTTGACCGATGCTTGCCGGGAGCCACTGGATCCGGTCGGTCGGCGCTATTTGGTGGCAGATGCTCGCAACAGCGAGGCCCTGTCAAAAGTGACCCACAAGATTCGCAGTCTCAGCGCCTGGCTCGGGGTTATCGACGGTGGTGGCAACCGCACGGCAATGGATCGCCGGCTATACGGCCTGGCCGACCTGGTATTGCTGCCTTTCCGTGATTCCCACGAGGACATCCGTACCGTTATACGGGATCTGGAAATGTTTCCGCGAGCCTACGCCATTCCCTGCCAGTGGCCCACCAACCTCTGGCAACTGGATGCGGCGGAAAGAACGCTGAAAGACATGCTCGCCCCCTATCAGGACCGAATCCTGGATCCAGTCCATACGCTTCATGCCAGCAAACTGATGCTGCAACGAAAAATTCCGACGGCCCTCCCGGGAGCCCTGAGTAATACCTGCCGCGGGGTGGCGCGTCAGGTCATGGACTTATTACAACTCGATACCGATGACACCCTGGCGACAAGCGCCAACTCCGCAAGTACCCCACGTATCGCCACGATCGCGCCCGGCCACCGAGCCTACGCCGTTATATAGCCACGCCCGCACCAGGGCGCTTGCGTGAAATAGATCACCATCGCACAATCCCAACAACATAAGGGAGGGTTGATGAGGCCGATCGGCATCCGTGAACGTGTGCTTTTTGTCGCCCTGGCGCCAGTGGCGGCCACGGCGCTGACACTCATGCTTTATTTCACGTTGCTGCGCTACGAAGATGTGGAGTCCTCCCTGTTCAATCGCGGCGCCACTATGGCGCGGCAAGTGGCTCAGGCAGCCGAATACGGCATGTTTTCCGGCAACACCATCGAACTCCGGCGCCTGGCCTTGTCGATTGCCCGAGAGCCAGATGTCTCGGCGATTGCTTTTTTCGATCAACAAGGCACTCTGCTGGCCGCCACCGGCCTGCTGCAATCCTCCCACGCCCCCCATCAGCTACCCGACAACTGGTCGGCCCGTAGCGAAGATGACCGGACCCTGTTCTTCCACGTCAAGGTCATACGTGCAGGCGCACCGACCTTTGACGATCCCTTCGGTCAGGCTGAAGCCAATAAAGAACTCAGCCTGGGCAGCCTCGTACTTGAATTATCGAGAGACCAATTGCTGGCGCGCAAGCGTGAGATCCTCCTGGTGACCTTGCTTTCCGCCGGGCTCATCCTGGCGGGTGCTGCCTTGTTGGCGATGCGCCTGGGTCGGGATATCACCAAGCCTATCCAGGCCCTGGAAAAAGCCGTGGACCGGATTCGTCAAGGCGAGATGGACGTCCGGATTCTCCACCACAAGGCCAAGACCCTGTACGCCCTGGAAGAGGGTGTAAATACCATGACTATCGCCCTCGATGCGGCGCGTACCCGCTCAGACCAGGCCCTAGCCAGCAGCAAGGCCCAATTGAATGAGCAGCACGAGTTTGCCAATGCCCTGCTTCAGGCCCAGTCGGATGCCGGCGTATGCATGATGCTCATAGAAAACAATCGGATAGTCCATATCAATGATGCTGGAGTCATTAGCACAGGTTATTCAAGGGAGGAATATCTAGCCCTCTCCGATATCCGATCGTTCTTTGAGGCCAACATTGAAGCCTCAACGATCGAGGGACTACTACGACCATTCACGCAGACCGACAATACCCGCCGTTTCATTGCCCGTTTCCGCTGCAAGGATAGCGAATGGCGCTTCTACGACATTGCGACCGCAGCCCTGACGGGAACGGACCCGCCTCGGATCGTCACCATAGCGCTCGACATCACCCAGCGCAGGAATGATGAGGAAAGACTGGCCGTTGCCAACATCGAACTACGACGACAGAAGGAGGAAGCGGAGCGAGCGAGCCGGGCAAAGTCCCGTTTTCTGGCAGCAGCCAGCCACGACCTGCGTCAGCCAATCCATGCACTTTCGCTTTTCGCCAGCGAAATCAAAAGTTGCGCGGCCTCGGCTGATCAGCTCCGGCTGGCGGGGCAGATCAATGCCGCCACCACCTCGCTGACCGAGCTGCTTGACGCTTTATTGGACATATCGCGTCTGGACCTGACCGAAAATCACCCTTGCCGGCAAGTGCTACCCCTGATGCCACTACTGGAAGCTACCGCCAACGCCCATAGACGCAGTGCCGAGGGAAAAGGGTTGAAGCTGTCAGTCATACCCACACGTCTTTGGGCCGAATCCGACCCACAACTGCTGACCCGCATCATCAATAATCTACTCGCCAATGCAGTGCGTTATACGGAGCGGGGGCGCATCCTGCTGGGGGTCCGCCGGAATGGGGAATCCCTGAGAATCGAGGTCTGGGACAGCGGCATCGGTATTGCTCCGGAACATCAGCCCCACCTGTTCGAGGAGTTTTTCCAGGTGGACAACCCGGAACGAGATGCCAACAAAGGGCTAGGCTTGGGCCTTTCCATCGTGGCCCGGCTTGCCCAGACCCTGGACCACCCCATCAAAGTGCGATCCTGGCCGGGACGGGGCTCCTGCTTTGCCATCACCCTGCCTCGCAGCGAACCCATGCCGACCCTGCCGACGGCAATATCTCCCATCGTCGAACCGCGACTGACAGCGCGCCTCCTGCTGATAGACGCCGATGAAGGCTCCCGCGCAAAACTGGCCGAACTGCTGCGCGGATGGGGCTGTCAGGTAAAGGAATCCATGGGGGCCGACGATCTGGCTGGTGCCCTGGCACCCAAGCCCGACGCTATTATTTGCAGCGCTTGCTGCATAGATCATTTATGGCAGCAGACCTCCGCAGAACGCCTGCCACTGATCATGCTGGGTGAACACACAAACATTCCCGACCTGCGGCGACTAGCGGGAAAACTGCGTCAGCCGCCCCGTCCGGGGCAACTCCGTGCATTACTTCAGCACGTGCTTGAAACTGATCGAGAAGGGGTCTAAGAGGCTATCTCATTCTGGTCTTCGCACGAGACAGTCCCTAAAACCAGTTGCGCGGCTTGCTGACCGCCAACAACGCCTGGGATCGGTTGGAAACATTCAAGGCCTTGAAAATGGCGGATACGTGAATTTTCACCGTCCCCTCAGCCAGCCCCAGTAACTCGCCGATCTGCCGGTTGGTCTTGCCCTGGGTCAGCAATTCCAGCACCCGAGACTGGCTGGCGGTCAGGCCATAGCGCTCGGCAACACTACGCCCCTTGGGCTGTTGGGAACCGTCCCGATACTTTGGAGGCAGATAGACATCTCCCGCCAGCACCTGGCGCAGGGCATCCAGCATGGCCTCGCTGGTACTAGCCTTGGGAATGAACCCAGAAGCACCGTGACTGATAGCCCGCCTCACCGTTTCCGGATCATCGATGGCCGACAGGATGACCACCGGTACGGCGGGAAAACGTTTGCGCAACACGGCAAGGAAGGCCATGCCATTGAGTCCGGGCAACATCAGATCCAACAGCACCATGTCCAGATCGGGCACCGTATCCAATACCGCCAAGGCCTCGTCCGAATCTTCTGCACCCATGGTTATGGTGCCAGGCTCCATGCAGCGGAGCGTTTGCAACAGGCCCTCGCGCACCAGAGCATGGTCTTCGATGACAAGTAGCTTCAACAAGGTCATATCCCAGAAGAATGACAGGGGGCAGTCTAGCGCGAAACACTACCACCGTGAATTGGCTTGCCCGGAGTAGCATATCCAATTCGATATTCAAGGAGAGCAGCCATGAGCGACGTGTCGCCCGACCCCATGGAGTTTCTCAGGAATCTCTGGGGCAGCCTGAGCGTTCCCCTGCCCGGGATGGCGGTACCCACTCTGGATACCGGAGAGCTGGACAAACGTATCGCCGACCTCAAGGCGGTGGAAGGGTGGCTCAAGATGAATCTCAACATGTTGCAAATGAGCATCCAGGCCATGGAAACGCAACGCACCACCCTTGGCGCATTCCAGGCCATGAGCCAAGGCGGCACGGCCCCGGGCACGGGAGCGGAATCCAATCCCTTCGCCAACCCGGCGCTGTGGCCCTGGAATTTCATGCCTCCCAACAACACCAATGAAACTCCTCCATCAACGCCAGAGCCGAAACCTGAAAAAGAGAAATAGGACCATGACCGAAGGTCGATTCCTGGTCGGCCTGGGTCTGGTGGTCGCCGTGGCCCTGGTGCTCTCGGGCGTATCCCCCTACGACCGAAGCACCTGGTTACTGGAAGTGGCGCCAGTGCTGATCGTTGCCCCGGTATTGATGGCCACTCGCAGACGCTTTCCACTGACACCGCTGCTCTATGGTCTGATCGCCCTGCACGCCCTGATCCTGATCGGTGGCGGCACCTATACCTACGCTCGGGTTCCCTTGGGCCACTGGCTACAGGATTTGTTGGAACTGGCCCGCAACCCCTATGACAAGATCGGGCACTTCGCCCAGGGTTTCGTGCCGGCACTGGCGGCGCGGGAAATTCTGCTCGGCGGCAGCCATGTCCAGGGGCGGATCATGGCCGCATTTCTTTCCATTTGTGTAGCGGCCGCCATCAGCGCCTGGTATGAGCTGATCGAATGGTGGGCAGCCCTGGCCCTGGGCCAGGGTGCCTATGAATTTCTTGGAACCCAGGGAGATATCTGGGATACCCAGTCGGACATGTTTTTCGCCCTGATCGGGGCCTGCTGCGCCATGGGACTATTGGCCCGCTGCCAGGACCGCCAGATGGCAGTTCTGGCAGTCCGGCATCAGCCGTAAGTGAAGAAGCCGCGGCCGTTCTTGCGTCCCAGGTAGCCAGCATCCACCATTTCCCGCAACAAAGGCGCGGGCCGGTACTTGGCCTCATGGAAGCCGTCGTAAAGCGTCTCCATCACTGCCAGCAGGGTATCCAGACCGATCAGGTCCGCCAGGGCAAGGGGACCGATGGAATGATTGGCGCCCAGTTTCATGCCCTCGTCGATTTCCTGGGCCGTGGCCAGGCCCTCCTGCAGCACGAACACCGCTTCGTTGATCATGGGCACCAGGATACGGTTCACCACGAAGCCCGGGCTGTTCTTGGCGGTGATCGGGTCCTTGCCCAGTTGCCGGGCCAGGCCCATCACCTTGTTGTAGGTGTCGTCGGAAGTCTGCAGGCCGCGGATCACTTCCACCAGGGAAAGCACCGGCACCGGGTTGAAGAAGTGCATGCCGACAAACCGGTCCGGCCGGCCGCTGGCTGCGGCTAGGCGAGTGATGGAAATGGACGAGGTGTTAGTCGCCAGGATGGTCTCCGGTCCAATAACTGCCGAAACTTCCTTGAGAATCTTGATCTTGAGGGCCTCGTTTTCGGTGGCGGCTTCGATCACCACATCCACGGACTTCAGGTCGGACTGTTCGGTTGTTCCCTTGATGCGCGCCAGGGTGGCAATCTTTTGCTCGGACGTCAGTTTTTCTTTCTTCACCAAGCGGTCCAGGCTGGCGGAAATCGTACCGAGACCCCTATCGATGGCGGCGGCATTCACATCCACCATCACCACATTCAGTCCCGCCGCGGCGCTCACCTGGGTGATACCGCTCCCCATGATGCCCGCGCCGATTACGCCAACCGTCTTGATCGCCATGCCATTACTCCAAACAAGATTAAAGAGCCGCTAACCGAGCGGAATGGGTGTAATTTTACACTGCTCTGCGCACCTGTCCGGGCTCAGGGCAGCGGCTCCCAGCGCATCACCACAAGCCGCCCCTTCACCATGTCGGCGAAAAATCGAATCCTGTTGCCCTGCTTCCATTGAAGCAACCAGGCCGGATCCTTGACCGCAAAGGCCATGGTCATGGGGTCCATGGCTAGATTGAGCAGGGGACCATGGGCCAGAGTCACAATTCCCTTGGTCTTGTCGACCTTCTTGACCGTGCCCTCGCTCAAACTGGCCTCGGCTACCGCAGCAGCGGCATGATGGACATCATGTCCATCGGCGGCATGGCCGGATGCGGCCAGCAAGACGACAAGTATCGCGGCCGACAGAGAGTGTTTCATAATTTGAATCTCCAGGGGAAAGGTGGGGTAGTCGTGGCATTGGAGCAAATGTTCCCCTGCCGAGGCAAGAGAAAAACCAGGACAATATGTCCTGATCGGTTTCCCGTGAACAGATTCGCCATGTCATTTCGAATGAAAATCCTCGCCCTCCCCATTGCCTGGGCCTTCATCACCGGCATGGCCCGTGCCAACGAGGTCCAAGTGGCCGTGGCCGCCAACTTCATCCTGCCGCTGAAAGCGATCGCCACCCGCTTCGAGCGGGCCACGGGACACCATGTCACCCTTGTGCCGGGCGCCACCGGCAAGCTCTACGCCCAAATCAACAACGGAGCCCCTTTCGACATCCTGCTTGCCGCCGACAGTGAAACACCGGCCCGACTTGAACGGGAAGGCATGGCCGAACCCGGTAGCCGCTTCACCTATGCCACCGGCCGGCTGGTCCTCTGGTCGTCCCGTCCCGATCTGGTGGATGCCAAGGGAGATGTGCTCCGGGGGAACGGGTTCGACCACCTCGCGCTGGCCAACCCCCGACTGGCCCCTTATGGCATGGCGGCCCAGGAAACCATGCAGGCCCTCGGCGTCCGGGAGCGGCTACAAGCTCGTCTGGTCCAGGCCGAGAACATCGCCCAGGCCTATCAGTTCGTCGCCAGTGGCAATGCCGCGCTAGGCTTTGTTGCCTACTCCCAGATTCATCAGGGAGGCAAAGCCATTCCCGGCTCCCACTGGCTGGTCCCGACCCGCCTGCACAGCCCCCTCCGTCAGGATGCGGTCCTCCTGAACCGGGGGCGCGGCAACCGGGCAGCGGAAGCCCTGCTGAAATACCTGAAGGAAAACCAGACCACAGGGATAATCCGCTCCTTCGGCTACGAATGAACATTCCATGGGACTCAGCCCCGAAGACTGGTCAGCCATAGGCCTGACCCTGGAACTGGCAGGCATCACCACCCTACTGCTGCTCTTGATCGGCACCCCTATCGCCTGGTGGCTGGCCCGCACCTGTTCCTGGTGGAAGGGCCCGGTGGCGGCGACGGTGGCCCTGCCCATCGTGCTGCCCCCAACGGTGCTGGGCTTCTACCTGCTGATCGTCCTGGGTCCCGCCGGCCCGGGGGGCCGGCTCACCGAAGCCCTGGGCCTGGGCCTGCTGCCCTTCACCTTCCCAGGACTGGTGGTGGCCTCGGTCATCTATTCTCTGCCCTTCGTGGTCCAGCCCCTGCAAAGCGCCTTCGAGACCCTGGGTAAGCGTCCCCTAGAAGTGGCTTCGACCCTGGGCGCCTCGCCCCTGGATACCTTCTTCAGCGTGGTCCTGCCCCTCACCCGCCCTGGTTTCCTGACCGCAGCAACCCTGGGGTTTGCCCATACCGTGGGCGAATTCGGCGTGGTGCTGATGATAGGCGGCAACATTCCGGACAAGACCCGGGTCGTCTCGGTACAGATCTACGACCATGTGGAAGCCTTGGAATATACCCAGGCCCACGGACTTTCCGCTGCCATGGTGCTGTTCTCCTTCCTGGCCCTGCTGCTGCTTTACGGCCGCAACAACCTCGGGCGACGCCAGCCATGAGTATCCAGGCCCGCTTCCGCCTGGCTCGCCAGGACTTCGTTCTGGACGTGGATCTGATCCTGCCCGAGCAGGGAATCAGCGCCCTGTTCGGTCCATCGGGTTCGGGCAAGACCACCCTGCTGCGCTGTATCGCCGGCCTGGAACGGGCGGACCAGGCCGTGCTGGAGGTTTCGGGCAACTGCTGGGAAAGCCGGCAACAAGGAATTTTCCTCCGGCCCCACCGCCGCCCCATCGGCTACGTCTTCCAGGAAGCCAGCCTGTTCCCCCATCTTGATGTACGGGGCAACCTGGAATACGGTATGAAGCGCACCGCCCAACGGCGCGTTGCCTGGCGCCAGGCTGTGGAACTGCTGGGCATCGAGTCCTTGCTGGACCGACGCCCGGAGAACCTTTCCGGCGGCGAACGGCAGCGGGTGGCGATTGCCCGCGCCCTGCTCACCAGTCCCCGGCTGTTGCTGCTGGACGAACCCATGGCGGCCCTGGACTACCAGCGGCGCCAGGAAATCCTGCCCTATCTGGAGCGCCTCCGCGACGAACTCTCGGTGCCCATGATCTACGTCAGCCACGCGATGGACGAGGTGGCCCGTCTGGCGGACCATCTGGTACTGCTGGATCAAGGTCGCGTCACCGCCAGCGGTCCCCTGACCCAGACCCTGGCGCGGCTGGACCTGCCCACCGCCCGGAGCGAGGAGGGGGGGGTGGTGATTGATGCCACCGTCGGCGCCCATGACGACATCTACCACCTGACCCGGCTCGACTTCCCCGGCGGCAACATCCGGGTCACCGGGCGGCCTCTCGCCCTGGGGCACGCCACGCGCCTGCGCATCCTGGCCCGGGATGTCAGCATCGCACTCTCTCCCCAGGAAGACAGCAGCATCCTGAACCGACTCCCGGCCAGAATCGTCGCCCTGGCTGATGCCGAACATCCCGCCCAGGTCATGGTGGCCCTGGATGCCCGGGGCACCCCCCTCCTAGCCCGGATCACCCGTCGCTCCCGGGATCAGCTGGCCCTGGTACCCGGCATGAACATATGGGCGCAGATCAAGGCCGTGGCCCTGCTGGCCTGACCCGAAAGCCACAACCCGGCCAGTCCGGCGATTTCTTTGCCTGGGCCGATGTGCGATAATCGCGGTTTTTGGGCGGCACAGCCAACTTAATAATTCTCCGCTTGTCCCCCACGGGCACACCCCTGCCCCGTGAGGCGCGTATGCCTTCGGCCCACCCCCGCCGTCGCTGCTGACCGAGACAGGCCCGCCCACTTGCCAAAGTGGAGATCCCAAGCATGAATCAGCGCGTTTCCAACACAATTCAGCCCATGTCATCTGCCCCGGACTACGTCAAAAACGAGAAACTCAAGGCATGGGTGGCCGAGGTCGCCGCCCTGACCCAGCCCGACGCCGTCGTCTGGTGCGACGGTTCCCAGCAAGAAGCCGATGCGCTCTTTGCCCAGATGGTGGAGGCGGGTAGCCTCATCAAGCTGAACCCGGCCAAGCGCCCCAATTCCTACTTGGCCTGCTCGGACCCCTCCGACGTAGCCCGGGTGGAAGACCGCACCTACGTCTGCACCTCCGATCCCGAAGATGCCGGCCCCAACAACAACTGGGAAAGCCCGGCCAAGATGAAGGACACCCTGAAAGGGCTGTTTCAGGGCTGCATGCGGGGCCGCACCATGTACGTGATCCCCTTCTCCATGGGTCCTATCGGCAGCCCCATCGCCCATATCGGCGTGGAACTGTCGGACTCCCCCTACGTGGTGGTCAACATGCGTCTGATGACCCGCATGGGCCGTCAGGTACTGGACCAACTGGGTAGCGACGGCGAATTCGTGCCCTGCCTGCATTCCGTCGGCCACCCGCTGGAAAACGGCCAGGCCGACGTCAAGTGGCCCTGCAACCCCACCAAGTACATCTGCCACTTCCCCGAGACCCGGGAAATCTGGTCCTTCGGCTCCGGCTACGGCGGCAATGCGCTGCTCGGCAAGAAGTGCTTCGCCCTGCGCATCGCGTCCACCATGGCCCGGGATGAAGGCTGGCTGGCCGAACACATGCTGATCCTCGGCGTTGAATCTCCCGCCGGCGAAAAGAGCTACGTGGCCGCCGCCTTCCCCTCGGCCTGCGGCAAGACCAACTTCGCCATGCTGATCCCCCCCCAGGCCCTGAACGGCTGGAAGGTGACCACCGTGGGCGACGACATCGCCTGGATCAAGCCAGGCAAGGATGGTCGCCTCTACGCTATCAATCCGGAAGCCGGCTTCTTCGGCGTGGCCCCCGGCACCTCGGAGAAGACCAACTTCAACGCCATGGCGACGCTGAAGGAAAACATCATCTTCACCAATGTGGCTCTCACCGATGACGGCGACGTCTGGTGGGAAGGCATGAGCAAGGAGCCCCCCGCCCACCTGATCGACTGGCAGGGCAAGGACTGGACCCCGGCTGACGGCAAGGCTGGACGCAAGGCGGCCCATCCCAACTCCCGTTTCACCGCCCCGGCCAGCCAGTGCCCCTCCATCGACCCGAACTGGGAAGACCCCGCCGGCGTGCCGATTTCCGCCTTCATCTTCGGCGGCCGTCGCTCCACCACGGTGCCCCTGGTGTTCGAAGCCTTCAACTGGAACTACGGCGTCTACATGGCCGCCACCCTGGGCTCGGAAACCACCGCCGCCGCCGTCGGCGCCCAAGGTGTGGTGCGTCGCGACCCCTTTGCCATGCTGCCCTTCTGCGGCTACCACATGGGCGAGTACTTCAATCACTGGCTGCGCATGGGCCACCAGATCGAGCACGCGCCGCGCATCTTCACGGTGAACTGGTTCCGTCAGGACGCCGATGGCAACTTCATGTGGCCCGGCTTCGGCGAAAACATGCGGGTGCTGAAGTGGGTGATCGGCCGCTGCAAGGGCCAGGCCGATGCCCGCCAGACCACCCTGGGCTGGATACCCCGGTACGAGGATCTGGACTGGACCGGCGCCGAGGGCGTCAGCCGGGAACAGTTCGAGGAACTGACCCGGGTAGATACCGACGCCTGGCGCGAGGAACTCAAACTTCACGCCGAATGGTTCGCAAAACTGAAGAGCCGCCTGCCCCGAGCGCTGGATCTCAAGCGTGAACTCTTCGAACTGGGAATGGTGGACTGATCCGGTCGATCGGTTTCCATCCAAGGCCACCTTCGGGTGGCCTTTTTTTCATCGCTTACCCGTCCAGTGACTGGATGCCAGAATTACTTCTGATCCATCACCCAGGCGACCAGGAGCATGGCCTCTTCCAGGGTGACATTGTTGGGCGGCATCGGCACCTCGCCCCAATTGCCCTTGCCTCCCTTCATCACGGTTTCAACCAGTCTGGCATCGCGGCCCTTGCCGGCGTACTTGGCTGCCACTTCCTTATAGGCCGGCCCCACCAGCTTCTTGTCCACGGCATGGCAGGCCATGCAGTTCTTGGCCTTGGCCAGACCCTCGTTGGCCCGAACCGGGCCGGACAACATCAAACCCGCAGTCGCCAGCAGTACTACGCTCATTGCTTTCATGCTCATGCTCCATGGTGGTTGAATAATGACCATAAATTTAACATGGGTTTTTGCATTGCACAATATGCCATTAGTAATATCGAAAAGTGCCCCGAACCTCGTCATACAATGGCGACCCACACCCGATCAGGAGAACCTTCCCATGACAAACCCGGCCATCCCTGGATTCATCCTGACCAGCCCGGACATCGACACCGTTGCGCTGATCGCCCACAAGCATGTCTACAACGGTTTTGGTTACGACGGCGAGAACGTCTCCCCCGCCCTGGAATGGCGCGGCGCCCCGTCGGGGACGAAAAGCTTTGCCCTCACCGTCCATGACCCGGACGCCCCCACCGGCAGCGGCTGGTGGCATTGGGTGATGGTCAACATCCCCGTCACGACCACCGCCCTGCCCCAGGGAGCGGGCAACCTGGAAACCGGCAAGGCCCCCCAAGGGGCTCGCCAGATTGCCACCGATTTCGGCGAACCGGGCTGGGGCGGCCCCTGCCCTCCCAAGGGGGACGAACCCCACCGCTATGTATTCACCCTTCACGCCCTCGGGGTGGAGGCGTTGGATCTGCCGGAAAATGCCACGCCGGCCCTGGTGGGGTTCAACCTCCATTTCAACACCCTGGCCAAAGCCAGCTTCACCGCTCGCTTCGGCAGCAAGTAAGCGTCATGAAGTGTCGTCCCGGCTGCGGCGCCTGCTGTATCGCCCCATCGATCAGTTCGCCCCTGCCGGGATTGCCCCAAGGCAAGCCCGCCGGCCAAGCCTGCCCCCAACTCGACGCAGCCCTGCGCTGCCGGATTTTCGGCCGCCCCGAACGCCCCGCCTGTTGCGGCGGCCTGCAAGCCTCCGCCGAGATGTGCGGCCAGGACCGGCAACAAGCCCTAGCCTGGCTCCATCAACTGGAGGCGAGTACCGCTCCCTTGGCGTAAAATCGCGCCCTTTCCACGAAACCTGACTGGGAGCTTCTCCGTGCAACTCGTCTGCCTCGACCTCGAAGGTGTGCTGGTCCCCGAAATCTGGATCGAATTCGCCGAGCGCACCGGCATTCCCGAACTGCGCCGCACCACCCGCGACGAGCCGGACTACGACAAGCTGATGAAGTTCCGACTGGGCATCCTGGCCGAGAAGAAATTGGGTCTGCCCGACATCCAGGCGGTGATCGCCAGCATGGGTCCCATGGCCGGCGCCAAGGACTTCCTCGACAGGCTGCGCCAGGACTTTCAGGTGATCATCCTCTCCGACACCTTCTACGAATTCGCCATGCCCCTGATGAAACAGTTGGGCATGCCAACATTGTTCTGCCACAAGCTGGAAGCCAACGCCCAGGGCATCCTGGTGAACTATCACTTGCGCATGCCCAACCAGAAGAAGGAGGCGGTCAAGCGCTTCCGGGAACTCAATTTCAAGGTGATCGCTGCCGGCGACTCCTACAACGACACCGCCATGCTGGGCGAGGCCCACGCCGGCATCCTGTTCCACCCGCCCCAGAACGTCATCGACGAATTCCCCCAGTTTCCGGTAACCAGAAGCTATGCGGAACTTCGCACCGAAATCGACAAGGCTGCCGTGCGTATCTGAAATGCATCGGGACCGTTTCTACACACTCTCCGCCTCCTGCCCCGATCAGGTGGGCATCATCTCCCGGGTGACCGGCTTCATTGCCGAGCACGGCGGCTGGATTCTGGAATCCAGCTTTCATGCGGACGACATCACCGGCCGCTATTTCATGCGCTTGGAGATTCGCGCCGACTCCCTGCCCTTCCTGCTGGCCGAGTTCCGCGAGCGCTTCCGCCCCCTGGCCGGACAGCTGGAAATGGACTGGAAGATCACCGATTCCGCAGTGAAAAAACGGGTCGTGGTGCTGGTGTCCCAGCAGGAGCACTGCCTCTATGACCTGCTCGCCCGCTGGCAGAGCAAGGAACTGAACATCGAGATTCCCTGCGTGATCTCCAACCACGACACCTTCCGTGGCTTTGTCGAGTGGCACGGCATCCCCTTCCACCACGTACCGGTGACTCCCGACAACAAGCTCCAGGCCTATGCCGAAGTGAAGCGGCTGTTCGAGGAGGTGCGGGGCGACACCATGGTACTGGCGCGCTACATGCAGATCCTCTCGCCGGAACTATGCCTGGCCTATCCAGGCCAGATTCTCAACATCCACCACAGCTTTCTGCCCAGCTTCGTTGGCGCCAAGCCCTACCATCAGGCCTACCAGCGGGGCGTCAAGCTGATCGGCGCCACCTGCCACTACGTCACCGAGGAACTGGACCAGGGCCCCATCATCGAACAGGACGTGATCCGCATCGACCATTCGGACTCCGTGGCCGACATGGTTCGTTACGGCAAGGACATCGAAAAGACCGTTCTGGCCCGGGGCCTGCGCTATCACCTGGAAGACCGGGTACTGGTCCACGGCAACAAGACGGTGGTGTTCCGTTGAACTGGGAAAAACTGCGCCGGCAATTGCGCCGGGAAGCCCGGGAATATCTGGCCGACCTGCGCAACTTCAGAGATGCCCTGCGTTATGTTGAGGGCTGGCTGACCCTGGGCCTGCTGCTGGCAGTGATCATCATGATGGTGATCTGGTTCATCACCGCCCTGGGCTTCGATCGTCTCAACTCCCTCGTGGGTTCCCTCAGTGTCTGGCGGCCCCGCATCTGCCGCCCCCTGACCGATTTCAATGCGCTGGCGCTGATCCTCGACAGTCTGGTGATGGTTCTGCTGGCCATCATCTCCATCGGCGAAATGATGCGCCTACTGGATCGCAAGCGCTGGGGTGAGGCCCCCAACTATAGGGCCGTGGCGGCCCCGGCCTTTTTCATGCTGATCGCAGCCATCGTCGGTATTATCTACATGCGCATCATCTGCTAGGAAAGGCAATCACCCAAAAACAAAGGGCGCCCGGGGCGCCCTTTGTTTTATGCAAATTAGATTAATCAGTAGTGGTAAGCCGACTCGCCGTGGGAAGTAATGTCCAAACCTTCCCGTTCTTCGTCTTCCGGCACCCTCAGGCCGATCACCACATCCACCAGTTTGAAGGCAACGAAGGCCACTACGCCGGACCAGATCAGGGTCACGCCAACGGCGGTAGCCTGGACGATCACCTGATCAACGATGGAATAGTTGTCCGCCACCTTGTTGGCAACATAGTCGTAGATGCCGCTGCCTCCCAGGCCGGGGGAAGTGAATACCCCAGTGAGCAGTGCGCCCAGGATGCCGCCGACGCCATGGACACCGAAGACATCCAAAGAATCATCCACGCCCAGCATTTTCTTCAGTCCATTGACACCCCACAGACAGATGACGCCCGCCAGAAGGCCGATCGTCAGGGCACCACCGACGCCGACGAAACCACAGGCCGGAGTGATGGCCACCAGGCCGGCCACCGCGCCGGATGCTGCACCCAGCATCGAGGGCTTGCCCTTGAACAACCATTCCGCACCCATCCAGGACAGTGCGGCCGCGGCTGTGGCGAGCCAGGTGTTGACGAAGGCCAGAGCGGCGGTACCGTTAGCCTCCAGGGCGGAACCGGCGTTGAAGCCGAACCAGCCGAACCACAGCAGGGAGGCACCGATCATGGTCATGGTCAGGGAGTGAGGCGCCATGGAATCCTTGCCGAAGCCCACGCGCTTGCCCACCAGGAAAGCTCCCACCAACCCGGCCACCGCAGCGTTGATATGCACCACAGTGCCGCCGGCGAAGTCGAGCGCGCCCTTCTGGAACAGGAAACCGGCCGTGGCATTCAGCTTCTCGGCAGCCTCGGCAGAAAGGTAGCCATCGGGGCCGGCCCAGTACCAGACCATGTGTGCCATGGGCAGGTAGCTGAAGGTGAACCAGATCACCATGAAGGCCAGCACCGCGCTGAAACGGATGCGTTCGGCGAAGGCGCCGACGATCAGGCCGCAGGTGATAGCAGCGAAGGCACCCTGGAAGGCCACGTAGATCAGCTCGGGCAACACTACGCCCTTGCTAAACGTGGCGGCAAGGCTTTCCACCGTGACACCTTTCAGCAGCAACTTGTCCAAACTGCCGAAGAAGGCGTTCCCTTCGGTGAAGGCCACGCTATAGCCGTACAGTGCCCAGAGCACGCTGATCAGTGAGAACACCACGAAGACCTGCATCAACACCGAGAGCATATTCTTGCTGCGCACCAGGCCACCGTAGAACAGAGCCAGGCCAGGGATGGACATCAGGATGACGAAGGCGGTGGCTACCATGAGCCAGGTAGTATCGCCCTTGTTGGGCGTCGGCGCGACGACCGGGGCAACGGCATCAGCAGCCGGTGCTATCGCCGGAATCCCAGTAGCGGGCGCCACGTCAGTGGAGGTGGCGGCCACCGGCGCGGATTCCGCCATTTTGTCGTCGGCCCAGGCGCCACTGCCGAAACCGACCGTTACGGCGGCCAGCAGGATCGCAAGCAGTTTTTTCATGATGACTCCTTCAAAGGGCGTCCTCACCGGTTTCACCGGTGCGGATGCGGATAACGTGTTCGACATCGAAGACAAAAATCTTGCCGTCGCCGATCTTGCCGGTACTGGCGGATTTCTCGATGGCCTCGATGGCCTGGTCCAGGATGTCGTCCTTGATGGCTGCCTCGATCTTGACCTTGGGCAGAAAATCAACAACGTACTCAGCACCACGGTAAAGCTCCGTATGCCCCTTCTGCCGGCCAAATCCCTTGACCTCGGTGACGGTAATGCCCTGCACGCCCACGGCGGCGAGAGCCTCTCGCACTTCGTCAAGCTTGAAGGGCTTGATGATGGCGGTGATCAGTTTCATGATGTTGTCCTCTCGAATAAGGTACTGATTGCGTCTAATGTTCCCGCTGATACCGTTCAGGCCGTCAGCGGAAAACCCGGCGGGTGGATCAGAAGGTCTTGGTAAAACTCAGGATGGCCTTGCCCTTGGCCACATTCTTGAAACCCGCGGTGGAGCCGACACCGGAGACGAAACCGGAATTCGGCCAGGCGTAGGCCTCGCCCATGTCGCCCTTGGCATTCGTGTCCGAATAGGCCAGGGTCACCACGCCGAAGCCCACATCCTTGGTCACGCCCAGCTTCCAGTCGGTGTAATCGGCGATGGGCAAATCCTTCACTTTCTGGTGGCCTGCGTGGGCGGTCACGCCCCAGCCGCTGCCCAGGTCAAGGCTGTAGTTGGCTTCAAGATAGCCGCTGCCCTTGGTGCTGCCGCCCGTGGAGGAATACCAGCCGATGAAGTGATCTGACACCGCACGGGAATACTTGACGGTGAGGGTCTTGTAGCTAATGGCGCCATAGACCTCGGTGGTGTTGGGGTTGGCGCCGAAGGCATTGGCCGCGCCCTTGTTCGGGTAGATGTAGCCGATCACGCCCAGGTCGTAGCCCCAGTCCCCGGCGAGGCTGCCCTTGTAGCCGCCATAGATGTCCACCTCGGTATTACCCTTGCCGGTGTAGTCCTCCACCCAGGAAATGGTGGAGCCCCAGACCCCCAGGTAGAAACCGCTGGAATGCGCGTAGTCGACACCGCCTTGCAGGGCGGCGTCACCATGGGTCTGGCTGACGCCCCGGAACAGGTAGTCTGAAACCACGCCCACGTTGAAACTGAAGGGCGAGGCCGGCGCGGCATCTTCCGCCAGGGCGGGTAGGGAGAACAGACTGGCAAGAGCAAGGGCAACGATGGATTTCTTCATGGTTTTTCTCCTGTAAAGATCGATAAAAAACAGCTCGCCTGCCCATTCGCATAGACCGTGCCAAGCCGGAAATCCTTGCCACGACTGGATGTTACTGATCACCCCCACCCCTGACGCACCGTTTTGTTTCATCCATACGGGCTCATGCACCAAGGTAGTGCCCGTGAGACGGCAGGCCTATGTTAGACTTTTCCCAAACTCACAAAAGGATGTTGTCATGAGTGCGGCCCACCTCTTCGACGAGTTGACCAGCCGAATCTCCCAATTGGCCGCCACCAGCCCCGCCGGCGATCTTGAAAAGAATGCCCGCGCCCTGGCGACGGGTCTGTTGAGCCGGCTCGACCTGGTGACCCGGGAGGAATTCGATGTCCAGAAGGAACTGCTGGCCCGCGCCCGGGACCAGATTCGTACCCTGGAAGCCCGGATCGCCCAACTGGAGCGGGCGCCGAGCCAGCCCGACCAGTAGTCATGGCGCCCTCCCTGCGCTTGCCGGCTAGCCTGCTGGCCCTGCTGTGCATGGCCGCAACGCCGTCGGCCAGGAGCGAAGAGGAGCATTACCGGATCGACCCCGCCCATACCTTTCCGACCTTTGAGGTCAGCCATGTGGGATTTTCCTTCCACCGTGGGCGATTCAACCGCAGCCAGGGCCACATCACCCTGGACCAGGCAGCGGGGACCGGACGTATTGATGTGAGCATCGAAGCGGATTCCATCGACACGGGCGATGAAACCCTGGAAAAGGTCTTGCGGGGCTCGAGCTTTCTCGATGTAGCCCGACATCCCCAAATCCGCTTCACGGGAGACCGCATTCACTTTCAGGATGGCATCCCCAAGGGCGTGGATGGCGAGCTGACCCTGCGCGGCGTCACCCGCTCGGTGGGCTTGGCTATCAACCATTTCCATTGCGGTCTCCATCCCCTCACCCGCAAGCAGACCTGCGGCGCCAACGCCGTCACCATCGTGCAACGCTCGGAATTCGGCATGACCCATCTGGTGCCGATGGTGGGCGACGAAGTGAGAATAGAGATTCAGATCGAGGCGCCCCGGGAAGAATGATTACAATGGCATCAACCATGCCATCGTGATTACTCCATCAAAACACTGCGCTCAGCGCGGCACCCCATCATGTCCCTCGCCATTCTCCACAGCCGTGCCCTCTGCGGCATGGATGCACCCCTGGTCACAGTGGAGGTGCATATCGCCAACGGCCTGCCCGGCCTCACCCTGGTGGGCCTACCCGACACCGAGGTGAAGGAGGCCCGGGACCGGGTGCGGGCGGCGATCCAGAACAGTCACTTCGAATTCCCGGCCCGACGCATCACGGTCAATCTGGCGCCGGCGGACCTGCCCAAGGAATCGGGGCGCTTCGATCTGCCCATCGCCCTGGGCATCCTGCTGGCTTCGGGACAACTGCGCGCCTCGGGTCTGGACGATCTGGAGTTTGCCGGGGAGCTTTCCCTTTCCGGGCAGTTGCGGCCGATCCGGGGCGCTCTGGCCATGTGCGCGGCCGGTGCCGCCACGGGCCGCACCTTCGTGCTGCCGGCCGAGAACGCCGCCGAGGCGGCCCTGGTACGCGAAGTCACCGCCCTGCCGGTCCGGAGCCTGACGGAGGTCTGCGCCCACCTGACCGGCCAGCAGCTCCTGCTCCCCTACGGCGGGCAGGCACTGGTGCAGGCACCCGCCTACCCGGACCTGGCCGAGGTGAAGGGCCAGGTTCAGGCCCGGCGCGCCCTGGAGGTGGCCGCCGCGGGCGACCATTCACTGCTGATGAGCGGGCCGCCCGGCACCGGCAAATCCATGCTGGCCAGCCGCCTGCCGGGCATTCTGCCGGCCATGAGCGATGCCGAAGCCCTCTCCAGCGCCGCCGTGCATTCCATCAATGGCGGCTTTCGCCTGGAACACTGGGGCCGGCGCCCCTTCCGCGCGCCCCATCATTCGGCCTCGGCGCCGGCCCTGGTGGGGGGCGGCGGCATTCCCCGGCCCGGAGAGATTTCCCTGGCTCACGAGGGTGTGCTGTTCCTGGACGAGTTGCCCGAGTTCGAGCGCCGAGTGCTGGAGGCCCTGCGGGAGCCCCTGGAGTCGGGCCAGGTCTGTGTCTCCCGAGCGGCCCGGAGCGCCGAGTTCCCTGCCCGCTTCCAGTTGGTGGCAGCCATGAACCCCTGCCCCTGCGGCTATCTGGGCCATCCCGGCGGCAAATGCCGCTGCACCCCGGACCAGGTGGCCCGCTATCGGGGCAAGCTCTCCGGCCCGCTGCTGGACCGGATCGATCTGATGATCGAGGTGCCGGCCCTATCGGACGCCGAATTGCAGGGCGGCACCCCGGGCGAGGCCTCGGCACCGGTGGCGGCCCGGGTGGCCCGTGCCCGGCAACGACAGATGGCCCGCCAGGGCAAGACCAACGCCCGGCTGGGCGTGGCGGAAACCGAGGCATTGTGCCAGCCCGACAGCGCCGGCCAGGCCCTGCTCAAACAGGCCATCGCCCGCCTCGGGCTCTCGGCCCGGGCCTATCACCGCATCCTGCGGGTGGCCCGCAGCGCTGCCGACCTGGCCGGCAGCGACACCCTCGGCACGCCCCACATCGCCGAAGCAATCCAGTACCGGCGGCAGTTGTCCGGGATGTGATCTCCCTCAGCCGAAAAGGCTGTGCAGCATCTTGGCGGACAGGAAAACCAGCACCCCGGCGAAGATTTTCTTCAAGGTGGCCACCGGCAAACGGTGGGCCAGACGGGCGCCCACCGGGGCCATCAGCATGCTGGGCAACACCGTACCCAGCAAGGCCGGCAGATGGATGAAGCCCAGGCTACCCGGCGGCATGCCGCTGTTACCCTGGCCGCTGAGCAGGTAGCCAACAGTGCCCGCCAGGGCGATGGGAAAGCCGATGGCCGAGGAAGTGCCGATGGCCTGGTGCACCTTGACATTGCACCAGGCCAGGAAGGGTACCGTCAGGGACCCGCCGCCGATAGCCACCAGGGCCGAGACCCCGCCGATGCCGGCCCCCGCCGCGAACATGCCCCCCGTCCCCGGCAGCTCACGGGAGGGCCTGGGCTTGATGTTGGCAATCATCTGCACCGACACGTAGGCCATGAAGGCAGCAAAGAAAATGGCCAGGGGCTTGGTCGGCAGACGGGCGGCGAACTGGGCGCCCACCAGGGTGCCCAGCACGATGCCGGGAGCGATGGACTTCACCACGGGCCAGAGCACGGCGCCATGGCGGTGATGAGCGCGCAGGCTGGAGACCGAGGCGAAAACGATGGTGGCCATGGAAGTGCCCAGGGCCAGATGCACCACATGCTCCTGGGGCATCCCCTGGGCGGCGAACAGCATGGTCAGCACCGGCACCATGATGCCGCCACCACCCACGCCCAGCAGGCCCGCGAAAAAGCCGGCGAACAGGCCCAGCCCGATATAGCCCAACAGCCAGGCGCTGATCACTTGAGCAGGCGCTCCACGATGAATTTCCATTCCGCCGGGTCCACCGGCGTGATGGACAGGCGATTGCCCCTTTGCAGGATGCGCATATGAACCAGCTCCGGCTGGGCACGCAGCTCGGCCAGCCCCAGCAGCCGGGTCTTTTTTACCACCCGCACATCCACATTGACCCAGCGGGGATTCTCCGGGCTGGACTTGGGATCGAAATACTTGCTGGCCGGATCGAACTGGGTGCGATCCGGATAGGCCTTCTTCACCACCTCTGCCAGGCCGGCGATGCCCGGCTCGGCGCAGTTCGAATGGTAGAAGAACACCTTGTCGCCGACGCTCATCTGGTCGCGCATGAAATTGCGTGCCTGATAATTGCGCACGCCCCACCAATCGACAGTCTGGTTCGGCATCGCCAGCACATCGTCGATGCCCACCACGGACGGTTCAGTTTTCATCAGCCAGTAACGGGTCATGGGCCGCACTCCAGAAAAAAGAGCGCGGAGCAAACACGCTCCGCGCTCCGATGAAGGGTCCCCCGCCGATGTCGTTTGGCCGGCATCCTGAACACTGGGCTCAGGGAGGCCGCGTTCCGGCCGCATCAGGTTTGCCCGTCTAAGGGGCAATCACAACAGCGGCGCCTATGGGCGGCGGCCAAGTCGCAAGGACTTATAGGTTCAAGGAATTTACGACCTTGGCGAACACCGCAGGGGAAAACCGGGGAAGCAGCGACGGGGCCGACCTAGAACAGACCTTCCTGCTGTTGCTGGGCAAGGGCCGCGTCGAGGCGCGCTTCGATGCCTCGGATTCTACGCCCCAGGCCCGGGTCGTCAATGGCGCCGGTGGCGATGGATTCCCCGGTCGAAGGCGACTGACGCAAGGCCAGCAGTTCATGGACGATATTGAGGGCCGCCATCACCGCCAGACGCTCGCCGGTGCTTTTGGTCAGGGCGCCGATCTCGGTCATCTTGCCGTCCAGGAAGCTCACCGCTGCCGTCAGGGCATCCTGCTCCTCGGGGGAGCAGGTGACCCGGTAATCCTTGCCCTGGAGGCGAATATCAAGAGTGGAATGGGCGCTCATTCTTGGGGAAGTTTGTCCATCAGGGCTTCAAGCCGAACCCGGGCCGACTCCATGCGTCCGGTCAGGTCCTGTTTTTCGTTTTCCAGGCCCGTCACGCGTTCCCGCAGTTCACGGTTCTCCGCGTCGAGGCTATGGCACAGGGCCAGCACCTGGTCAATTTTCTGTTCTAGGGAATCAAGGTCGCCGCTCATGGGTGAAGTGTCTTTTAAATGGCACTTGCGGTCAAGACGAGGGGCCTGCCAAGAGGTCTGGAATCACACCCAAATTGCCCCGGCGCCGATTGGCGGTAGAATGCGCGCCTTGTTCGCGGTGCCTGGGGGCCAGATTCGGCCTCAGGTGAAACGGGAAGCAGGTGTAAATCCTGCGCTGCCCCCGCAACGGTAAGGAAGTGCGGAATCGTCACACACGCCACTGGGCCTCGGTCTGGGAAGGCGACGATTCAAGACTTCCGAGCCCGGAGACCGGCCACGAACATCACCATGGAAACGCCACGGGGTGGTGGCGGCCGGCGTTTGTCCGATCGAACTCCCTGTGCGTTGCCTTCATCAATCGTAACCGGTCTGCGGGGACGCCGACCGGGAAACAGGGAGTCTTCATGCAACGCCATCTTGCGCGCAGCGCCATCGCCGCTGCCATTCTTGCCGCTTTCAACGCCCAGGCCGCAGACACCCTCGCGGACCACGGCACCATCGTCGTCACCGCCACCCGCTTCGCCGACAGCGCCCTGCCCGTGGCGGCGCCGGTCAGCGTGATCAGTGCCGAAGACATTCGCCAGTCCCCGGCCCTGGGCATGCCGGAAATCCTCAAGGCCCAGGCCGGCGTGGACGTGCGTCCCTTCTACGGCAACATGGGTATCGACAGCACCGTGGATATTCGCGGTTTCGGCGATACCGGCGGCAGCAATGCGGTGACCCTGCTGGATGGTCAGCGTCTCAACTCCATCGGCATGGAGGCGGTGAGCTGGTCGGCCATTCCCCTGGAGAGCGTGCAGCGCATCGAAATCCTGCGGGGCGCCGGTACCGTACTCTACGGCGACCGAGCTACTGGCGGCGTGATCAACATCATCACCGACAAGTCCGGTCAACCCCGGGCCAGCGCCACGGCCACCCTGGGCAGCAACAGCTACCAGGGCCTGGACGCCCAGGTCGCCGGCGGCGGGGAGCAAGGCTATTTCAATCTCTTCGCCCACTACGCGGAAACCGACGGCTGGCGCAAGAACAGCCAGGCTCGGCAACAGGCCATCAGTGGCCGGGGTTCTCTCACCCTGACCGCCGGGGAAGCCTTTGTGGACTACTCCCTGTACGAAGACAAGTCCGGCATGCCCGGCAGCCTGCTGAGCGCCGCCTACCGCAGCGACCCGCGCCAGGCCCGCAACCCGGCCGACACTCAACAGCGGGATGGCTACCGGGTGCGGCCTGGCCTGAAGCTGAATCTGTCGGCCAACCTCACCCTGGAAGCGGAACTGGCCGCGGACCACGAGAAATACGACGCCAACAATGTCTCCTTCGCAAGCACCTACCGCAGGGAACGGGACACTGTCTCCCTCACCCCGCGCCTGCGCTGGAACCATGGCCTGAATGGATGGAACAGCGAGACCGTGCTGGGTCTGGACTACTACGACGGCAAGGTGGCCACCACCTCGGCCAGCGCCTTCGGTGTGATTCCCCAGACAGCCAAGCAGACCAGCACGGCCTACTACGTGCAGAACACCACCGCCTTCGACCGCCAGTGGTCCATGACCCTCGGCGCCCGCCGCCAGCGAGTGGATCAGCGCGTGGTGCAGCAGGCCTACAACGCCGATTACGGTTTCGGTCCCTTCCCCGTTCCCGGCCTGAGCGATGGCGCGGTGCGCCAGCGCAACGCCTACGATCTGGCCCTCAACTACCAGGCCGGCGTCTGGCGCGTCTATGGCAAGACCGGTACCGTGTTCCGCTTTGCCAACACCGACGAGCTGTTCGGCTACGATCCCTTCACCGGCAACCCGGTCTTCGCCGGCGACATCAAGCCCCAGCATGGCCGGGTACACGAGGTGGGCGGCGACATCGAACTGGGCTCGATCAAGGCCCGAGCCAGTCTGTTCCGTCTCGACCTGCATGACGAGATCGGCTATGACGGCGCGGCCTACGCCAATATCAATTTCGCCCCCTCCCGCCGCCAGGGCCTGGAGACGGAACTGGACTGGCGCCTGAGCGAACGCCTGAAGACCCGCATTTCCTACAGCATCACCGACGCCCGCTTCCGCGAGGGGGCTTACGCCGACAAGGAAATCCCGATGGTGGCCCGGGACAAGCTGGCGGCGCAGCTCACCTGGCAGGCCGGCAACGACGCCAGTTATTCCGCCGTCGCCACCCATCAGGGCGACCGTCGCTACAGCGGCGATTACGCCAACACCCTGGGCCACCTGGCGGGCTACACCACCCTGGATGTGCAGGGCAGTTGGCGCTTCAAGCCCTGGACCATCACCGCCAAGCTGCTCAATGTCTTCGACCGGCGCTATGCACCCTATGGGGGTTACTCCACCTTCCGCAACGACTACTATTACTTCCCCGCCGATGGTCGTAGTCTGTTCGTCAGCGCCCGATACGACTTCAAATAATCCAGCTCATGCCCACCCGTCGTCGCGCTCTCGCCGTGCTGTTGCTGCTGCTGCTTCTGGTGGCGGCCAGCCTGGTAGTGGGCCTGGCGGCGGGAACCCTGCCGGTCAGCACCGCCGACCTGCTGTCCCTGGTGGGCGGCGAAGGCAGCGGCATGGGGGCCGAGGTGGTGCGCACCCTGCGCCTGCCCCGGGTGCTGGGGGCCTTCGCCTGCGGCGGCCTGCTGGCCCTGGCCGGCGCCCTGATGCAGGTGCTGTTGCGCAATCCCCTGGCCGATCCCTACGTACTGGGCATTTCCGGAGGCGCGGCGGTGGGTGCGCTCTCGGCCATGCTTTTGGGGTTCTCCCTGATGGGACTGAATCTGCTGGCCTTCGGCGGCGCCCTGGGGGCGATGCTGTTGGTCTTCGGCCTGGCCCATGGCGACAGTAGCTGGACCCAGACCCGGCTGCTGCTCACCGGGGTGATCATCGCCGCCGGCTGCGGCGCGGTGGTGGCCCTGATCCTGTCCATCACGCCGGAGCAGAAACTGCACGGCATGCTGTTCTGGCTGATGGGGGACGCCGGCCAGATCCTCCGGCCAGGACCGG
This sequence comes from Denitratisoma oestradiolicum, assembly GCF_902813185.1. Taxonomy (GTDB): domain Bacteria; phylum Pseudomonadota; class Gammaproteobacteria; order Burkholderiales; family Rhodocyclaceae; genus Denitratisoma; species Denitratisoma oestradiolicum. The sequence goes on from NZ_LR778301.1 coordinate 3,303,202, forward strand.
CCCTGGCCGCCCTGGCGGTGGGTCTGGCCTGTGCCATGCCCTTTGCCCGGGAACTGAACCTGCTGGCCCGGGGCGCCACCCTGGCCAGTTCCCTGGGGGTGGCGGTGCCCCGGCTGCGGGGCCTGATCTATCTGCTGGCGTCGTTGCTCACCGCCTTCGCCGTCACCACGGCCGGCAGCATCGGCTTCATCGGTCTGGTGGTGCCCCATCTGCTGCGTCTGGCCCTGGGCAACGACCAGCGCCTGCTGCTGCCCGCCGCCACCCTGGCCGGTGGTGCCCTGCTGGTCCTGGCCGACACCCTGGCCCGTACCGTGGTGGCGCCCCAGCAATTGCCGGTGGGAGTGCTGACCGCCCTGATCGGCGTGCCGATTTTTTTGTTCCTGTTGGCGCGGCAGCCCGCGGCCAAGCCATGAGTACCCTCTTACTCGACGCCAGCCGCCTGGATGTGTCGATCGCCGGGCATCTGTTCTGCCACGACCTGGACCTGCGACTGAACAGCGGGGAATCCCTGGCCATCCTGGGACGCAATGGCGCCGGTAAATCCACCCTGCTGGCCACCCTGGCGGGACTGCGCCCGGCCTCGGCCGGAGTGCTGCGGATCGGCGGCCTCGATCCGGCGCAGGCGCCCCCCCGTGCCCTGGCCCGGATTCGGGGCTATCTGCCCCAACAGCAGCACGATCCCTTCGCCTCCACCGTGCTGGAATCGGTACTGGTCGGCCGCCACCCCCACCTGGGCCGCTGGGAATGGGAAGGCGAAACGGATCAGCGACTCGCCACCACCGCCCTGGCGGCCGTAGGTCTGGCGGAATTCGCCCAACGGGAAGTCCACACCCTCTCGGGGGGCGAGCGCCAGCGCCTGGGCATTGCCATGCTGCTCACTCAGCAGCCCCAGCTTTTCCTGCTGGACGAACCCCTGGCCCATCTCGACCTGAACCACCAGATCGCCGTGCTGGACCTGTTCTCCACCCCGGACCGGGACTGGGGCGCCACCGTGGTGATGGTGCTCCATGAGCCGGGCCTGGCCCTGCGCTATTGCAGTCGCACCCTGCTGCTGTTCGGCGACGGCCAGTGGCTAGAGGGCGCCAGCGCGGAGGTGATCACCGCCGAGAATCTTTCGCGGCTCTACGGCCATCCCCTGCGGGAGCTGAAAGACGGCCAGCACCGCTGGTTTGTACCGATTTAACGCGCATGGAAGCCAATTTTCCGCCCCGATCCATGAAATACGCGAAAGACAGGAAGGCCCACCCCCTCCCCCTTCGACGGGCTCAGGACAGGCCAAGCTCCCCCTCGCCGGGGGAGGTGACGATGCCAGCTCGCTACGCTCGCATATTTGACTTGCCGTTTCAATTCGCTGTTTCACGTTAACGGCCGCCGAACATGAAGCTCTCCGCCCTGATGGTGCAAGGCTGCACCTCCGACGCCGGCAAGACCACCCTGGTGGCGGCCCTGTGCCGCATCCTCAAGCGTCGGGGGGTGCGCGTGGCGCCCTTCAAGCCCCAGAACATGGCGCTGAATTCGGCGGTCACCATCGACGGCGGCGAAATCGGCCGCGCCCAGGCCCTCCAGGCCCAGGCGGCAGGCCTGCCACCCCGGATCGATTTCAATCCGGTGCTGCTCAAGCCCACCACGGACCGCCAGGCCCAGGTGATCATCCATGGGCATGCCGTCACCCATCTGGATGCCCAGGCCTATCACGACTACAAGCGGGTGGCGATGACGGCGGTGATGGCGTCCTGGCAACGCCTCACCGGCGAGTTCGAGTGCGTACTGGTAGAAGGAGCCGGCAGTCCGGCGGAGATCAATCTGCGGGACCGGGACATCGCCAACATGGGTTTCGCCGAGGCCGCCGACGTGCCGGTGATCCTGGTGGCGGACATCGACCGGGGCGGCGTCTTCGCCCATCTGGTGGGAACCCTGGACCTGCTCTCCCCCTCGGAGCAGGCGCGGATCAAGGGTTTCGTGATCAACCGTTTCCGGGGCGACATCGCCCTGCTGCAACCGGGTCTGGACTGGCTGGAACAGCGCACCGGCAAGCCGGTGCTGGGGGTGCTGCCCTATCTTCAGGGCCTGATGCTGGACGCCGAGGACGCCATCGCCCAGGGGGAGATGGACAAGGCGCCGCCGCGCCTGCGAGTCATCGCCCCGGTGCTGCCGAGGATTTCCAATCACAATGATCTGGACCCCTTGCGCCTGCATCCGGAAGTCGATTTCCAGTGGATCGGCCCCGGCCGGACACCGCCCCCCGCCGATCTGGTCATCCTGCCCGGCTCCAAGAGCGTACGGGCCGATCTGGACTGGCTGCGCCACCAAGGCTGGGAGGATTACCTGCTGCGCCACCTGCGCTATGGCGGCAAGCTGATCGGTATCTGCGGCGGTTTCCAGATGCTGGGGCGCCAACTTCACGATCCCCTGGGACTGGAGGGTGCCCCGGGCAGCACCCAAGGACTGGGGCTGCTGGACTGCGAAACCACCCTGGAACCCGAAAAGCGCCTGAGCAATGTCCAGGGGCGACTGAACCTGGAACCGCGAGCCGCCATGACCGGCTACGAAATCCATATGGGCGTAACCCGGGGTCCGGCCCTGGCGCGGCCCCTGGTGACTTTGGCGGATGACCGTCCCGACGGCGCCATGTCGGCCGATGGTGCGATCCTGGGGACCTATTGCCACGGTCTGCTGGACCACCCGGAGGCCCTGATCGCCCTCCTTGCCTGGGCCGGCATGAAGGACGCCGCAACCGTGGACCTCGCCGCCCGCCGGGAGGCGGATCTGGACCGGCTGGCCGACGCGGTGGATGAAGCCCTGGACTGGGGTCGTCTGGATGGTTGGGACTAGCCGGGCTTTCTCCCGATAATCCCGTCCAGCGAGAGCGATGTACGGCACTAGCATTGTGCCCATGTTTCACCATGCCCTTCCTGCCCTGCTTGTCTGCTTAGCCCTCTCGGCCTGCGGCCCGTTACCGGGCCGCCCACCCGATGCCCCTTTCCGGACCGAGGTGCCCCCGCCAAACCCGCGCGGTCTGGACGTGGCGATATTTGCTCTGGGTCTGGTGGAAACGGGCTACCGCTTCGGCGGCAAGAATCCGGAATCCGGCCTGGATTGCAGCGGCATGGTGAGCTATGTCTTCGATCAGGCTGCCGGTCTCAAACTAACCGGTTCGGCCGCCGAGATCGCCCGCAAGGGGCGCCCGGTGGAGGCCTCAAGGCTGCGCCCCGGAGACCTGGTGTTTTTCAACACTCGCAACCAATCCCTGTCCCACGTGGGCATCTATATCGGTGATAACCGCTTTGTCCATGCCCCCAGCACCAACGGCAAGGTCCGCGCCGATCGTCTGAACCAAGGCTGGTTCGCCTCCCGCTTCGAGACGGCGCGAAGTTATTTCGACTAAGCGAACAGGTTGACGGTGCCAGTGTCGGACGGCTCGTCGGCACCGTAGGCAAGGGCCAGACGGGATGAACGCAGATCGTTCTGTAGCGCCGGCGCCGGCGAAGAAGTCGTTACGGCCTCGGCCTGGGTCGGGGAGCCTTCGGCAACAACCCCTTCCGGACTGGCGGACTGAGTCTGTTCTTGCTGTCGCTGGAGCGCCAGATCCGCATAACCGCGATCCTCCAGTCGGGCGCCAATGGCAGCAACGCTGCGGTCCTGGGGCGAGGGATCCCGCGGTGCCAGGGCGGCCGCTTGTATCCGCTGCCCCTTGTCGATATTGGCCTCGGGCTTGTCCTCGGCCGAAGTGTCTATGCCCACCTCGCCAGAAACGGCATATTGCCTGCCATCCGGGCCATAGGTATAGGCGAAGCTCGCTCCGCTGGTGATCACGCCATGTCCGGCCGAGATGTGGGCCTGTTCATGGGCACGGACCCGCTGGTCGATCTGCCGCAGTTCCTGGACCTGGCGTTGCTGTTCCGGCGTCAGCTCCCTGGGCTTGAGATCCAGCCTGACCGCCCCCTTGCTCTTAGGCACGGTACCCTCTATCTGATCACGGGTAATGAGCAAATCAATCCCTTTCGCCTGGGAAATTCCCACCGAATTCAATGACGAACTCAAGGACGAAACCCCATCACCGGCCATGAACGATCACTCCATAGAGAGTCTGATCAGTTTATAGCTCAAATGTCATCATGGGGTAGGGCAACAGATGCCCGGAGAGAAGCCCCCCGGCATTGCGCCCGGGGTAAATCAATGCTCAGCTAGGCTCCATCGGAACCTACCCGCTTGATCGTTCCTATTCCTGACTGGCGTAGACCGTCTTCAGGAAGGCACCGACATCAATCTCCACGGAGGCCATTCCGCTCCTGGTGGCCGGGCCACCCAGCGTCGACCCCAGCTCGGGGCACGGCGGAAGCCAGCCGGCATTCAGCACCTCGTCCGCGAAGGATCCGAATTCGTCCTCAATGATTCTCGCCTTGTCCATTTCATCCTCCCCAAAATGACGGAGCCAATATCACTCTAGGTTGGGTAACGGCGAGCGGCGGAAAAAGTTGATGGATAAAACAAATTCGCGTGAATTTTCTCACTGGCGCCAGGGCGCAATCCTGGGCAGCAGGGCCATGCCCGGCACAGCCAGCAGGGCGCAGAGCAGGAAGAAGCCATACCAGCCCATACCCTCCACCAGCCAGCCCGTGGCTGCGTTGGCGAAGGTGCGCGGCACAGCGGCCAGGCTGGAGAACAAGGCGTATTGGGTGGCGGTATAGAGGGGATTGGTGGCCCGGGCGATAAAGGCCACAAAAGCCACCGTACCCAGACCCACGCCCAGGGCCTCGAAACCGATCACCAGCGCCAATTGGGCAAGTTGCGGGGAACCGATGGTGGTATTGGGCCCAAGCCAGGCCAGCCATGCGAAACCAAAGATGGACACCAGTTGCACCACACCGAACAACCAGAGGGCGCGATTGATGCCCAGTCGCACCATCCACAGACCGCCAGCCAGGCCGCCGATAATGGCCGGCCAGAGCCCGGCGTGCTTGGCCACCAGTCCGATGTCGGACTTGGCGAAACCCATATCCAGATAGAAAGGGGTGGCCAGGGCGGTACACATGGAGTCGCCCAGCTTGTAAAGGAAGATGAAGGCCAGCACCAGCAGGGCATCCCGCAGGCCGGCCCGGCCGATGAACTCATGGAAAGGCTCCACGACTGCCTCCCGCAGGGTGCGGGGGCGTCCGTTGCGGAGCACCGGCTCGGATATCCGCAGGGAAAGCGCCATACCGGGCAGCATGAAAAGGCCCGTGACGGCGAACACCGCCCCCCAAGGCAGGTGATCCGCCAGGATCAGGGACAGGGACCCCGGCACCAGCCCGGCAATGCGATAGGCATTGACGTGGATGGAGTTGCCCAGGCCCAGCTCCTTGTCCTCCAACAGCTCGCGTCGATAGGCGTCAAGCACGATGTCCTGGGTGGCGGAAACGAAGGCCAGCAGCACTGCCAGCAGGGCGATAGCGGACAACTCCCGCTGGGGATCGAACAGCCCCAGGAGGCAGATGCAGGCCAGCAGCAGCAATTGGGTAAGGAACATCCAGCCCCGCCGCCGCCCCAGGAAAGGCAGGGCATAGCGATCCAGCAGGGGCGACCAGAGAAACTTCCAGGTGTAGGGAAACTGGATCAGGGCAAACAGGCCGATGGCCTTGAGACTGATCCCTTCGCTGCGCAGCCAGGCCGGCAGCAGGTTGAGCAGCAGATACAGTGGCAGGCCCGAGGAAAAGCCGGTAAACACGCAGATCAGCATGCGCCGGGTGAGCAGCGCAGCGATCCAGTCAGGGCGGCTCATTTGCGGCGGGAGATGCGATAGACCGCCAGGCTGCCGAGGAAGTTATGCTCATCGGTCACCGTTCGGCCCGCTTCGTCCAGGACCTGCCGGTCCCGGATGGCGATACCCATTTTCCTGCACAGGGATTCGAAATCCGTCAGGGTGAAAAAGCGCACGTTGGGCGAGTCATACCACTGATAGGGCAGATCCTCGGACACCGGCATATGACCCTCAAGCACGGCCAGCCGGTTCTTCCAGTAGGCAAAATTGGGGAAGGACACCACCGCCTCCCGGCCCACCCGCAGCATTTCGGTCAGGATGCCCTGGGTATGACGCACGGTCTGGAGGGTACGGGACAGCACCACATGATCGAAGGCGCCGTCGACGAAGCCCGCCAGGCCGTCCTCCAGATTGCTCTGGATCACATTGATGCCTGCCCGCACCGAGGCCAGCACACCCTCGTCGTCGATCTCGACGCCGCAGCCCCGCACGCCCCGGGTCTCGATCAATCGCTTGAGCAGGGAGCCGTCGCCGCAGCCCAGATCCAGCACCCGTTCACCGGGCTGGACCCAACCGGCGATGACGTCGAAATCGGGGCGATCCTGGGCTTCGCTCATATCTTCACCCTGTCCAGGTAGGCCCGCACCACCGCGTGGTAATGAGGGTCGTCCATCAGGAAGGAGTCGTGACCGAAATTGCAACGGGGTTCAGCGTAGCTCACATCCTGTCCGTTCTTCAGCAGGGCACTGACGATCTCTCGGGAACGGGCCGGGGAAAAGCGCCAGTCGGTACTGAAGGCGATCACCAGAAACTTGGCCCGGGCCACTGCCAGGGCCTGGGCCAGGTCGCCATCCCCCTCTCTTGCCGGATCGAAGTAATCCAGGGCCTTGGTCATCAGCAGATAGGTATTGGCGTCGAAGTAACCGGCGAACTTGTCCCCCTGGTGACGCAGGTAGGACTCCACCTCGAACTCCACGCCATAGTCGAAGGCAAAGGCCCCGTGGCGCAGTTCCCGACCGAACTTCTGGTCCATCTGGTCGTCGGACAGGTAGGTGATGTGGCCCAGCATCCGGGCAAGCCGCAGGCCCCGTCTGGGAAAGACACCATGCTCGTAATAATGGCCGCCGTGGAATTCCGGATCGGTCAGGATGGCCTGTCGCGCCACATCGTTGAAGGCAATGTTCTGGGCGGTCAGCTTGGGCGCCGCGGCAATGACCAGGGCGTGGCGTATCCGTTCGGGGAAGGTGATGGTCCAGCGCAGGGCCTGCATACCCCCCAGACTGCCGCCGATCACCGCCGCCCAACTGTCAATGCCCAGCGAATCCGCCAGCCGGGACTGGGCACGGACCCAATCCACCACCGCCACCAGGGGAAAATCGGCTCCCCAGGGCTTGCCCGTGGTCGGATTGATGGTGGAAGGCCCTGTGGAGCCGTGACAGCCTCCCAGGTTATTCACACCGACGATGAAGAATTTATCCGTGTCCAAGGGGCGGCCAGGGCCGATGATGTTGTCCCACCATCCCAAATTTGCCGGATCGTCGGCGTAATGACCCGCCACATGATGGTGGCCGGACAGGGCATGGCAGACCAGGATGGCATTGCTTTTGGCAGCATTCAGGGCGCCGTAGGTCTCATAGACCAGGTCGTAGGCAGGCAGCACGGACCCGCTGCGCAGGGTCAGCGGTTCGTCAAAATGGGCGCGTTGGGGCGCCACCACACCGATGCTGTTGCCTTGTTTTTTCATGGGGCCAGAAATGCGAAAACCCGGTCGGCGATAAAGCGTGGACCGGGTTTCTCAGCCCTCGCTTTAGCCGTATTTATCAAGCGCCCGCAAGCTGAGTTCAAATCGGCGCCAATGGGGTTGAAGGCTACCGATGAGCGGATCGCTTGTCAATCGCGGCGCGGGAGCAGCCCGCCCGCTCAGACCTCGCCCAGGCGGCCCAGCAGTTCCCGAATACGTTCCGGGTCGTCGCTGCGCAGCAGTCGGCTGACCTTGCCAGTCAGGGCCTGGATATCGGCCATTACCACCTGTTGCTTCACTTCCAGCAGCAGAGCCGGATGCATGGAAAAGGACCGTAGGCCCATGCCCAGCAGCAAGCGGGTGAACGTCGGGTCGCCCGCCATCTCCCCGCACACGGCTACCGGCCGCCCGGCCCGTTGCCCGGCCTGGATGGTCTGGGCAATCAGACGCAGCACTGCGGGATGGAGCGGATCGTAGAGATGGGCCACGGTTTCGTCGGTCCGGTCGATGGCCAGGGTGTACTGGATCAGGTCGTTGGTGCCGATGGAAAGAAAGTCCAGCCGCTGGAGGAAATGCCCCACTGCCAGGGCGGCGGCAGGAACCTCGATCATCCCGCCGACCTCCATGCCTTCATCGAATTTGGTCCGGGACTGGCGCAACTGGACCTTGGCCTGTTCCAGCAGCGCCAGAGTCTGGTCGACCTCGCTGGCATGGGTCAGCATGGGAATCAGCAGGCGAATGCGCCCGTAATGGGAGGCCCGCAGAATGGCCCGTAACTGGGCCAGGAAGATCTGGGGCTCGGCCAGGCAGTAACGGATGGCCCGCAGGCCCAGGGCCGGATTAGGGGCTGGGCGGTCACTCCCGCGCAGGGCGCGGGCAGTCTTATCGGCACCGATGTCCAGGGTGCGGATGGTCACCGGTTTGTTGCCCAGCGCCCGTGCCACGCTGCGATAGGCCTCGAACTGCTCGTCCTCGTCGGGCAGTTCGTCCCGGTTCATGAACAGGAACTCGGTACGGAACAGGCCGACACCGTCGGCACCCACGGCCTTCACCTGATCCACATCCTGAGGCAGCTCGATATTGGCCTGAAGGGAAACTTCCTTCTCATCCAGGGTGCAGGACCGGGCCGTAGTGAGTCGCTTGAGCTTGCTACGTTCCAGTTCCAGGGCACTCTTTCGAATGCGGTACTCGGCAAGCACCCGCTCGTCCGGATCCACGATCAGGATTCCCCGGCTACCGTCGACGATCAGCAGATCGTCATCTTGAACCAGGGGCCTGGCGTGGTGCATACCCACCACGGCGGGAATGGCCAGACTGCGGGCGACGATGGCGGTATGGGAGGTGGCGCCACCCATATCGGTGATGAAACCACCAATGCGCAGGCTCTTGAATTGAATGGTATCGGCAGGAGAGAGATCGTGGGCGACGATGATCAGGTCCTCATCCCGGCTACGACGAACGAGCTTGCGGGGCTTGCCCGTCAGCACCTTCACCACCCGCTCCACCACCTGCACGATGTCGTGCTTGCGTTCCCGCAGGTAGGCGTCATCAATCTCGTCAAACTGGGCCACCAGCAGACTCATCTGCTGCACCAGTGCCCACTCGGCGTTACAGCGCCGCTCCCGGATCAGGGTCTTGGGCTCCTCAGCCAGCAGGGGATCAGCCAGGATCATGGCGTGAAGATCGACAAAAGCCTCGATCTCGGCCGGGGTACCAGGCAGAGTGGCCTCCGCCCGCAAGCCGTCCAGCTCCGCCGTCACCGCCGCGAAAGCCGCATCCAGGCGCTCCACTTCCGCCGGGATATCCCGTTCCCGCAATTGGTATTGGGCCACCTCCAGGGTGGCATGGGAAACCAGTTGAGCACGACCGATGGCGATGCCCGGAGAGACCGCCATACCGAAAATGCTGAAGGCCATGCCGCCTACTCGAATTCGCCGAAGCGATCCGCAATCAGGGCCAGAATCGCCGCCATGGCCTCGTCGGCCCGCTCGCCCTCGCAATCCACCATCACGGTGGCGCCCTTGCCGGCGGCCAGCATCATGACCCCCATGATGCTCTTGGCATTGATGCGACGGCCATTGCGCTCCATCCAGACCTCGCAGGGGAAGCTGCCGGCCAACTGGGTCAGCTTGGCCGAGGCACGGGCGTGCAGTCCGAGCTTGTTGACGATTTCGGCTTCTGCTTTCGGCACGATCCCCCCTGTCTTTGCTGTCGGCGGCGGTCTGCACCGCGCACACTGGAGCCATGATTTTAGGGGCAGATGATGAAAATGTCCTACCCCCTGGCGACGAAGCTTCAAAACCTGCCAAAACCGCAAACCATGAACAAATAAGGGATTTTCGGAACGCTGCATGTTGCAGCGCGATAACCTACAATCCGTTCTTTGCTCCCCGCACCGCCGCCATGACTGCCCGCCTCAGAGAAATCCCCTACAACTACACTTCCTTCTCCGACCGGGAGATCGTCATCCGCCTGCTCGGCGAGGAGGCCTGGCGAGTACTCGACCAGTTGCGCAGCCAACGAGTCACCGGCCGCTCGGCGCGGATGCTGTACGAGGTGCTGGGGGATATATGGGTGGTCCAGCGCAATCCCTACCTGGAAGACGACCTGCTGGCCAACCGGCACCGCAGGGAGGCTCTGGTGGCCGCCCTGCGTCACCGTCTGGGAGAAATCGACAAGCGCCGGGCCGGCAACGAGTCGGTGGCACCTCTGATCCAGGCTGCCCAGACCGCAGTGGAGCGTTTCGAGAACTGGTTTATGGAAAGCACCCGCCTGCGCAAGCGGGTAATGCGCACCCTGGCCCGCCACACCCGCCGCGACAACATCCGCTTCGACGGCCTGTCCCGTGTGTCCCACGTCACCGATGCCACCGACTGGCGGGTGGAATACCCCTTCGTGGTGCTGACGCCGGACACCGAGGAGGAAGTGGCCCCCCTGGTGAGGGGCGCCATCGAACTGGGGCTGACCATCATTCCCCGGGGCGGCGGCACTGGCTACACTGGCGGTGCCGTACCCCTGACACCCCGCTCAGTGGTGATCAACACGGAAAAACTGATCGAACTGGACGCCGTGGAGCAAAAGCTGCTGCCCGGAGTGGACCGGCCCTACGCCACAGTGCACACCGGCGCCGGCCTGGTCACCCGGCGCGTGATGGAGGCTGCGGAAAATGCCGGTCTGGTTTTCGCCTGCGACCCCACCTCGGCGGATGCCTCCTGCATCGGTGGCAACATCGCCATGAACGCCGGCGGCAAGAAGGCTGTGCTGTGGGGCACGGCCCTGGACAACCTGGCCTCCTGGCGCATGGTCACCCCCGATGGCCGCTGGCTGGAGGTGGAGCGCATCAACCACAACCTGGGCAAGATCCACGATCAGGACACCGCCACCTTCCGCCTCAAGCGCTACGACGAGAGTGGCGAAAAACTGCTGGGTGAGGAATTCCTGTCCATTCCCGGCGCCCGCTTCCGCAAGCTGGGCCTGGGCAAGGACGTCACCGACAAGTTCCTGGGCGGCCTGCCCGGGGTACAGAAGGAAGGCACGGACGGCATCATCACCTCGGCGGTGTGGATCCTGCACAAGATGCCGCCGATCACCCGCACCGTCTGCCTGGAATATTTCGGCCAGGTGCGGGAGGCGGTGCCTTCCATCGTCGAGATCACCGAATATCTGAAGTCCCACCCCGGCGGTGCCATTCTGGCCGGCCTGGAGCACCTGGACGAGCGCTACGTCAGGGCGGTGGGTTACGCCACCAAGGCCAAGCGCCATGGCCGGCCCAAGATGGTGCTGATCGGCGACATCGTCGGCGAGGATGAGACCGCCGTGATGGCTGCCGCCTCCGAGGTGGTGAAGATCGCCAATGCACGGGGAGGCGAGGGCTTCATCGCCGTTTCCGCCGAGACCCGCAAGAAATTCTGGCTGGACCGGGCCCGCACCGCTGCCATTTCCAAGCACACCAACGCCTTCAAGGTTAACGAGGACGTGGTGATTCCCCTGCCCCGGATGGGCGATTACTGCGACGGCATCGAACGCATCAACGTCGAGCTGTCGATCCAAAACAAGCTGGAACTGTGCGACGCACTCACCGCCCTCTGCAAAGGAGACCTGCCGATCCACGTCGGTGACGCGGCCCTGGACAAGGACGTGTTGCTGGGAGACCGCCGCGAGCGTGCCCTGGAACATGTGGCCGCCGTGCGTCGCCGCTGGCAGTGGCTGCTGGACAACCTGGACCTGAACCTGGCACAAGCGGAAGTCCGTTTCACCGAGTTCGGCATCGAGGCGGGACCGCTCAGCAACACCGCCAGCCAGCCGACGCTGTTCCACCGGCTCCAGGACTATTCGGTACGGGTCTCCTGGAAACGTGAGCTGAAGCAGCCCCTGGAGACACTGTTCGATGGTGGCATCTACCGGCCGATCCAGGAACGTATGGAGGCCCTGCAAAAGGAAGTGCTGCGGGGCCGGGTCTTCGTCGCCCTGCACATGCACGCCGGCGACGGCAACGTACATACCAACATCCCGGTGAACTCGGACCATTACGCCATGCTGCAAACCGCCAATGCGGCGGTGGCCCGCATCATGGCCCTGGCCAAGAGCCTGGGCGGCGTGATCTCCGGCGAACACGGCATCGGCATCACCAAGCTGGAGTTTCTCTCCGAGGAGGAAATCCGCCCCTTCCGCGAATACAAGCAGAAGGTGGACCCGGAAGGCCGTTTCAACAAGGGCAAGCTGATGCCCGGCGCCGACCTCGCCAACGCCTACACCCCCTCCTTCGCCCTGCTCGGGGTGGAGTCTCTGATCATGGAGCAGTCCGATATCGGCCGCATCTCCGGCATGGTCAAGGACTGCCTGCGCTGCGGCAAGTGCAAGCCGGTCTGCTCCACCCACGTGCCCCGGGCCAACCTGCTCTACAGCCCCCGCAACAAGATCCTCGGCACCGGCCTGCTGGTGGAGGCCTTCCTCTACGAGGAACAGACCCGGCGCGGTGTCAGCCTCGCTCATTTCGACGAGTTCGGCGACGTGGCGGACCATTGCACGGTCTGCCACAAGTGCGTCAATCCCTGCCCGGTGGACATCGATTTCGGCGACGTTTCCGTGGCCATGCGCAATTTCCTGCGGCGCCAGGGCAAGAAGAAGTTCGTCCCCGGCACGGCGGCCACCATGGCCTTCCTCACCGCCACCGATCCGGCCACCATCAAGCTGATGCGGGCCGGCATCACCGGCATCGGCTACAAGGTCCAGCGCCTGGGTTACCGCCTGGGCAAATCCCTGGGCCTGATCCAGGATTCGGTGCGGCATCCGCCCGCTTCCCTGGGCCGACCGAATCTCAAGACCCAGATCATCCATTTCATCAACAAGCCCCTGCCGCGCCAGGTGCCATCCCGCACTTCCCGGGGCCTGCTGGACATCGAGGACGACACCCTGATCCCGGTGATCCGCAACCCCAAGAAAACCACCGATGAATCGGACGCCGTGTTCTATTTCCCCGGCTGTGGTTCCGAGCGTCTCTTCTCCCAGGTAGGCCTGGCCACCCAGGCCATGCTCTACGAAGTAGGCGCCACCATGGTGCTCCCCCCCGGCTACCTGTGCTGCGGCTATCCCCAGACTGCCGGCGGCGAGGAAGACAAGGGACTGAAGATCACCACCGACAACCGGGTGCTGTTCCACCGGGTGGCCAACACCCTGAACTACCTGGACATCAAGACGGTGATCGTCTCCTGCGGCACCTGCATGGACCAGTTGCAGAAGTACGAATTCGAAAAGATATTCCCCGGCTGCCGGCTGCTGGACATCCACGAATATCTGATGGAAAAGGGCCTCAAGCTCGAAGGCATCGGCGGCACCCGCTACATGTACCACGATCCCTGCCATACCCCGATGAAGACCCACGCTCCGCTAAAGGTGGCCAACACCCTGATGGGCGGAGGCGTGGAACTGTCGGATCGCTGCTGCGGCGAGTCGGGCACCCTGGCGGTGACCCGACCGGACGTATCCACCCAGGTGCGCTTCCGCAAGCAACAGGAAATCGAACAGGGTGCCGATCGCCTGCGAGAAGATGGATTCACAGGCGATGTAAAAATCCTCACCTCCTGCCCCTCCTGCCTCCAGGGCCTGTCCCGCTACCAGGACGATGCTGGCGGCGTGGGCGCTGAATACATCGTCGTGGAAATGGCCAAACACCTGCTCGGCCCCGACTGGATGCAGCGCTACGTCAGCGCCGCCAACAGCGGCGGTATCGAGCGGGTGTTGCTGTGAAGCATCCGGCGGGGGCATGACCTACAAGATGATCTACCTGGCCCAGCGCAATCCGGGCCTCACGGAGGAGCAATTCCCCCAGGCCTGGCGGGAGCATTCGGCCCTGGGACGGCAGTGCCCCAACGTGCAGGGCAAAATCACCGCGGTCACCCAGTGCAGCCGTGTCCTGGGAGAGCCGCAACTGCCCGGCACATCCGCCGACTACGATGGTGTCAATATCATGGTTCTGCGGGACCTTCAGGCCGCCCGGGACATCTGGGACGACGACGATGTACGAACCGTGATGCGGCCCGACGAGTTGCGCGTATTTGCCGACCATGTGGTCCATTTCACCCTGGTGGCCGAGGAGCAGGAAATAAAATCGGATCCCCAGGGGAATTTCGCGCTGATCGGTTTTCATGCCCGACCGGAGGCGCTTCCCGCCAACCTCTTCGTCCAGGACTGGCTGGCCCTGCTGCGAAAGCAATTGCTACAGGAAGCCGGCAAAAATCCAGTGGGGCGCTGTGTTGCCAATGCCGTAATCCTGCCCCCGCCTCCAGGCTACGAGTTCGACCTGATCACCGAATTCTGGTTCGACCGCCTGGAGGACATGGCCGCCATGACGGATTCGCCTGCGGCTCAGGTCCTGCTGCGGGGTCCCCACCCGGACGGACGGATAGCCTCGATCACTGTGGCGACCCAGGTCACCCACCGCCGCCCCTGAAAGCCCCGGCCTCGTCCTCGCCAGGTCTGAGCGGGCACACTATGCTGTAAGCACCTGACCAGGAGACTCTTGCCATGTGCCAACTGCTCGGAATGAACTGCAACACCCCCACGGACATCTGCTTTTCCTTTGAAGGATTCCGCAGTCGGGGCGGCCTGACCGATGTCCACACCGATGGCTGGGGCATCGCCTTTTTCGAAGGGCGCGGCGCCCGCACCTTCCTCGACCCCCACCCCTCCAGCCAGTCGCCGGTAGCGGATCTGGTAAGGCAATACCCGATCCGCTCCAGGAACGTGATCGCCCACATCCGCAAGGCCACCCAGGGACCGGTGGGCCTGGAGAACACCCACCCCTTCCAGCGGGAGTTGTGGGGCAGTTACTGGATATTCGCCCATAACGGCAACCTGGAGGATTTCGCGCCGCCGCTGGACGGCAGCTTCATTCCCGTCGGCGACACGGACAGCGAGCGGGCCTTCTGCTGGCTGCTGCAGAATCTGAGCGAAAACTTCTCGGCCATGCCCCGTGCCGACATCCTGCACCAGACTCTTCAGGAACTGACCCGGGAAATCGCCCCCCATGGGGAATTCAACTACCTGCTTTCCCAGGGAGAAGCCCTGTTTGCCCACTGCTCGACCCGGCTCTGCTATATCGTTCGCCAGGCGCCCTTCTCGGTTGCCCATCTGAAGGATCAGGACGTGGCGGTGGACTTCAGCGAGGTGACGACTCCCAACGACCGGGTCGCCGTGATCGCCACTGCCCCTCTGACGGACAACGAAACCTGGACCCCCATCGAGCCGGGCTGTCTGATGATGTTCCTGGACGGAGCTCCGGCCCAGCCAGTTTGAGACAAGTTTGACCCAGCGGTGAGTCGTTACACCCCCGTGAGTTGAATCAGATTGCCGTTGGCATCCAGATTGTCGATGCCGATACCACCGTCCAGATGCAGGTGATCCAGATAGCCCCGATACTGTGTCGTGGTCAGCGAATCATGGTAGGCCACCGGCCAGCCACTGGGAGCGCTCAGGGCACCATCCAGCCGAGGCATCAGCGCCAGATCGTTGAGCATGGCATTCATGAGCCCCCGAACCCTGATGCCAGAGGTGTCCAGTTGGCCTGTGTAGTAATCATGCACATCCTGGGTCGGTGTCGTACCGGTGAGACGCTGGAAAGCGGCGTCCACGATCTGGGCATTACTCTTGCCACTTATCAGGGCCGAAAACTCGGCGCTGCTGAAAAGCGCCCCCACTAGGCTGCCAGCCGTGCCAGTCTGACCGTTGGCATCCTTCCAGACGCTGCCCGACTGGGCGCTGAGCAGGCTGGTGTACTGGGTCAGTTCCGCCGCATCGGCGGCCCGTCCCAGGCTCCCGAGGAAGTAGGCTTGGACCTTGGCCTGATAGGCCGGCGCATTGAGTCTGGGCATGGGAAGCAGATTCATGATGGAGGTTTCGCTTCCACCGTCGAAGCGGACCCGTTCCATGGCCCTCAGGGTATCCGTGCCGTCCAATCCTGTGGTCGCGACATCTCCCGTCGTCAGCAGGGAGAACAGGTAGTCCGTAGCGTTACCTGAAAGCGCCACCACGTCGCTGCCGCTGCCTCCGTCTAGCAGATCATCGCCTATGCCACCCGTTATCACATCGTTACCGGCAGCACCGTTCAGGGTATCAGCGGCGCTACTACCGACAAGCGCGTCGTCTCCAGCGGTTCCCATGACCACATGGGTCAGGCGACTGATCTCGGTCGCCACCGACAACATGCTGCTACTGAAGCGCAATTGCTCCACATCGGCGGACACATAGTCATAGCTTCCGCCGCCATCAACTATCAACCATAGCTCGTCGTTGGACAGGGAAAACCCATAGCTGCCTTCCGTCCCTGAATAGGCGACGGCGTCCGTACCGCCCATGCCGATCCAGGTATGCCGCCCCACACCGGAGGTAAAGGTGTCGTTACTGCTGGTGCCCTGGTAGTAAGCGCCTGCGGCAGCCACCCCCCAGATCCCACCCAGGCCATCCGTTCCAAAGAGAAAGCCCAGGGCGGCCAGATCCAGTTGCCGAAACTGGGTATAGGGCCCGCCGGAATCGGTATACGACATCAGCGTGTTGGCGGTATTGTCCCAAGACGCCGACAGGATGGCGTCCCCCTCGAAAGGATGCTTTAGCCCCAAGGCGTGGCCGACTTCGTGCAGCAATACCTGATATCCATCACTCCCGGCACTGGGCGCAGTGTTGGTTCCCAGAAACTCCCGGTTGTCGAGATAGATATAGGCCTCGGGCTCGTAGCGGCTGACCGTACCGTCCTCGTAGTAGGCGTAGCTGCCATAGGTGACGCAAACCCCCGAGGTGTTAACGCCCTCGACATCGCAATTGGCGAAGTGGATATCCGAGGCTTTGCCATCCTGGGTTTCGTAAAAAGTAATCCCAGTCACGCCGGAGACGTAGGCCATGATGTCTCGAGCAGCACTCTGCTGGCTACTGTTGAACACCGTCAGATCAGTCACCGTCGCCCCATGACGTTGCGACTCCGTGCCCGCACTCACCGAAAAGGTGTAGTAGAGCTTGGTACGAAAGGGAACAATGAAATTCCATTTCGGCGCCGTGGCATCCTGGATCAGGGCATCGATCCAGTCGGCGTTGGCGCGGGGGGCGCTGGTGAGGTCAGACAGGGTCGTCATGAAACGCTTTTGCTAGACGGAAAGAAAAACCTAATCCTCCCTTCTGACGAACGGGAAGCGCGGTGGTTCCCTGGCATAGAAGGAAGCCCCTCCATCGACAAGTGCCCCTAAGCGATAGCCTAACAACAGTATGGCCGCTAGAGCAGCACAATATCGAACTGCTCCTGGGTATAACTGGTCTCGGCCTGGAGCGAAATGGGCTTGCCGATGAAATCGGACAACATCGCCAGAGACTGGGACTCCTCCTCCAGGAACAGATCCACCACCGCCGGCGCCGCCAGCAAGCGATATTCACGGGCATTGAACTGGCGCGCCTCCCGCAGCAGTTCCCGCAGAATCTGATAACACATGGTCTGGGCGGTCTTGATCTCGCCCCGGCCACCGCAGGTGGGACAGGACTCGCACAGGATATGGGCGAGGGATTCCCGGGTGCGCTTGCGGGTCATTTCCACCAGCCCCAGGCCGGTAAAGCCGTTCACCGTGATGCGGGTATGGTCCCGGGCCAAGGCCTTGTTCAACTCGTCCAGCACCGCCGCCTGATGCTCCCCGGATTCCATGTCGATGAAATCCAGGACGATGATGCCCCCCAGATTGCGCAAACGCAGTTGCCGGGCAATGGTTTGAGCAGCCTCCAGGTTGGTCTTGAAGATGGTGTCATCAAAATTGCGCAGGCCCACATAGCCACCGGTATTGACGTCGATGGTGGTCATGGCCTCGGTCTGGTCGATGATCAGATACCCCCCGGATTTCAGCTCCACTCGCCGCGCCAGAGCCTTTTCAATCTCATCCTCAACGCCATGCAAATCGAATAGGGGCCGCTCACCGGTGTAGTGCTCCAGCAGGGACTGGACCTGGGGCATGTATTCCTCGGCGAAAACGGTGAGCTTTTGAAAGTTCTCCCGAGAGTCGATCACGATACGGCTGGTCTCCGGCGTCACCAGATCCCGCAGTAGCCGCTGCCCCAGGGTCAGATCCTCGTGGAGCAGGGCGGGAGGCCGGGTCAACTGGGCACGGTTGCGTATCTCGGCCCAGAGCCTGCGCAAATAGGCGATATCGGCCGCCAGTTCCTCGTCGCAGGCGTTCTCCGCCATGGTGCGAACGATGTAGCCCCCAATCTCGTCGCTGGGAATCAGGGTCTGCAACTTCTGCCGCAAGGCCTCCCGGGCGGCATCGTCGCCGATGCGCTGGGAAATGCCGATATGTTTTTCCTGAGGCAGATAGACCAGCATCCTGCCCGCCAGGGATATCTGCGTGGTAAGGCGGGCGCCCTTGCTGCCGATCGGGTCCTTTAGCACCTGCACCATCACATGCTGCCCTTCGGACAGCATGCGCTCGATCAGACGCCCCTCGCCGTTGCCAGCGCTGCGTTGCTCCCAGATATCCGCTACATGGAGAAAGGCGGTGCGCTCCAGGCCGATATCGACAAACGCCGACTGCATGCCGGGCAGGACGCGAACCACCTTGCCCTGATAGACGTTGCCGACGATCCCCCGGCTACCGGTCCGCTCAATATGAAGTTCCTGCACCACCCCCTGCTGCATCAGGGCGACCCGGGTTTCCTGGGGGGTGAAATTGACGAGAAAGGATTCATTCATGGCGGCAACCGGAAGCATCGGGGCACAGGCGTTGTACGGGCGTTGGTGACCATTCTAACTTGCGAATGCTCCGGGCCTTGGGGGCACGGCGCGTACCCCTGCTGTTGGGTGGTTCCTGCCGCAACAATAACCGGCCCGATCGCGGGCTACGCATGGAATATGACACTAATCAATTTTCATTGATTAGCATGAATATTGCATTCGAATAGACGAATTTTCCATCAAAGAACAATGAAAACTCTTCGATTCTCGATATCCCGCTGGGGGCTGGCAATGCTGATCGCCATGGCGCTGATCGGCTGCACGACATCGGGAAACGAAAAGTCCTCGGAGCGACTGACGCCGCCGGTATGGCCTTCTCCACCCGATCAACCCCGTTACGTCTTTGAAACCGTGCTCCGCTCCGCCGCCGACTTCGTCACCCAAAGCGAGGAAGACCGGCTTCGTTCTCTGCTAACCGGGCAGTCTGTGGACGCCACACCTGCCCTGGTCAAACCCGGAGCAGTCGTGGCCCGGGGAGGGAAAATCTACGTGGCGGACACCATGAGCAATTCAGTGGTGGTCTTCGATGCCGCCAGACGCAAAATTTTCCGCTTCGGCCAGCGCCAGCCGGGGAACATCGCCATTCCTTCCGGCCTGGCTCTGGACAAGAAAGGCATGATCTACGTGGCCGACTCGAAGAACCGCGCGGTCCTGGTCTATGACAACCTGGGGCTGTATCAACGTTCGATCGGCGACAAATCCACGCTCCAGCGGCCGGCAGGGGTGGCCGCGGACGCCGAGCGGGACCGGATCTACGTGGCCGACCGGGGCGACAACGACACGGACGAGCATCGGCTGATCGCCTTTCGCGGCAATGGCTCCATCGCCTGGCAGATCGGTACCCGTGGCAAGGCCCCCGGCCAGTTCAACGCGCCGATCCAGGTATCGGTCGCTGACAACGGCACCATCCATGTGCTGGATAGCGGCAACTTCCGGGTGCAGTCCTTCTCCCCTGAGGGCAAGTTCCTCAACACCTTCGGTTCGGTCGGCATCAACCTGGGCAGGTTCTGGCGCCCCCGGGGGCTGGCTACGGACAGTGCTGGCAGGATTTATGTCGCTGACGCCGGCTTTTCCAACGTACAGATATTCGACCCGGACGGCGTGCTCCTGCTGGTCATCGGCAGCACCTCGAAGCGGGATCGCCCCGGCGAGTATGGACTGCTCTCCGGTGTGGCTGTGGATGAAACCGGCCGCATCTACATGGTGGACCAGATGTTCCGCAAGGTGGAAGTCCTTCGCCCAGTGGAGGCTCCCGACCATGGATAGGGTGACCACCCCAAGATTCCCGGCATCGGGAAATTATTTATCGCGCTCAGGAATTCCCGCCATCCCCCAATCTCCATCGCGCAAGCGAGGACCCTCGCTCATGCACTACCAATTCAACCCTCAACTCAGGAGGTCAATATGATGTTCCTGCGAGTACTTTTCCTGTTGGCACTTGTTTTCGCCAGCGTACCGAGCCGAGCTGATGTGGATATCACCAGCAAGTTCTCCAACCAAGGCAGCGTAGCCAACACCCGCCACAACATGACCCAGCGTCAATCCAGCGGGGGGGGGCCTTCCGCCGCGATCATGGACCCCTATCGCAACGACTACCAGGAGGTCTGCGTCTATTGCCACACCCCCCACGCCGCCAACACCACGGTCGCCCTGCCCCTCTGGAACCGCACTATCAAGGTGACGACCTACACTACCTACGAACAACTGGGCACCAGCACCCTCACTCAGTCAGTCAGTCAGCCGGGACCCAATTCCCTGGCCTGTCTGAGCTGCCATGACGGCCAGACTGCGGTGGATTCCATCGTCAACATGCCCGGTTCCGGAGGTTATTCGGCGGCCCAGATGACCGCCCAGAACAACAGCTTCCTGAATACCTGGACCAATACCCGTGGACCGGATGCATCGGTGCACTTGGGAATGTCGGCGCCGGATAACACCGGTTGTCTGGCCTGCCATTCCCCGGATGCCGGCTTCGTCGGCGCAGGCGCCACGGACTTCCGGGCCTTTCGCATCGGCACCGATCTGACCAACGACCATCCGGTGGGTGTGACTTTCCCCACCAACAATGGCCCCGGCACCGACTTCAACACCCCCGGCGGCACCAAGGGCAGCACCAAGTTCTACGACAGAAACGGCAACAACCACATGGACAAGGACGAGATCCGGCTATATGACAGCGGCGCCGGTCCCAAGGTGGAATGTGCCTCCTGCCATGATCCCCACGGCGTCTCCCCCGGTGGCGGGGCCTTCAATCCCACCTTCTTGCGCGTCAGCAACACAGGCAGCGCCGTGTGCATGACTTGCCACAGCAAGTAAGCGGCCTTTACCGTGAAACAGTATCAACGGAGCCGAGTGTAACCGTCGAGCGCAGCGAGCCATTATCGTCACCTCCCCCGGAGAGGGGGAGGGAGGGAGGGAGGGAGGGAGGGAGGGAGGCAGGGAGGGGGTGGGCCTTCCTGCCTTTCGCGTATTTCATGGACTAGGGCGGAAAATTGGCTTCCATGAGCGGTTACAAGGGGTAGCCGAAGCGCCGCAGCAGCAGGACGGTTTCACACAGGGGCAGGCCGACGATACCCGAGGGCGACCCCCGTGTCTCGGCCACGAACATGGCCGCCCGCCCCTGAAGTCCATAGGCGCCGGCCTTGTCCATGGGCTCGCCGCTGGACACATAACGCCTGATCTCTTCCGCGTCCAGCGCCCGGAAACGGACCTCGCTGATGCTCAGCGCATGTTCAATACGGCCCGGCACCGCCATGGCCACGGCCGTCAGCACCCGATGGCTGCGGCCGGACAGGCGCGCCAGGATCGCCCGGGCATCGAACTCGTCGACAGGCTTGCCGATGATTTCCCCCTCCATATCCAGGGTGGTATCGGCGGACAATACCGGACGGGGCAGCATGCGACGCAACTGGGTCAGGTGGAGGCCATGAGCCGCCTTGGTGCGGGCCACCCGCAACACATAATCCTCAGGCGCTTCGCCAGGATGGGGAGCCTCATCCACTTCCGGGTCCACCCGCTCGCCCCCGCGGAACAGCAGCACATCGAAGCGCACGCCGATCTGGTTGAGCAGTTCCCGGCGCCGGGGACTGCGGGAAGCCAGATAGATACGGGATTCCACTTGAGTCATTGGAAGCTCATTCGCGATGATAGGGATGGCCGCGCATCAGGCTGACGGCCCGATACAGGGCCTCCGCCAGAATCACCCGCACCAGGGCGTGGGGCAGGGTCAGGCCGGAGAGCCGCACCCGCTCGTCCGCTTCCTGTTTGAGGGCCGGATCCAGACCATCGGGACCACCAATCAGGAAAGCCACGTCGTCACCCTCGGCCATCCAGTGCCGAATCCGGTCGGCCAGATTGACCGTGGTCAGTTCGGCACCTCGCTCATCCAGTACGATACGGCGGCAGCGGGGGGGCAGGGCCGCACGCAGGCGGACGGCTTCCGCCGTCATCATCGCCGCCACCGGCTTGCCCTCGGCACGGGGTTCAGCCTTGACCTCCAGCAGATCCAGGGACAGTTCCCGGGGCATGCGCCGGGCAAACTCGGCGTAACCCTCATTCACCCAGCCGGGCATGCGGGTGCCCACTGCCGCAATCAGGAACCTCACGCCTACAGCGCGGCTTTGCGTGCCCGCGCAGTGAGGCTCCGGCTGCGCCCGACCGGAGCGGCTACGGGAGCCGCAGGCTCGTCGTTGTCGACGGTCGACGCACCGCCGGCTCTGGCCGCCAGGCGCTTCGGTGCCGCCTGCCAGAGTTCCTCCAGGTTGTAGAAGCTGCGTACCGAGGGCTGCATCACATGCACAACGATGTCTCCCAGATCCACCAGCACCCACTCCCCGCTGTCCTCACCCTCCATGCCTATCACCTCCCCCCCGGCTTCCTTCACCTTGTCATGGACATTATTGGCCAGGGCTCTGACCTGCCGATTGGAACTGCCCGTGGCAATCACGATGCGATCAAACAGGGAAGTGAGCTTGGTGGTGTTGATCACCTCGATGTCTTCCCCCTTGATATCTTCCAGGGCGGTAACAACAACTTTCTGTAGTTTGCGAATGTCCATTCAGCGAGAAACCCGGTAAAGAGAGTGATGGTGAATATAGTCGAGAGTCCCGTCCGGCAGCAAATAGCGGACGCTGCCTCCCGCCGCCAGGGTCTGACGAATGGCGGTGGCAGAAATATCCAGCGGAGTGATGGCGAAAGGCAGGATACAGCCCGCCCCGCTCGCCACCAGCGCTTCGCGTCCCGGGGCAAGGCGCTGCCCGAATTCGCTGACCAGATCGGCAGACATCGCCCCGGCGTCCAGGTCATGGCCGGGGCGGGTGGCCACGGCCAGGTGGGCCAGGCCGAACAATTCGCGCCAGCGATGCCAGGAAGCCAGGCCAAGAAAGGCATCGGCCCCCAGTACCAGCACCAGGGACTGCTGAGCCCCAAGCTTTGCCCGCAACCTTTCCAGAGTAGGCACGGTATAGCTGGACTGGAGGCTGTCGATTTCCGCCGTGTCCACTTCCAGGAACGAATTATTCTCGACCGCCAGTCGCACCATGGCGAGTCGTTGGCACCCGTCAGCCACCGGCGACCGGCGATGGGCAGGTTGTCCGGCGGGAATCAGCAGGACCCGCTGCAAACCCAGGTGCTCCCGCGCCTCCTCGGCCAGACGCAGGTGACCGTAGTGGATGGGATCGAAGGTGCCGCCCAGGATACCGATGGGCCGCCGATCGACTTCAGGCGTCGCGGACAAAGACATCCCGGTAGCTGAGATAGACACTGGCCATCAGCACGGGCGCCAGCACCAGCATCATGGCCATGCGCAGGAACATGGCCAGCCCCCCCGCCACGGCACTGGAAACCAGACTGGCCAGCACGATCAGCAGCCCCGGCAGGGCCACCCCGATCGTCCCCACCGCCAATCCGTAGACCGCGAAGACCCGCCAGTTACGCACCGTGGCGACGATGCTGAAAAATACCGACTTCATCGGCGTGACGCCCTCCCAACCCGTCAGCATGGGAGCGAACCAGAAAGCCAGCAGCAGGGGAATGGCCAGCACCAGCATCAGCAACGCCAGACGCATCAACTGCTCGGGATCGGGCTGGACCAGGTCCACGCTCTCCAGGCCGGAGAGTACCAGGGCCAGCAACAGTACCAGTGAGGCCAGCAGGTTGAGTCCGCCCAGTTGCAGCAACGCCTTGCGATGCTCCCGCAGACCATGGAACAGTGCCCCCGGACGCAGGGCACCGACCGCCTCGATCTCGCGGCAGCCATTGGCAACCACCAACGTCAGACTGGGCAGGCCCAGAGTCAGCAGAAACGGCCCTACCAGAGGCAGCAGATTGACCACCAGGACAGCGAAAAAATAGCCCAGGGTCAGGGCAGTCAGCAGGGGGGGGTTGGTGCGAAAAAGGCGGAAGCCCGCCACGAGCCAGAGTACGCCGTGGCGGGCGGGAAGACGATGGGCCTGCATGAAGCTTTAGCGATCAGGGAAAAATATCTCGGTAGGAAGCGTAAATGGAGGCAATCACCACCGGCACCAGGACCAGCAGTCCAAGCCCGAAGGGAATCGCCGCGATGAAGGTGAGCACGAAAACCACCACGCCGTACACCAGGAAGGGCAACATGTTCTTCAGGCAGGCGGAAAAACTGCTCTTCAGCGCAGCCACCGGCGCCACATTGCCCAGCATCACCAGGGGAACGGCGAACCACAGGGCCATGGCCACTGGCACGGACAAGGCCAACACCAGCAGGCTAGCCATCAGCATCCCCCCCAAGGCCAGGGTGGCGCCCCCGGCGGGGTCCATGCCCCGCCCCATCATGGACCCCATCATGGCGCCCCCACCCACCAGGAAGGCAAGCAGGGCGATCACCACCATGGCGGCAACCGAGAGCAGACCCAGGGTCATCAGGCTAGCGGTGTTGGTACGGAATCCGGCGAACAGGGTATCGAACTGCAAGTCCTCGTCCCGGGCCTGGGCCGCACAACCCGCCATCAGGCCGCCGAAAAAGACCGGCATCAGCAGGGCTGCGGCGAGCCCCCCCAGGACCGGCACCAGATTCAAAAGAATATTGATGACGAACAGCACCACGGTCAGGGCAATCCAGATCGCCGGCGCTGCCCGGAACAGACGCCAGCCCTCGGCCAGCCACTGCATGGCGCGCTCGACGCCAACGGTCTTGGGTTCTTGAGTCTGCATTGTCGCGGCTGCGTTCATGGCATCACTCCCAGGTTCGAATTACCCACATGGGAGGTTGCACACTGGGGCCCATATTGTCACGCCGGGCCCAGACGCCCTTCCCATCCTCGTCCAGCAAATAGTAGGGAACGCCATGGCGGGGCGTTACCTTGATCATGTACAGACGGCCATTGACCCGATATTCCTCGACCTTGTCCTCGCCCTTCTTGGTGATGGTCACCTGGGGCTCCAGTTCCTGGTCCAGGGACACGCCCGCCGGAGGGGGCGGCACTTCGGGCAGGGGTTGCAGGTTGTCCGGCCGCTTGGCGGCGCCATCGGCCCAGGCAGAGAGGGAAACGACCAGCAACAGAGGAAGCAGCAGGCGACGCATTCGGGGTTCCTTTCAGGATGCTGACCGATTCTAGCAGAGGGCCGGAATCACAAATTGAGCAGCAGCTCGTGTTCGGCGGGCAGGTAGGAAAAGCCCCGGGTCTCGTAGTGCCGGAAAATAGCCTCCACCACCGCCTCGGGTTCGTCGATCACCTGCAACAGGTCCATGTCCTCGGGATGGATCATTCCCTCATTCACCAAGCGCTCCCGGAACCAGTCCACCAGGCCGCCCCAGAACTTGCTGCCCACCAGAATCATCGGAATCTTCGGTGACTTCCCGGTCTGGATCAGGGTCAGGGCCTCCAGCAACTCATCCAGGGTGCCGAAGCCGCCGGGCATCACCACATAGGCCGAGGCCAGCTTGACGAACATGTACTTGCGGGCGAAGAAGTGGCGAAAGGTCTGGGAAATGTCCTGGAAGCGATTTTCCTGCTGCTCCATGGGCAACTGGATATTGAGGCCGATACTGACGCTCTTGCCGTGGAAGGCCCCCTTGTTGGCCGCTTCCATGATGCCGGGGCCACCGCCGGAGATCACCGAAAAGCCCGCATCGGAGAGCAAACGGGCGATTTTTTCCGTCCAGTGGTAGTACTCGCTATCCGGAGACACCCGGGCACTGCCGAATATGGAAACCGCCGGCCGCACCTGGGACAGGCGCTCAGTGGCCTCCACGAACTCTGCCATAATGCCGAACACCCGCCAGGCCTCCCGGGCGTTGGACGCTGGCGGCGTGGCCCAGGGGCCCGTCGTCTCCGGCAGTTTGTCTTTTGCGCTCATTTCATCTCCATGTCCAAGCTTCTTCTCGTCGACGGGTCTTCGTACCTCTATCGTGCCTTCCACGCCCTGCCCGACCTGCGCAACCGGGCCGGGGAACCCACCGGAGCCATTTACGGCGTCATCAGCATGCTGCGCCGCCTCGAGGCCGATCATAGCGCGGACTTCCGGGCTGTGGTGTTCGATGCCAAGGGCAAAACCTTCCGCGACGACTGGTATCCGGCATACAAGGCCCAGCGCCCCCCCATGCCCGAGGATCTGGTGGCCCAGATCGAACCCCTGCATGCCTGTGTGCGCGCCCTGGGCTGGCCCATCCTGATGATCGAAGGGGTTGAGGCCGACGACGTCATCGGCACCCTGACCCGGCAGGCCAGTGAGCAGGAGATCGACTGCATCGTCTCCACCGGCGACAAGGACCTGGCCCAGTTGGTGAATTCCCGGGTCCGGCTGGTGAACACCATGAGCAACGAGATGCTGGACGAGGCCGGCGTACTGACCAAGTTCGGTGTCCCCCCGACGCGCATCGTGGACTACCTGACCCTGGTGGGAGACACGGTGGACAACGTGCCCGGCGTGGAAAAGGTGGGGCCCAAGACCGCCGTCAAATGGCTGAACCAATACGGTTCCCTGGATGCCATCATCGAACACGCCGCCGAGATCAAGGGAGCGGTGGGGGACAACCTGCGCCACCACCTGGACTTCCTGCCCCTGGGGCGCAAGCTGGTCACCGTGGCCTGCGATCTGGAACTGCCCCTGGCGCCGACGGACCTGTCGCCGCAAGCTCACGACAACGCCCAACTGGCCGAGTTGTTTGCCCGGCTCGAATTCAAAACCTGGCTCAAGGAAGTCGAATCCGGCGCCCTGGCGCCCCTGGCGGAGCGAAACAGCACAAGATCACCGGCCGCCGCCGAGTCCGTCCCGGCCAAAGCGGAAGCGCTGACGACCCTGGACCGTTCCGGCTACGAAACCCTGCTCGCCTGGCCCGACCTGGAGCGCTGGCTGCACAAAATCGAAGCCGCCCCCCTCACCGCCCTGGACACCGAGACCACCTCCCTGGACTCGATGCAGGCCCGGCTGGTGGGTATCTCCTTCGCGGTGGAGGAAGCCGGCAGAATCGCGGCGGCCTACCTGCCCCTGGGCCACAGCTATGCCGGTGCGCCGGACCAGTTGCCCCTGGCCGAAGCCCTGGAAAAACTCCGTCCCTGGCTGGAGTCCAACGCCCACCCCAAGCTGGGCCAGCACCTCAAATACGACCGCCACATCTTTGCCAACCACGGCATCAATTTGCGCGGCATCGTCGAGGACACCCTGCTCGAATCCTATGTCCTGGAGAGCGACAAGAGCCACGACCTGGGCGCCCTGGCCTCCCGCCACCTGGGCCTGGCCACCATCGCCTACGACGACATCACCGGCAAGGGCGCCAAGCGCATCTCCTTCGCCCAGGTGGCCCTGGAACAGGCCGCTGAATACGGCGCCGAGGACGCCGACATCACCCTGCGGGTGCACCAGCACTTTGCCCCCCAGCTGGCGGCGGAGCCACGGCTGGAGCGGCTCTACCGGGACATCGAGCTGCCTGCCGCCGAAGTGCTGTTCCGCATGGAGCGCAACGGCGTGTTGATCGACGTCTTTTCCCTGGCCCGGCAGAGCGACGAACTGGGCCGACGCCTGCTGCAACTGGAACAGGAGGCCCATGCCCTGGCCGGCCAGCCCTTCAACCTGGCCTCCCCCAAACAACTGGCGGAAATCCTGTTCACCCAACAGGGCCTGCCGGTGGTGAAGAAAACCCCTTCGGGCACTCCCTCCACCGACGAGGAGGTGCTGAGCCAACTGGCCGAGGACTATCCCCTGCCCAAGCTGCTGCTGCAACACCGCAGCCTCAACAAGCTGAAGGGCACCTACACCGACAAGCTGCCCCAGATGGTCAATCCTGCCACGGGCCGGGTGCACACCAGCTTTTCCCAGGCGGTGGCGGTCACCGGCCGGCTCGCCTCCTCGGACCCCAATCTACAGAACATCCCCGTCCGCACCGAGGAAGGGCGGCGCATCCGCTCCGCCTTCATCGCGCCGCCGGGCCACGGCCTGGTCTCCGCCGACTATTCCCAGATCGAGCTGCGCATCATGGCCCATCTCTCCAACGACGAACGGCTGTTGCAGGCCTTCGCCCAGGGGGAGGACGTGCACCGGGCCACGGCGGCGGAGATCTTCGGCATCACCCCCCTGGAAGTGGGCCCCGACCAGCGCCGGGCCGCCAAGGTGATCAACTTCGGCCTGATCTACGGCATGAGCGCCTTCGGCCTGGCCCGGGAGCTGGGCCTGGAGCGCAGCGCCGCCGCCGCTTATATGGAGCGCTACTTCGCCCGCTACCCCGGCGTTGCCCGCTACATGGAAGAAACCCGCCAGGCCGCCCGGGACCAGGGCTATGTGGAAACCGTCTTCGGTCGCCGCCTCTGGCTGCCCGAGATCCGCTCCAGCAACGTGGGCCGCCGCCAGGGGGCCGAGCGCGCCGCCATCAATGCGCCGATGCAGGGCACGGCGGCGGACCTGATCAAGCTGGCCATGATCGCCGTACAGCGCTGGCTGGAGGAAACAGCCCTGCAATCCCGGCTGATCCTGCAAGTCCATGACGAACTGGTATTGGAAGTACCCGACGGCGAACTGGCCCAGGTCAAGACTGCCCTGCCCCGCCTGATGGGCGGCGTCGCCAGGCTGGCGGTACCCCTGCTGGTGGACGTGGGTGCCGGCCCCAACTGGGACGAGGCCCACTGAGCAGGCCTCAACGGAACCGCACCGGCCTCCGCAGGTAGCGGTTCTTGATGCGGATGCGCCAGCGCCGATAGCTCTCGTACCAGCCTGGACGCCAACCGCGCCGGGTCGCAGGCCGAGCCCGCTTGGTCTCCCGACCACCGATCTCGGAGGGGTTCTGCTCCTCCGGCCGGGGTCTCACCACCGCCGGCAGCACGATGCGGATCGGCGTCACTCCCTTCAGACCCGGCGAGGAATACCACCAGTCGATGGGACACCACAGGGGGCGGGTCGCCGCCAACAAACGCCGGGCCGCCAAGGGAGTGATGTAGTAGCCCGTGGCGAGGAACTGGAGCTGATTCACGTAGGCCAGGCGATGCCCGCTGGGCAGCGACTGCTGGCGAAAAGCGTAGGACTGCTCGGGCCCCGGCACCAGCAGCACCACATCACCATCCCGCGCCAGCGATGGCAGCGCCGCCATCACGGCGGGCGCCTCGGGCGCCAGCACCGCGTCGTCTTCCAGCACCACCCAACCGGCATCGCCGCTATCGACCAGGGCCTGCCACACCCCCTGATGGGACAGGGCACAGCCGATCTCGCCCCGGCTCAGCTCCTTCCATCCGGTCGTCGCGGCCCGTGTCGGGCTATAGCAGACGGCAACTTCATCCTCACTCAACGCCCGACCATCCACGGCCCGGAAGAACTCGTGGGCGAGACCCAGGCCATCCAGTTGGGCGGCCATGAGCTGGCGGCGTTGCGCTGATCTTTCCAGATTGATAACGACGATTCTTGTTGTCGAATTCACTGCTGTCCTTCCTGCCCGCCGGAACGGCTACCAAGGTCTGGTAGGATTCCCAACTCCGGCACCGCATGTTTATGACTGCGGCAAGCTTACCGCAATCCACCCATCGTCCCATGCCCCCTGGTCACCCCCGCATTCTGGTCGTGCGCCGCGACAACATCGGCGATCTGATCTGCACCACCCCCCTGCTCCGGGCTCTGCGCCAGCATTTCCCCCAGGCCTGGCTGGCCGTCCTGGTGAGCAGCTACAACCAGGACGTGCTGGCCGGCAACCCGGATGTGGATGAGATATTCGTCTTCCCCAAGCGCCAGCAGCGGGGGTTCCTGACCTCCCTGTGGCAGCGCCTGGGCCTGCTGCTGACCCTGCGCCGTCGTCACTTCGACGACATCCTGCTGGCCAATGGCGGCTGGCGCTATGCCCGGCAACTGGGCGGCCGGCGCATGATCGGCTTCCGCGAGCGGGACAACGGCCCCGGCCAGCAGCCCGACGTGGTGATTCCCCTGCCCGACAGCCACCTGGTTCATGAAGTGCGCAAGATGGAAAAACTGGGCCTGGCCCTGGGGCTGCCCCGGGCCGATGGCCCCCTGCACCTGCTCCCCCAGGCGGAAGTGCTTGCCACCTTGAAAACACGTTTGATGCAGGCAGGTTACGACCCGGCCCGGCCGGCCATCGGTATCCACATCAGCTCCCGTCGGCCGGTACAGCGTTGGCCCGAGGAAAATTTCGCCGAACTGATCCGGCGCCTCCACGGGGCCGGCGTGGGCCAGTTCCTGCTCTACTGGTCCCCGGGCGCCGAGAACGACCCCCTCCATCCCGGAGACGACGAAAAGGCAGCGCGACTTCAAGCGGCCTGCGCCGGCCTGCCCCTGATCCCCTGCCCCACCTACCAAGTGAAGGAGCTGATCGCGGCCATGAGCCTGGCCGAACGCGTGGTGTGCAGCGATGGCGGCGCCATGCACGTGGCGGCCGGACTGGGCAAGCCCATCCTCTGTTTCTTCGGCGACAGCCACATCGAACAATGGCGCCCCTGGGGAGTGCCCCACGAAGTGCTGCACCATGACTCCAACCGGGTCGACGCCATCAGCGTCGATGCCGCCATCGAAGGCTGGCAGCGCCTGTCGGCCACCACCGGGACCGCCCTATGAAGATCAAGTCCAAGCGCATCAACAACGCCCTCTACATCCACAGGAGTGGCGGCACCCTGGCCACGATCCGCAACTACCTGGCCAGCGACAAGCGCCTGCGTGCCCGCCGCAGCGATCCCGATGTCGTCCGGATCATGGACGAGTTCCGCACCGCCTGCGCCGGCCGCCAGTTCACCAATGGCTGGTTCGATCAGCACATCCCCTCCTGGCTGTCGATCTTTGCCGATTGCGGCCTGGCCCGGGAGCGGCCCCTGGACATCCTGGAGATCGGTTCCTTCGAAGGCCGTTCCAGCCTTTTCCTGTTGCGCCAGTTCCCCCAGGCCCGGCTCACGGCGGTGGATACCTGGCAGGGCAGCGACGAGCATTCCGTCGAGCAGAAGACCAGCCTGGGCGACCGCTTTGCCGCCAACGTGGCCGAACACCGGGCGCGCATCGAACAGCGGGTCGGTTCGTCCCTGACCATGCTGCCCCAGCTCGATAGCGAAGGCCATCGCTATGACCTGATCTATGTGGACGGTTCCCACCTGGCCGACGACGTGCTGCGGGACGCCATCAGCGCCTGGCGCTTGCTGAAGTCCGGCGGCGTGATGATCTTCGACGACTACCTGTGGTCCTACTACGAACAGCCCGACGACAATCCCTGCCGGGTGATCAACGCCTTCCTCGATCTCAAGGGCGCCGCCCTGGAACTGATCTCCGTGGGCTGGCAGGTCGCAGTGCGGAAACGCTGAGGGCGCCAGCGCCGCGCTCCAGGGTTCCCAGCCACAGGCCCAACAGGCCGAACAACAGCCACAGGTGCTGCTTGTAGAAGAACAGGTCGGTGCTGTTCTTGACGAAAACGCCAGCCAGCAGGGCCAGGCCAGTGGCCACCAGGATCTTCTGATCCCCGCCTCCACCCTGACTGACCAAGCGCCAGGCCGGCACCCCAAACAGGGCTGCCAACAACAGGAGGCCAGGCCAGCCCAACTGATCGGCAAAGCTCAGCACGATATTGTGGGGATGACGCACCTCCGGCAGATCAGGAAAGGTCTGCAAGTACCAGGCGGCATGCGTCTCCTTGCCATAGCCGACGCCCAGGGCCGGCCCCTGTTCCAGCTTTTCCACCACGCCCGAATAGAGCCGGACCCGATCCGCCGTGTGCAACAGGGGCAGATCCCGCTGCCTGGCCGCCAGGCCGGCCAAGGCCAGGACCACGACGATCATGGCTGCCAGCCCCGCCATCACCGGCAAACCATAACGACGCCAGACCCCGGGCCGGCTCAGCCCATAGCCCGCGGCCACCGTAACAATCACCAGCAGCACCAGCCAGAAAATCCGCGAGGCGCACAGATAGCCGCCGTAGAACCCCGCCGCCAGGCCCGCCAGAAGAAACAGGCGTTCCCCGGCCTGGCGGCCCCGGATGCACAGGGCGGCGCCGACCACCGGCAAGAAGATCAGGGCAGCGGTGGCGTAGTCGCCGCTGGCCGGCAACCAGCCCGCCTCCCAGATACCCATGGAATTTCTGGGCGCCAGGGCTGCAAGAGGCGCGCAGATCAGCAGAAAGACCGTGCCGGCCCAGGCTGCAATCCGCCAGGAAAGCCCGCCCCGTGCCAGGGTGTGGCCGGCCCAGAACAACAAGGCGGAACGGGGCACATCGGTCAGGGCCGCCTCCAGCGTGTAGGCCGGCTCCACCGACCAGGCCACAGAGGCCAGGGCCAGGGCCAGCCAGACTGCGAACAGGGCCGCCATGGGCCCCGGACGGCGGGGCGGCAACCGGCTCCAGGCCAGGGCCGCCGCCACCAGTACCCCCAGCAGGCTGGCGGAACGCAGGGCCGCCATATGACCCAGGGGCAGGCTGACGAAATGAATGAACAGGGCCACCCCACCCCAGCGCAGGATGGAATGCTGTTCCCTCACCATGAGGAGACCTGGCGTTTGAGCCGCCCCAGGGGCTTGACCACGAGCTGGAACCAGAATTTCTGATAGAGGTATTTACGCAGCCAGCGCCGCCAGCCCCGGATGGCCGGCGGGGAGAACCGTTCGCTGCCGATCTGGGAAGCATTGGCCACGGGTGCCGTGCCCACCGCATAGGGCACCACGCAGCGCACCGTCAGCAGGCCCTCGTCCATGAAGCCGCGCCAGGCATCGGGCACGATGCGCACCGGCTGCAGAGCCGCCAGCAGGGCCGCCGCGCCGGCCCGGGTGATCAGATAGGCGTGGGCACCCGCCGCCAAATGGGGCCGGGCCAGGCGATGAAGCCTATCCAGGCGCTCCGTGCCCCAGGCGCTGTAACGCTCCACATGGGAGAGCAGGATCGCCTCCGGTTTATCCGGGTCGAGCCGGGGCAGCAGTTTTTCCAGCAGGCCCGGCAGCTTGTGACCGATCAGGGCATCGTCTTCCAGCACCAGAGCCCAGGGCAGGTTCTCCGCCACGACGCGCTCATAGACCGCCAGATGGCTCAGAGCGCAGCCGATCTCTCCTGGCGTCAGTTCCCGCTCCCAGCGCCGGGCTGCTTCGGCGTCATAGATCCGGGCCAGGGTAACGGCATCCAGGGCACGGCCATCCACCGCCGGCACGATGCGGCACGCCGGCAGTCCCGGCAGGGCCAACTGGGCCTCCATCAACTGGCGACGGCCGCTGGCGGCGGGCAGATTGATGACAAATGCCTGAAGCGTAGCTTCCGCTGGGGTCTGGGTCATGGGCAGGTGTAAGGCTCGCGCGCCCCGCCGCTCCGGTGGGCGGGGCAGAATGCATGATACTGCCTGCGCCGCAACCCGCACCATCACGGCCCACGAGGCATTACTCAGCCCACCAGCATCAGGATCAGCGCCGGGGCTACACCATCTTGGGGATATTTTTCACAGGCATTCTCCCAGGGCCTGTTCTCAATCGCCCTCCGGTCGTGCAGACACGACCTTCCAGCCCGATGGGCAACTGGGTACGTAGGGGTAATAGGCCCCAGCCGCCTCGCAGTAGTACCAGACCTGCTGGGCCGACTGGGGGGCCATGAGGACAGGCGGCTCCGCTTCCGCCGGCGGGGTGTACACCACCACCGGCGGGCGGTAAGGGTCCGGATAGGGATAGACCGGCCTTGGATAGAAATACCATATTCCGGCTGCTACCCACCACCAACCCAGATGACCGTTATGCCTGCCGTGATGCCAATTGCCACCGCGCCAGCGGCCTACGTCGTGGCGCTCAAAATGATCGATGCGCCCTTCCCAGCCATGACGTCCCTTCGAGCCATGGCGCCCATCGGCCTGGACCGGCAATGCCATGCTGGTCAGCAGGGTTAACAGTGATAAGGAAAGCATCAGTCCGCGTTTCATGGGACACCTCCAGCTTCAGGCGTTTCGCCAGTACCCGGATAACGCAGCCCATGGAGGAAACGTTGCCTATCGTATGTAAGACCCTGTAAGTACTTGCTTCAGGAAATGCATTACAAAACCTTACCGTTCACCCGTCAGCAAGAACCTTCCTTTGCCGTTGTTCGGTCCACGGCCTGATGCCTCCAATTCAGGGTCGGGACCAAGGAACTCCATAGGAGATACAAAATGTTCAAGAAGCTGATCGTTGCCACTGCCATCGCCGGGCTGTCCTCCCTGGCCCTGGCTCAGGGCGCTGGCGCCCCGAAGCATGCCGGTTCCGCTACGCCTGCGACCCCTGCAACCCCCGCCGTCCATGCCACCCCGGCGACGCCCGCTGTCGCAGCCACCCCCGCAACGCCCGCCAGCCCGGCGGCCCATGACGACATGGCTGCAAAACCCAAAGCCAAGCAGCACAAGAAAGCAAAGCGGCAGCACAAGAAGTAAGCAACAAGCTGCTGTAGGGCAAACGGCTCCACAAGGAACCGTTTGTCGTTTACATAGCCGGGACGAGTCGCTCAGGCACTCAGGCCGTGGCGCTCCAGCCAGAGCAGCAGCACCACCAGGGTGTAGGCCAGGCGCCGGGAGCCACGCCGGCTCAGGCCATCGCGCCAGGCGCGCCGCGCTGCCCCGGCGTCGAGGAAGGGTGCCAGTTGCTCTATTCGTGTCAGCGCATCTTCGCAGCGCCCCCGCCATGGACCGTTGAAGAGTTTGTCCAGGGGCACGGAAAAACCGTGCTTGGGCCGATTCCACACGGTTTCCGGCAAATGGCGGCGGGCCAGTTCGGTGAGCAAGGCCTTGGTGCCGCCAGCGAAATGCGCCTCGGCCGGTAATCCCAGAGTCGCCTCCAGCACTGGCTGGCCCAACAGGGGAACCCGCACCTCCAGGCCATGGGCCATGCTGGCCCGGTCGGTCTTGGCCAGGCAGTTCTCCGAAAGATAGGTCCAGAGGTCGGCCCGCATCAGGGTGGCCGCATCCATCTTCCCGCCCAGTTCGGCGATCTGATCCCGCCACAGGCCCAGGGTATTTTCGGGCCGTGCAGTCGCACGGATGTCCGGGGCCAGATAGGCGGCGAGATTCTTTCTGCCCACGGGCCACGGCCCCAGTTCGCCGCGCCGGTAGAGCAGCAGATCCTGACCCCACAAGCCGCGCCGCAACAGACCGGCGGGCAGCAGACCCGCTTCCACCAAACGTCGCAACAGGGCCTGGCCCGGCCGTTGCGGATGGCGATCCTCGGTGTCGAGGAAGCGTGGATAACCGCCGAACACCTCGTCGCCGCCGTCACCGCTGATGGCCACGGTGACATGCTCTCGGGTGAGCCGGGCCAGGGCGTGGGTCATCACATAGGCCGGGTCCGCCAGGGGCTGGTCCAGGTCGTGAATGGTGGCAGCGAAGGTGTCGGCATCAATGGCCGGCGCGTCGAGCACATGATGCTCGCAGCCGAAGGCCGCTGCCACAGCCTGGGCGTGGGCGCTCTCGTCGAAACCGGCATCGGCGAAGCGCAGGCTGAAGGTCTTCAGGGGCGCGCCGCCAGCCTCGGCCATGTAGCGCACCATCAGGCTGGAATCGATGCCGCCGGAGAGGAAGGCCCCCAGGGGCACGTCGGCCACCAGTTGCCGCTTCACACTCTCCCGGATCGCGGTATCGGTGCGGACCACCAGGGTTTCCCGGTCATCAGTACAGGGACGGGCGCGGGGAATGCTCCACCAGCGGGAGGTCTCCAGGCGGCCGCTGGCCGCGTCGAAACGCAGACAGTGGGCCGGCGGCAACTGCTGCACGGCGGCGAGGAAGGTGTGGGGCGCCAGGGCCACCTGGAAGGCCAGGTAATCCCGCAGGGCCTCCGGGTCCAGGCGCCGGGGGAAATCCGGCAGGGCCAGGAAGGGCGCCAGGGTGGAGGCAAATACCAGTCCTCCGTCTACTGCTCCGTACATCAGGGGCTTGATGCCCAGGGCATCCCGGGCAGCGAAGAGCCGGCGTTCCATCCGGTCCCACAGGGCGAAGGCGAACATGCCGTCGAGGCGCGGCAGCAGCCCCTCGCCCCATTCCCGGTAGCCCTGGAGCAGCACTTCGGTGTCGGAGCGGGTGGCGAAGACATGGCCCTTGCCTTCGAGCGCATTCCGCAGTTCGGCAAAGTTGTAAATCTCGCCGTTGAAAACGATGGTGTGGCGGCCGTCGGCCGAGGTCATGGGCTGATGGCCACCGGCCAGATCGATCACCGCCAGCCGGGTATGGGCCAGCACCGCCTCGCCCAGATCGAGCACGGTCTGCTCATCGGGGCCGCGGCTCTTGATGGCAGACAGCCCCAAGGCGGCATGGGCGCGCCAGCGGGTGCCGATGAAACCGAGAATGCCGCACATTTCAGCAGCCCTCCGCCAGCCGCTCGTAGGCCGCCGCCACCGCTGCCGGGCTGTAGGCCGAGAGGTCGGCCCGGGCCGGATCGGGAGGATGCTTCAGACAGCGATCCATGGCTGCTGCCAGGGCGGCGGCGTCTCCCGGGGGCACCAGGCATTCAGGAAATGCAGCGAGGATTTCCGCCGGCCCCGAGGGACAGTCGGTGGACAGGGCCGGTGTGCCGCAGAGCAGGGATTCGATCAGCACGTTGGGCAGGCCCTCGTGGTCGGAACAGAGCACTAGCAGTTCGGCCCCGGCGATCCAGGGATAGGGATTGGTCTGGAAACCCGCCACCAGCACCCGCCCTTCCAGCCCCCGGGCGGCAATCAGCGCCGTCAGGGCCGGATCGGGGGCTGTCAGCAGCACCAGCAGGGGCGCCTGCTCCAGGCGTCCCCAGGCCTCCAGCAGCAGGTCATGGCGCTTCTGGGGCGCGAAGCGGCCCACATGGATCCCATAGGGCCGGCCCGGCAGGCCGCTGGCCGGTTCCGCCGCGGCGACACGGATGGCATGGCTGTCGAACAGATTGGGAATGGTGACGATCCGGGTATCGAGCCCCAACCCCTCCCGCAGATCGTCAGCCACGCCGGCGGACACCGCAATCAGGGGCCGGCTGCCGTAGAGGGCCCGATAGCGGGCCCGGCGCCGGGCGGCCTTGGTCGGCGGCAGCCGGGCCAGCTCCGCCGACAGGGTGTTGGCGATGCGGCAGCAGTGGCGGGGCAAGGCCGCCAGGGCGGTGACCTCGTCGGCGAAAGGCAGGGTGGAGACGATCAGGTCGAACGGTCCCTGCCGGTAGGCCCAGTGCTTCAGGCGCCAGGCCAGGCGGCGCCGGCCCAGCCAGCCCTTGGACACCGGGCCGTCGGCCAGCACCTCCAGATGCACTCCGGCAGGGGGACGATGTTCGATGTGGTTTTCCAGCAGCACCAGGCGGGCCTCATGACCCCGGGCCACCAGGGCCGCCGCCAGCTTGGCAACGGCCTTTTCGGCGCCGCCTCCGGCCAGATTGGTGACGACGAAGGCGAATCTCATCGCAGCCGGGGCGGATGATCGGCCAGCGCCCGCTCCACCTGGGCCAGCACGGCATCCACACTGATCTCGGCCATGGCGGAAGTCTCGCCGCAGCGCTCGCTGCCGGTGGCCGGATGATCGATCAGATAGGCCAGGGGATGGTCCAGGGGGCCGGTATGGGCCGCCGATGACAGGCAGTGGTACATGGCCACCATCGGGATGTCCCAGGTGCTCATCAGGTGGGTGGGTCCCGTGTCGATGCCCACGTAGCAATCGGTCAGCCCCATCAGGGCCGTGGTCTCCCGCAGGCTCAGCTGGCCAGCGAAGAGGCTGGCCCGGGACCCGAGCCGGCCCTTGAGCCAGACGGTGCGGGTCTTTTCCTCGGGGCCGCCAAAGATCAGGAAATGGGCTTGGGGCCAGCGTGTGGCAATCCGCTCGCAGAGTTCAGCGAAGTGTTCCACCGGCCAGTCCCGGTAGGCCTTGGTGGGAAAGCTGGCCACCTGGAGGCCGATCAGGGGCGAGGCCCGCCCGCAGCCGGCAGCGTCCAGCCGCGCCCGGGCGGCGGCCATCTCGACCTCGCTGGCCCGGTAGGCCAGGCGCAGGCCGTCCGGCGCCACCCCCAGGGCAGCGGGCAGGCGCAGCAACTGGCGCACCGCGTGTTCGCTCTGGAAGGCCGGCGGCTCCACACAGCGGTGGAGGCGGCGGTTGAGGGCCGCATCCTGCTGGCGGAAGGCCACCACCTGCCGTGCCACTCTCAGAGCGTAGGCCACCAGGGGTTGGTCGAAGTTGTACACCAAGGCCAAGTCGTAGGCCTTACCCCCCAGCCAGCCACGCCAGGGGGCGCTGTGCTTGGTGATGGTGCCGACCTGGGTGACAAAGGGCAGATGCCGAAACACTTCGGCCCGATTGGGATGGCCCAGCACGGTGATCTCCGCCTCCGGGTAAGCCTGGGCCACCGCCCGGATCGCCGGCGTGGCGAAAAGGGTGTCGCCGATGCGGGAGACGACAATGAACAGGATGGACCGGGGCGCTGCCATGGCTACCAGGTTTCCGCCTGGGCGCGGATCAGCCGCAGGGGCCGCACCACCAACTGGAACAGGAACTTCTCGTAGAGTCGCTTGTGCAACCAGCGGCCCAGGGCCGAGCCCCCCGCCTCCCGCCGGCCGGCGGGACCGATCTGGGAGTCATGGGAGGCCGGTGAGCGGCCGATGCCATAGGGCACCACCGCCAGCACCTCCACCCAGCGGGCGAAGTGGGGCCAGTCGTCGGCCACCACCGATACCCGGGGCATGGCCTGGAGCAGCGCCTGGGCGGCGGCCCGGTTGATCAGATAGGCATGGGCACCCCGGGTCTTCCAGGGCCGATAGAGCCGATGCAGCCGCGACAATTTCGCCACCGGCAGGCCCCGATAACGGGGCACATGTTGGACCAGCACCACCCGGGGTTCGGCCACGTCCAGCAGGGGCTTGAGGCGGGCGATCACATCACCGCTCTCGGAACCCAGCACCGCGTCATCCTCCAGCACCAGGCCAGCGGTCAAGCCCCGATCCAGCACCGCCTGCCAAGCGGCCCGGTGGCTCAGGGCACAGCCGATCTCCCCCGCCGACAGGCTGCGGTGGGCATCGCGCCGGGCCGCCGCCTCGTCATAGCCCTGGGCCAGGGCGGCGGCGGGAAGAACACGGCCATCGACAGCATCTAGGAGGGTGTAGGTGGGCAGATGGGGCTGGTCCAGTTGGGCCGTCATCAGACGACGGCGCTCCGTGGCGCTGGCCAGATTGATGACGAAGGCGTGGATGCCGGCGAAGGCGGCGGCCTCCGGCTGGCTCACCGACCCGCCTCCGCGAGCTGCCGGAAAATAGCCTCCATCCGGTCCAGCATCGCCTCCCGGGTGAAATTCGCCAGGGCCCGCTGCCGGGCGGCGGCGCCCAGGGCCTGGGCCCGGGCCGGATCGTCGATCATCACCTGCAGGGCCAGGCGCAGGGTCGCCGGGTCCTGGGGCGGCACCACCAAGGCCGAGGCATCGGCCTCCACCGCCTCGCAGATGCTGCCCACCGGCGTGGTGACGATGGGCAGGGCCGTCAGCATGGCCTGGACGATGGCCTGGGGCACGCCCTCGTTGGCGTAGGAGGGCAGGCAGAAAATATCCATGGCCCGCAACCACTGCTCCGGGTCTTCCCGATGGCCGGCGAAAGTGACGCGGTCGGCCAGACCCAGTTCCCGGGCCTTGTCTTCCAGCACGCCGCGCATGGGGCCATCCCCCACCACCAGCAGGTTCCAGCCGGGCCGCTCCAGGCCGGCATAGGCTTTCAGCAGATGCAGATGGCCCTTCCAACTGCGCAGGGTGGCGACGATGCCCAGGTAATGCGCGTCCTCCGCCAGCCCCAGGGCGCGACGGGCGGCGGCCTTGTCGGCCGGTCCGAAGCGGCTGTCGTCGATGCCCGTGGGCACCGAAGTGATCATGGCCGCCGGATAGCCGTTGCGGGCGATCAGCTCGCCCCGCAGCTTTTCCCCGGTGGTGACGATGTAGCGGGTGGCCTGGGTATAGAGCCAGCGGGTCAGGCCGTTGGTAGGTGTGGGCGCCGAGATGTGGCGGGTGCGCACTGTGGGCGGCGCATCCTTCCAGCCCAGGCCGGCCAGGGCAGTGAGCCAGGCATCGGTGGAGCTGTGGGTGTTCACCACATCGGGACGATGGGCCTTCAACCACGCCCGCAGGGCCCGGGCGCCCCTCAGCTTCTTGCGGGCGATGGGCAGGGCCACCACGGGCACGCCGAACTTGGTGGCCTCGGCGAAGATGCGGG
This sequence comes from Denitratisoma oestradiolicum, assembly GCF_902813185.1. Classification (GTDB taxonomy): domain Bacteria; phylum Pseudomonadota; class Gammaproteobacteria; order Burkholderiales; family Rhodocyclaceae; genus Denitratisoma; species Denitratisoma oestradiolicum. Next base: position 3,343,490 of record NZ_LR778301.1, read on the forward strand.
ACTCGGGCGGACACAGCAGGGTGACCCGATGGCCGCGGCCGATCAGGCCCGAGGCTTCGGAGAGGATGCGCAGCTCCTGACCGCCCCAGCCACAGGAGGCTTCGGTGTGAACGATGTGCATACCCTTCATGCCGTGTGCTCCAGGGCGTATTGCATCTTGTAGAGCTTGGCGTAAAGCCCGTCCTGGGCCAGCAGTTCAGCATGGCTGCCCTGCTCAATGACGCGGCCGTGCTCCATGACCACGATTTTGTCGGCCTTTTCGATAGTGGACAGACGATGGGCGATGACCAGGGTGGTGCGATCTTCCATCAGGTGTTCCAGGGCCGCCTGGACCTGGCGCTCGGATTCGGAGTCCAGGGCCGAGGTAGCCTCGTCCAGGATCAGCAGGGGCGCATTTTTCAGCAGGGCCCGGGCGATGGCCAGGCGCTGGCGCTGGCCGCCGGAGAGGCGCACGCCGTTTTCGCCGATCTGGGTGTCGTAGCCCTGGGGCATGGCCATGATGAAGTCGTGGGCGTAGGCGGCCCGGGCCGCCGCTTCCACGTCCGCCCGGGAGGCGCCGCGCAGGGCACCGTAGGCGATGTTGGCGGCCACGGTGTCGTCGAACAGCACCACGTCCTGGCTCACCAGGGCCAGGTTGGCCCGCAGACTTTCCAGCCGCAGTTCCTCCAGTTCGTGGCCGTCGAGCAGGATGCGGCCCTCGTTGAGGTGATAGAAGCGGGGCAGCAGGTTGGCCAGGGTGGTCTTGCCACTGCCCGAGGGCCCCACCAGGGCCACGGTCTGGCCCGGCGCCACGTCCAGGTCGATGCCCGCCAGGGCCTCCCGTTCCGCCCCGGGATAACGGAAGCGCACCCCTTCGAAACGCAGCCGGCCCTCGGCACGGGCCAGGGTCACGGTACCCCGGTCGTCCTCGGGCTTCTGGTCCAGCAGGGTGAACACGCTTTCGGCGGCGGCCAGGCCCCGCTGCAGGGGCGCGTTCACGTCGGTCAGGCTCTTGATCGGCGCCAGCAGCATCAGCATCGCGGTGATGAAGGAGACGAAGCCCCCCACCGTGGTCTGCTGCCCCGAGGACTGGAGCAGGGCGATATAGACCACCAGGGCCACGGCGATGGAGGCGAAGAACTGCACGATGGGCGTGGTGGCCGCCGCCGCCACGTTCTGGCGCACGGCGAAGCGGCGCAGGTCGTTGTTGGCCTTGCCAAAGCGCGCCAGTTCCTGGGGTTCGCCGTTATAGACCTTGACCACCTTGTTGCCGTCGATGGATTCCTGCAGCACCTGGATGATGGTGGCGTTGGTCTCCTGGCTGGCCCGGGTCATGGTCCGCAGGCGCTTGGAAAACCCGCGGATGGCGATGGCGATGCCGGGCACGATCAGGCCCATCAGCAGGGTCAGCCTCCAGTTGAGATAGAGCAGCCAGGACATCAGCCCCACCACCACCAGGGAGTCCCGCAGCACCGTGGTGATCACCGAGGTGGCGGCGGCGGCCACCGAGTTCACATCGGAGGCGATGCGGGTAATCAGGCGGCTCGACGGATTGCTGTGCAGATAGCCCAGGGGTAGCCGGATCAGGCGCTCGAACATCACTTCCCGGATGTCGCAGACCACCCGGTTGGACACCCAGTTCATGCAATAGGAGGCCACATAGCCGAAGATGCCCCGAGCCAGGAAGATCAACACGATGAACAGGGGATAGCGGTACAGGTGCTGTTCGCCGCTACCGTTGAAGCCCTTGTCCAACAGGGGCTTCATCAGGGCAGGAAACAGGGGCTCGGTGGAAGCCGCCAGGATCATGGCCCCAATGGCGAAAGCCAGCACCTTCCCATAGGGCCGCACGTACTGAAGCAGACGACGATAGAGAAGGGTACTCTGCTGCACGGAACCGGTCATGGGATCAGGGCTTCGGGAAAGGGCGGATTATAGCCGCGCCACCTCACGGCGCCGGAAAGCCGCCGGCTCAAGGAAGTGTCCGGTAAAGCGCAATCAGTTTGCCCGTCATGTCGCTCAGGGAACAGGTTTCCGCGGCGGCGCGGGCGGCCTGGGCGCGGGCTTCGGCCGCGCCGGCCAGCAATCCGGCGATGGCCTCGGCCTGGGCCGCCGGGTCGAGAGCATCCACCACGGCACCGCAATCGGGACTGACCAGTTCGGCGGCGCCGCTGCCGGGGCTGGTGAGAACCGGCAGGCCGCAGGCCAAGGCCTCCAGAGCCGCGTTGGGAAAGGGATCGTAGAGAGTGGGCAGGGCGAAGACATCGGCGGCGCCGTAACAGGGCCGCACGTCGGGCTGGCCGCCAAGAAAATGGGTGCGCCGGGCCAAGCCCAGACGAGCCGCCAGGGCCTGCATCGCCGCCGCCCGCTTGTCCTTGCCCACCACCAGCAAATGGACCTCGGCCGGGAGCCGGGCCAGGGCCGCCAGCAACTGAGGCAGGCCCTTGCGCTCGAAGCCGGAGCCCACGTAAAGCACCACCGGCGCCTCCAGGGGAATACCCAGCTTCTGCCGCAACGATGCGCGATGCTCGGCGCGCAAGCCGGGATGGAAGTGATCCAGATCCACGCCGTTGTGGATCACATGGAGCCGGTCCATGGGCACCTGAAAACGCTGGGCGATGTCGTCCCGCACCATGGCGGAATTGCAGATCACGGCCCGCAGGGCCGGATGGCGGAACATGGCGGCTTCCGCCGCCAGGATGTAGTGATGCCAGGGATGGATGCGGGTAGCGAGCCTTGCCAGGGGAGACTGCACCCGGGCCCGCAACTCCAGCCAGGTGGCATGGACGCCGTCCCCGGCGCGATAGACATGACAGCCCGGAATACGCTCGTGGCTCTGGACCAGATCGAACTCGCCCCTGGCGATGATGTTTTGCACGCCATGGGAAAAACCGGCGTCACGCCACAGGCGGCCGAGATGAAAAGGATTGCAGATGCGCACCGCACGACCTTCGGCAGCCTCGCTGGTCTTCCACTGACGGGTGATCAGGGTCACCGCGATTCCCTGCTGCTGGAGCGCCCCCAGAGCCCGCTCGACGAAACGCTCCGCACCGCCGTAGGGATTGTATTTCTGCCGTACCAGAGCCAACTTCACGATTTCAGCAATTCCTCGCAGGCCTTCAGCACTTGTGCCACCGGCAGGGTCACCAGGCAGTCGCTGATCTTGCTGCCGCCGCAGCCATCCAGACCGCAGGGGCGGCAGGAGTGTTCGGTGCTGGACACCACCCGGTGGGGGGTCATCCAGGGGCTCCACTCCTTGTCGCCGGAAGGGCCGAACAGGGCCACCGTGGGAGTGCCCATGGCGGCAGCGATGTGCATGGGTGCAGAATCCACACCGACGAAAAGCCGGGCCCGACCGGCCAGGGCGGCCAGTTCCCGCAGGGAGAGCCGGCCGGACAGGTCCACGAACTCGGCCCGGCTGCGGACCCGGATCGCCGCCACCAGTTCCCGCTCCCGCTCGTCCGGGGCGGCGGTGAGTACCAGGGCGTGGCCCTGGCGATGGAGTTCATCGGCCAGGGCCGCCATGGACTCGACGGGCCAGCATTTGAACAGCCAGCGGGAGGCCGGATGCAGGTGGATGAAGCTACCGGGAGCAAGCTTCGCCCCGCCCAGCAGGGCTTCCACCCGGGTCTCCGCCGCCCTACCCGGCACCAGCACCAGGCGGCGCGCCTCCGGTGCCGGGTGAAGACCGAGCACCCGCAGGGCATCCAGGTTCTTCTCCACCGTGTGGCGCAGGGCATGGCCGGGCTGGGCGTAGAGATGGCTGAAGCTGTTGCGCCAGAAGTCGCCCCGCCCTCGCTGCCGGGGCGCCACGCTCCAGCGGGGCCTGAGTAGCCGGGCCAGCCAGGCCCCACGCCGGTGTTCGGTGAGGTGAATCACCAGCTCGTAACCACGCCCCCGCAGAGCGGACAGCAATGCACCCTCGGCCCGCGCTTGCGCCAGCAGCCCCTGGCGCTTCCAGTTGCGGTCGATGACATGACACTGGGCGATGGCCGGATGCTCCTCCAGCATGGGGGCGGTATCGGCATAGACCAGGGCGTCGATCTCGCAGCCGGGGGCTGCGGACTGGAGGGCCGAAAACACCGGGGAGGAAAGCAGTACATCGCCATGGTGGCGCAGTTTGATCACCAGGGCCCGGCGCAGGCCGGAAAAATCGATGGGGGTCTGTGACATGGTGGCATTGTGCCAGAGGCCACACCTTGCAAGGCAGACAGCCATGGAGGCATAGTTGGAGCTTTATTCGAATCCCCAAACCATTCCATGAACAAAGTACTGAAAGACCTGTGGAGTTTCGTGGCCCTGGCCCTAATCCTGATCGGCATCGGCAGCGTGTCCTTCCATCTGCTAAAGACCGACGGCTGGCTGGAGCAAATGGCGGGCAAATTATGGGATGCGCAAATCGAACATCCTCTGATCATGACCCCAATCATCCTGGGAGCCCTGGGCCTGGGCTGGGCCTGTCTAACCGGCCATCTAGTAATCGATGGCAAGAATCGCCTGGGAGACCTGGTGGTCTTCGCCCTGATGCTGGTGGGTGGCTACTACGTGCACTACTGGATGCAACTGATCTAACGGGCATGCCCGTTGGCCCTCGTCCTCGCCCCCGCCTGGGGGGGCGAGCTTCGTGAGTCGCTGACGCGACTTGTACGTGACGGGATCAGATCACGATGTAGCGGTGGGCACGTTCTTCCCGTGCCACCGCTTCGCGGACCTCACCCCGTGTGATGCTTACCAGCAACACCGTCCAGCGCCGCCGGTCACGTCCCACCAGTTCTGGAAAAACAATACGTTCGGCGTTGGTTGGAGCGGCGTCCGTCGGGCACAGTACCCCCATCGGATCTACGGTACGGGGGATCTGTTTCAGATAAAGAGCCGATTCCGGCGTCGCCAGCCACTCCGCCAGCGCCTGCAACTGGCGTTCCGGGGTTAGTTGCAGCACCAGTTTTTCCAGGTTCTGCTCGACCACTCGGGCCTCTTCACTACCCCGCCGCAGCCGCAGTTCCCCAGCCAATTCCTCCCGCTGCCGACGCAGGCTCGCCAGCCGTTCCGCGTACTGGTGCAACAGGCTGTCGAAAGCGGCCTGACGCAAACGCATCCGCACCGTCTCCAGGTCGGCTTCCAGGCTGGAGACGGTATGGTCGCTGAAATAGAGCAGTGTCTGGGGCACCTCCTGACGCAGCACATCGCCCATCATGGCGCTACCCAGCACCGACTTTTCATGGGCGCGCATGCCCAGCAGCCCGTAGCAGACCTGATCGTCCGGGCCAGGAGTGGCCTCCAGATGGCGCCGCACGTCCTCGCTACGCCCCAGGGTGACCAATATCTCGTCGCTGCTGCCGAAAAAGCAGTGAATCAGGGAATCCGTAGTGAAGCTGTGATGGCCGATGTCCCGGGGGCCAGGGATGGCATCCACCAGCCGGACACAGTAGTCCCGGGCACGGTCCACCGCCGGGGCCAACTTGTGTTGGTAGTCCGACAGAACCTTCAGCAGTGGTGCCGCTGTTTCCACCGCATGGTCTACGGCGCCAGCCAGTCCTTCCGCCAGGGGCGGTTCGGGTTCCAGCCAGTGACGAACCTGCTTGAGGAAATCCATGGATAAACCACCAGGGGGACGGAATGTCGAGAGTACAGGATAGGAACAGGCTTGTCAGGATGCCGGCCGCGGATGCAGAGCTGGGCATCCACGCTCGGAACTCTCAGGTGGTGCGCCACACACAAGGCACTGCATGCACACGCTCTAAATTGCTGCCGATTCGACTCACTGTTCCGGCAGGGAATTCCATGCCGGAAAAATATTGGAAATGGCATCAGCTAATCCTCGGGCCACTATCTGACGACCGTCTGAACACCCAGTCTTATAGCTCCCGGGGAAAGATCGTGACCCCGCCCACCAGCGTGGCATCAACTTTCAAGTTCCGGAGCGCCTCAGGGCGCTTCCGGGGATCATCGCTCAACACCACCATATCCGCCAGCTTGCCAGGCTCAAGGGAGCCAATGCGATTTTCCTGATGAATCTGCCAGGCAGCGTCGATGGTCATCGCCCGCAGGGCCTCCATCACCGTCAGGCGCTGCTCGGGACCGATCGGCTGGCCGCTGCTGGATAGCCGGTTCACGGTGCTCCACAGGAGAAGCCTAGGATTCATCGGCGCCACAGGCGTATCCAGATGCACACTGAAGCGCAGGCCCTTTTGTTTCGCCCAGCGAGTGGGGCTGATGTTGGCGGCCCGCTCCGGGCCCAGAAAAATGTCCCGGTGGCGATCTCCCCAGTAGTAAGTATGGGCGGAGAAGAAGCTGGGGATCACGCTTAGCCGGGCCATCCGGTCGAGTTGGTCCAGCCGTGCCGTCTGGGCATGGACCAGGATGTGACGGATATCAGGGCGTGTCGTTTCCTGCTGCGCGGTCTCGATGGCATCCAACACATTGTCGATGGCGGCATCGCCGTTACTGTGGATGGCCAACTGGATACCTGCCCGGTGGTAGCGGCCGATTTCCTCCACCAACTGTTTCTGGTCCATGGTCGGGAAACCCCGATATTCCGCATCGCCGTGATAGGGCACATGGTAGGGATGGCCGAGAAACCCCGTATAGCCCTGGATGCTGCCGTCGCTGAAGAACTTCACAGCCCCCAGATGCAGGCGATCGGTGTCGTAGTCGACAGCCTTGAGCTTGCCATCACGCAGCTCGGGGCCGAGGGAATTCCACATCGGCCAGAGCTCCAGCCTCATCGGGATCAAACCGAAGCGGCTGGCCCAGGCTAGGCCCTGGGCCGATCGGCGATCGGTAGCACCATTCTGGGCGGTCGTGATCCCTTGGGCCGCATATTCGGCGGCGGCCTGGCGAACCATGCGAACGAAATCCAAAGGACCGATTTGCATCGCCAGCTTTTGCATTTCAATGGCCGAATTCTCCTGGACCAGGCCGGTGGCCTCGCCCCGAGCGTCGCGCACGATCACCCCCCCCGGCGGATTGGGGCTTCCGGGGCCGATGCCGGCCAAGGCCAGTGCCCGGCTATTGGCTACCCCCATATGGCCGGAGATGTGCCAGACGTAGATCGGATGTTCGGTGGATATCGCATCCAGATCCTGGCGGGTGGGGTGACGCCGCTCCGCCAGCAGCGTGTCGTCGTAGCCAAAACCGAAGACCCATTTACCTTTGGCCGTCTCCGCGGCCTTGGCACCCATACGGGCCTGCAATTGGGCCATCGTCTCCAGGGTGCCGATGGGCGGGCTGTTCAGGTCCACACCGATGACAGCCAAACCCGAGGCGGGGAAATGGCCATGGGCATCCACAAAACCCGGCAGCAGGGCCTTGCCCGCCAGATCGTGAATCACGGCGTCCTTGCCATAGCGGGCCTTCAGGTCATCGCTGTCCCCGACGGCGACAATGCGCTCCCCTTCCACGGCCAGGGCACTGACCACCCGATCCGCCGGATCCATAGTCAGTACCACGCCGTTGAGGAAAAGCTGACGTTGCGGCGGCTGGGGCAGAATGGTCTGCCAGAACAGCAAGGCCGCAACCGCAATCACGAGTAAGACTAGCGTCATTGCGACAATGGCAAGTTTGCGTTTCATGGAGAATATCCTGAAAGTTTTAATACTCCGAACAGGAGTATACAAATACTCCTGGCAGGATTATTTTGCAAGCCATGAAACCCTCCGCCGACCGGGCGCGGCTGACACCCACCTCCTACACCCTGCTGGGCCTGCTGGCCCGGCGACCTTGGTCCGCCTACGAACTCAACAAGTACATGCAGCTCTCGGCCCTGCGCCGCATCTGGCCCCGGGCCGAGAGCCGCATCTACGAAGAGCCCAAGAAGCTCGTCGCTCTGCGCCTGGCAGCCTTGACGGAGGAATATCAGGGAGCCCGCAGGCGCAGCGTCTACCGCATCACCGCCGCCGGCCGACGCGCCCTGAGCGCCTGGTTCGCGGAGCCCGGCGCGGATCTGGTCTATGAATACGAGCCTCTAGTCAAGATTCTCAACGGCGACCATTGCGACAACAGCGCACTCGTGGCCCTGGTCGAGGAAGTACGTCGCCACGCCCGGGACGAGGCGCGCCAGGTGATCGCTGCCTGCGAGCAGATATTGGCTGAAGGCTGGCGGATCCCCGAGACCGCCGAGCACAACGGCCTGATCATCGGTTTCATCCGGGAAAACATTGAAGCCCGGCTGCGCTGGGCGGATGCCGCTGAAAAGCGGCTCGGGGAGCGCCAGCGGGGCCGTTCCGAAACCGCCGAGGGCCGTGCCAGGCGCTGGTACCGAGAAGAGATCGAACTATTGAGGGCGCTGACGTAGCTCGCCCTTCACCGTCTACCGCATGGGCTGCAAACGCAAAGGGGCCGGTGAGGAGGGTAGTTTTAGGAGGGAGATTCAGGCAACCAATGATCGGCGATGCATGCCAAGACGTCATCGATAGCATGGGTAAGGGCAGGAGCCGTTGCTAACGGCTTTCGTCGCTTAATCTTTCACAATCTTGGTGACTGCTTTGGGCCGAGGTTTGGTCAGTGTCGCCGATGGCGAGACATCCCCTCCGTGTTGTACCTGAAAGACAACGAGATCTGTCGAGATTTTGAGTCGCGTGGCAAGTGTGCGGGAAATATTGCGATAGAGCTGGGCGGAAACTCGAGGTATACGAACCAGGCTTTCGTAATCAATCCTCAAAGTCGCAGTCGACTCAATGGCACGAATCGATGCCGTGCGCCCGCTATTTGCATCCAGGACCAGAGACATCTCACCAAATGACTCGCCGGGTCCAAGCTTTACTAGAGAAACCGACCGGCCAGCACTCTTGCGAAATACCTCAACCTTTCCAGACAGAATGATATGCATCTGTCGGCCAGATTGTCCTTCCGTGAAAATCATGCTCCCTGCCTCGTAGGTACTACCGACAGTCTGCGTGAGAAAATCATCGAGATCGCCAGGGCCGAATCCCTCGAAAATACGGACTTCCGCTAAAAGTTTAAGAATGGTTGTGTTTTTCATGTTTTAACCGTCTGCGCAGGGCTCGGATCGATACTCGTACGGAGGGCTACTCTGGAAACAATCGGTTTTTATGTGGAACTCCAGGCCGAGAATCGGCCGAAAAAAATGGGCACCGGCCACGGTGCCCATTTCGATTACGACTTTTTTATTACTTGGCGTGTCACGAAGAATTACGATTTTATTCCGCCTGTTACGGATTCATAATCGCAAAACAGCCACTTCAACCGGCGAAGTTCCTCTCAGCAAAGTCCCAGTTGGCCAGGGAGGTCAGGAAAGTCTCGACATACTTGGGCCGCAGGTTGCGGTAATCGATGTAGTAGGCGTGTTCCCACACATCGATGGTCAGCAGGGGCCTGCCCTCGCCGCTCTTGATGGGGGTACCTGCGGCGCCGGTGTTCACGATGTCCACGGAGCCGTCGTCCTTTTTCACCAGCCAAGTCCAGCCGGAACCGAAGTTGCCCACGGCGGAGGTCTGGAAGGCCTTCTTGAATTCATCGAAGGAACCCCACTTCTTGTTGATGGCTTCCAGCAGGGCGCCGCCGGGAGTGCCGCCGCCAGCGGGCTTCATGGAATTCCACAGGAAGGTGTGGTTCCAGACCTGGGCAGCGTTGTTGTAGACGCCGCCGGCCGGGGCCTTCTTGACGATGGCTTCCAGGTCCAGGCTCTCGAACTCGGTGCCCTTGATCAGGTTGTTCAGGTTGGTCACGTAGGCCTGGTGATGCTTGCCATAGTGGTACTCGATGGTTTCCTTGGAAATGTGGGGCGCCAGGGCATCCTGAGCATAGGGCAGCGCGGGAAGGGTATGTTCCATGGTTTTATTCTCCTGTAGGTGTTGGGGATACTGAAAGGCAGACTATTTTAGTCGGATATCACTGCCGGCACAATCATTCTATATGCTCGATGCGTCCCCGTGCCCCACCCCGGGCGAAACTCAGCACGATGACATCCTCGGGGTGCAGTTGATTGCTGTCGGTAACGACATGGCCCAGGGCATCCCGCACGATGCTGTAGCCCCGGGCCAGGGTGGCTTCCGGATTGAGTGCCCCCAGGGTGACCTCCAGCCGCTCCAGAGCATGGCGCCGACGGTTCATCAAGCCTTGGGCGGCCCCCAGCAGACCTTGTCTGGCCAGGGCCAGATGCCCTCCCAAACGAACCGGGGCCGGGCGCTGACGGGACAAACCCAGGGCCAGCTGAGACAAATGGGATTCCTCCCGACGCAGGCGACGGGCCACGGCCGCCGTCAGGCGGGTCTGGAGATGGGCCAGGTGCCGGCGGGAGCGCTCCAGGCGCTGGGCCGGGTGAAGTAGCCGTCCGGCCAGCAGATCCAGCTTCTGCATCCGCGCCTCCAGTTGCCGGCGCAGCAGGTGGCCCAGGGTGTCGGCCAGATCATGCAGCTCGTCCCGGGCCGCAAACCAGCCAGCGCTGGCCAGTTCCGCCGCCGCCGTGGGCGTGGCGGCCCGCTGGTCGGCAGCGAAATCGGCAATGGTGAAGTCGGTCTCGTGGCCCACCCCGCTGATCACCGGCATGGGCGCCGCGACGATGGCTCGTGCCACGGTTTCCTCGTTGAAGGCCCAGAGATCCTCGATGCTGCCTCCGCCCCGGGCCAGCAGCAGCAGATCGCATTCCCGGCGGACGCTGGCGCTGGCAATGGCCTGGGCCACGGCGGAAGCGGCCCCCGCGCCCTGGACCAAGGTGGGATAGATGATCACCGGCAGATGGGGCGCCCGCCGCGCCAGGGTGGCCAGGATGTCATGCAACGCAGCGCCCCTGGAGGAAGTGACTACCCCCAGGGCACGGGGAAAGCGGGGCAGGGTCCGCTTGCGGTCGGCGGCGAACAGGCCCTCCCGCTCCAGTTTTTCCTTGAGCCGGGCGAAGGCTTCGAAAAGAGCCCCCTGGCCGCTGCGGCGCAGGGCTTCCACGTTCAACTGGAAATCTCCCCGGGGCTCGTAGAGGCCCACCAGGACCTGGGCTTCCACCTGCTGGCCATTCTCCAGGCGCCAGGGCAGGGTCTGGGCCCGGGAACGGAACATCACGCAGCGAACCTGGGCACTGTCATCCTTGAGGGAAAAATAGACATGACCGGAAGCGGCCCGGGTCAGGTTCGACACTTCGCCGGCCACCCAGAGCAGGGGAATCTGGCTCTCCAGGGCCTGGCGGGCCAGGCGGTTGAGCTGACTGACAGTGAGGGGAGATGGCGTCATGGGAATGGGGAAAGCGGGCGTGTCGGCATTGTATTTCATCCCCAACGGAGCCCCGCCCCTGGCCGACGGCGACCGTGAAACATGCGCCATTACCATGCCGATTCGTTAAACCATTGAATTTTCGTGGCCCGAAAAAACTGACCGGAATCGTTCGCGCTAAAAAATCTCCAGTCAGAAAGCCAGTTTAGGCGATTCATAACAGCGCTATTCACACTCTTATCCACAGATTTTGTGGATAAAGCTTGGGGGCCTGAATGATGATGCTTCCCCTGCCGATTTTCCCCATGAGTGCCTCCCTGATTTCCCTGCCTGCCGCCCAAGTCGTCGGTGCCCTGCGTGAGGTACTGGACAGCGACCTGGTGGCCCGTGGCGCAGCCCAGGGTCTGCAACTGCTGGGGCCGGTAGATGGATTCTGGCGGGAGCTGCCCCCCCTGGATCTGAGCCGCATGGCCCAGGCCGGCAACCCCATGGCCCAGGCGGAACTGGCCTGGCGCCATGCCGCTGGCGCGGGCGCCAGCCGCTCCTATGCCCAGGCCCTCCACTGGGCCAGCCGCAGCGCCGAGCAGCAGTGCGGCGCCGGGGAGGCGGTGCTGGGCTGGCTGCTCTATCACGGCCGCGGTCTACCCCAGGATGCCGGCGAGGCGGTGCGCCTGTTCGAATCGGCCACGGCCAGGAACGACACCCGGGGCATGACCTGGCTGGCCCTGTGCCTGCTGCGGGGCGATGGCATCGCACCGGACCCCATACGGGGACGGGAACTGCTGGAAGCCGCCGCCTGGCGTGAAAGCCGGGATGCCCAATACTGGCTGGGACGCATGCTGTATTCCGGCGAGGGCTTGCCCCAGGACCCCCAGGGCGCCGCCCGCTGGCTGGCCCGGGCGGCGGACCAGGGGGACCCGGCGGCCACCGATCTGCTGGGACGTTGCCGCTTCTTCGGCCGGGGTCTGGCCGAGGATCGGGCCGAGGCGGCACGACTGTGGCGCATCGCCGCCGAACAGCAGATACCCAGCGCCATGTACTGCCTGGGCCTGTGCCTCTATGCGGGGCAGGGCCTGCCCCAGAACCATGGCGAGGCGGTGCGCTGGTTTGCCGAGGCGGCCAGGCGACAGATCACCGGCGCCATGTATTTTCTCGGCTACTGCCACAGCCATGGCTGTGGCGTGGAACAGGACGGTGACCTGGGTATCGCCTGGTACCGGCGCGCCGCCAATCGGGGCCACCGGGAAGCCCAGTTCGAACTGGGGGAGAGTCATGCCTTCGGCCGTGAGCTGGCCCAGGACATGGTCGAGGCGGTGCGCTGGTACCGGGCCGCGGCCCGCCAGGGCCACGCCCGGGCCCAGATCAAGCTGGGCCATTGCTACCGATGGGGAGACGGTGTCAGCGAGAGCAAGGATCTGGCGGCAACCTGGTACGCCCGGGCCGCTGCGGCCGGGGATGCCTCGGCCCAAGTCTGGCTGGGGGACTGCCACGAACATGGCGAAGGGGTGCCCGCGGATCGGGTCACCGCCGTGGAGCATTACCGGGCCGCCGCCGCCAGCGGCGATGCCCACGCCCAGGCCGAGCTGGGCCGCTGTTATCTCAACGGCATCGGGGTCCATACCAATCTGGCGCGGGGCGAGGAGTTGCTGCGACTGGCGGCCGAGGCAGGCTGGAGGCCGGCCCTGGGGGAGCTGGAACGCTACTGGTTCGCCCGGGCCGAAGCCTTCATGCAGGGACGGGGCGTGCCCCGGGACGAAAGCAAGGCGGCGGCTCTCTACCGCAAGGCCGGGGAACTGGGGCACCGGCGGGCCGCCTACATGATGGGCGAGTGCTATCGGGATGGTCATGGCGTGCCCCGGGACTACGCCCAGGCCATGACCTGGTATCGGCAGGCCGCCAGCCTGTTCGATGCCAAGATGGCCCTGGGAGACCTCTACTACGAGGGCAGGGGGGTAGCAAAGAATTTCCGGGAGGCCTATCGCTGGTATGAGCAGGCCCTGGCTCAGCATGAGGATGCCTACGTGCTCTATTGCGTCGGCTTCTGCCTGCTCCATGGCCAGGGCGTGAAACGGGACCCACGCGCCGCCCTGCGCCATCTGCGCCGGGCCGCCACCCTGGGAGACCTCAACGCCCAGTTCGAGTTGGGCAGCGCCTATTATCGAGGTGAAGGCGTCACCCGCAGCCCCCGCCTGGCCCTGAAGTGGCTGCGCCAGGCCGCTTACCACGGCTACGAAGAAGCCCGGACCTTTCTGGCACGACTGGAGCAGGGCAAGCACCCCGACTGATCTGGAACGGGCCGGACATCAACCGGCCGGACCCATCCCTTCGTCTTGCAAACCTGCCAGTCTTTGCCGGGCAGCAGCGATCTGGCGGTCCAGGTTCTCCGCCATTTCGTGCAACAGGTCCCGGTGCTGGCGACGGGCCATGCGAGTGGCCAGGAGCAGTTCGTAGAGCCGGGAGGCAAAGATCCGGTTGAGTTCCCCCTGAATATCGGCCAGGCGCCTTTGCAGCCGCTCCACCTGGCTCTCCAGGCCACCCCCGGCGGCCCGCGCCAGATCGTCGCCGGGCCGACCTTCCTCCCAGAGCGCCAGCACTTCGCGCAGGGTGCCCTCGTCATTGTCCCGGTAGGCCCGGTTGGCCTCGGCCATCAGGCGGGTGCGCCAGCTCCGGTCCTCCTCGCTGCGGGCGCGGTCGGGATGAATCTTCTGGGCCACCTGACGAAACAGTTTTTTCAGTCCGCCCGAGGGCCTGAAATGGCGGGGCGCATCGCTGGCCGACTCCTCGTAACGGGCCTGTTCCCGTTGACTGCCTTCCGCGCGCGCACCGGCCTGGCGAGCTTCCTGACGAGCGGTTTCACTGGCCGGCGCACGAGCCGCCAACTCGGTGGCGATACGGGCCTGAAGACTGTCCAGTTCCACCAGACGGGTGCCGATCAGATCGTGATAGCGATGGGTGAACTCGGCCAGTTCGGCCTGGGCGGTGGCCAGTTCCAGTTCCAGTTCGGCGATATTGCGGGTCAGGGCATCCAGCTCCGCCCGCAGCCGGGCCTCCTCGTCCATCACCACCAGAGCGCCGAACTTCACCGCCCCCAGGGCCATGGTCAGGTGGATCACCCGGAGGCCGGGAAGGGACTGCACTTCGGCTGGCAGGTGCTCGGCCCCCAGCAGCAGCAGGCTGTCGGCCCTGCCCTGATGGAAGTCCAGTGCCCGCCGCCCCGTCACCACCCGCACCGGAAAAAGATGCGCCAGGGCGGCCGGCCAGGGTGCCCGATTGTCATTGCTGGCGCACCACTCCAGGGCCTGCCGCCAGTCGTCGGCCAGGCGCTCCACCCGGCTGCGCTGGGCGTCCCAGGCGGCACCGAAGGCATCCTCCTCGCAGCGGGTGAGGCGGCTCTTCAACAGGGCCAGACTGGCTCGCAGGGTGATCGGGGCAACGAAATCCGCCTCCGGCAACACCAGGCAGAGGGGGCGGATGGCAATATCCAGCGCGGTAGACAGGTCCGCCAGCAGGCTGTCGTCCGGCGTCACCAACAACAGAGGGCGGTTCTCGGCCAGAGCCAGAGCGCAAAGCTCGGCCAGGACATCGATCACCTGTTCCGGCGCCGGCGCCGTGAACACGCGCCCCCCGGCCGCCGCGGCAGCGCTGCGGGACCACCACTGATGAGCGAGATCGGCGGCTGGATTCATGGGCCGCCGATTCTAACGGAAGGCGGAGCAGGCATCGGCGAGGAAAGTGGCACATCGACGCATGGCATTCCATGTCTCCAGAATGAAGCGCGGACGGCCCGCCTTGCCCTACGATGACGACGGCGCTAAAGCTCATGGTCACCAGCCCCCCCCCGAGAATGAAATGCGCCCAAGCAACGCATCCCATCCCCGCCCCAGGGCGGGGCTACTCATCGGCTCGCTGCGCTCGATGGTCACACTCGGTTTCGTTGATGCTTTTTCACGGTAAAGTGCAGCCTTCGTTTCAACCACCGGGAGTCGTCGCGTGTTTTCGATCATTCAGGCCGCTGGCTGGCCCATCTGGTTCCTGCTGCTGGCATCGATCATTTCCGTTGCCCTGATCATCGAGCGGGCCACCAGCCTGCGCCGTGGCAAGATCGTGCCGCCGGGGCTGTTGCAGGCCGTGGTGGCGGAATATCGCCAGTCCGGGACCAGCGAGGCGATGGCCGCCCGCCTGGAAAGCCATTCACCCCTGGGCCGGGTGTTCGCCGCCGGGCTGCGCAATGTGAAGAGCTCCCGGGAGGTTATGAAGGAATCCATCGAGGAAGCCGGCCGGGGCGCAGCCCATGAGCTGGAGCGCTTTCTCACCACCCTGGGCACCATCGCCTCCATCGCGCCCCTGATGGGGCTGTTCGGCACCGTGGTGGGCATGATCGAAATCTTCGGCTCCGCCACCGGCGCCGGCAACAATCCCCAGCAACTGGCCCACGGCATTTCCGTGGCCCTCTACAACACTGGCTTCGGCCTCTTGATCGCGATTCCGGCGATGATCTTCTATCGCCACTTCCGCGCCCTGGTGGACAGCTTCCTGGTGGAAATGGAATTGCAGGCGGTGAAACTGGTGGAACTGGTGCACGAGGAACGCAAATGAACTTCCGCCGCGGGCTCAGCCGCGAGGAGCCGGAGATCAACCTGATCCCCATGATCGACGTGCTGCTGGTGATCCTGATCTTCCTGATGATCACCACCACCTATTCCAAGTTTTCCGGCCTGGAGATCAACCTGCCCACGGCCGACGCGCCAGCGGCTCAGGACCAACCGGGGGAGATCGATGTGGCGGTGAGCGCCGGCGGTGAGGTGATGGTCAACAAGAGCCCCGTGGGCGGCAGCGAGATCGAGGCCATCGTCATGGCCATGAAGCGGGCCACGGGGAACGGCAAGGACCCCCTGGTGATCATCAGCGCCGACGCCAAGGCCACCCACCAGCGGGTGATCGACGTGATGCAGGCGGCCCAGCAGGCCGGTCTGCCCCATATCTCCTTTGCCACCCAGCAGGCCCGGCCATAAGGCCCATGCCGGCTAGGGTCTGTTCTCATGCAATCGACGGATCGCGTGAATGAGAACAGGCACTAGGCTCTCCGCCCTCTGGCGTTCCCGGAGCCTGACGGCCTGCCTGCTGCTGCCCCTGGGACTGATCTTCGCCGCCCTCGCCGCCCTGCGCCGGCAATGCTACCGCCTCGGCCTGCTGCCAAGGGCACGTCTGCCAGTGCCGGTGGTGGTGGTGGGCAACATCATCGCCGGGGGCGCCGGCAAGACCCCCCTGACCCTCTACCTGGCCCGGCGCCTCAGGGAGCTGGGCCGCCACCCGGGCATCGTCAGCCGGGGCTACGGCGGCACCGGCCGGGTGGCCGAGGTGCTGGGGAATGGCGATCCCGCAGTCGTGGGCGATGAACCGCTGCTGATGAAGCGCCGCTTCGGCGGCCCGGTCTTCGTCGGCCGGCGCCGGGCCGAGGCGGCCCGTGCCCTGCTGGCGGCCCATCCGGACTGCGACCTGATTCTTTGCGACGACGGGCTCCAGCATTACGCCCTGGCACGGGATATGGAAATCGCCGTGCTGGACCGGCGCGGCCTGATGAATGGCTGGCCCCTGCCGGCCGGTCCCCTGCGGGAGCCGCCGGCCCGGCTGAAGGAGGTTCAGGCCCTGGTGACCCAGGGGCTGGAGACCTGGCCAGAAAACACCGTACCGCGATTTTCCATGGTTCTGGAGGGAAGCCGATTTGTCCGTCTCGATGATTCGAACCGCCATTGCGAAAGCAGCGAACTGGCGGGGCTGCGCCTCCACGCCGTGGCCGGCATCGGCGAACCCCGCCGTTTCTTCGATCATCTGGAGGCCCTGGGCCTCTCCTTCACGCCCCACGCCTTTCCGGACCATCATCCCTATACCCTGGCCGATCTGGACTTCAGCGGGGATGGAATCCTGACCACGGAAAAGGATGCAGTAAAATTCCCCGCCTTCCTCCCCCTGCCCGTCTGGGTGCTGCCGGTGGAGGCCCGACTCGAACCCGATCCGGCCCAGTGGGTGCTGGAATTACTGGAGAAGTCCCATGGACACCCGCCTGCTTGAGATTCTTGTCTGCCCCCTGTGCAAGGGCCCCCTCGACTATCGCAAGCACCGCTCGGAACTGGTGTGCAAGCCTTGCCGGCTGGCCTATCCGGTCAAGGACGACATCCCGGTAATGCTGGAGGGCGAGGCCCGCCAGATGCCCGCCGACGAGGAGTGAGCCCCCCCTACCAGCCTCCACCGCCAAGCGGGGATGGGGCAAGCCCCTCCCCGCAGCGGGATGGAGACAACACCCCCTCCCACCCTCCCCCGCCAAGCGGGGGAGGTGACCAGTCACCCCCTTCCTCGGGAAGGGGGAGGGGGGGATGGCAGTCAGATTCCCCCCAGGGAAGCGCTGGCGCTTCCCTGGGGGGAAGGTTCAAAGTGGTTATTCCCGCGCGCTACGCCTCAATTCGGCTGCCGGGCAAGCCTTTGGCGGACATTGCCGGCCGACCCATGGTGGTGCGGGTGATCGAGGCAGCCAAGCGTAGCGGCGCCAGGGAGGTCTGGGTGGCTACGGATGACGAACGCATCCGTACCGCCGTGGAGGCCCACGGCCACCAGGCCCTGATGACCCGCAGCGACCATGCCAGTGGCACCGACCGCATCGCCGAAGTGGCGGCGCAACTGGGCTGGGGCGATGACGAGATCGTGGTCAATGTGCAGGGGGACGAACCCCTGATCGACCCGGCTCTGGTGGCCCGGGTGGCCAGGGCGCTGGAGGAGGATCCGACGGCGGCCATCGCCACCGCCTGCCATCCGATCCGGGAGGCGGAAGAATTCTTCAATCCCAATGTGGTCAAGGTGGCACTGGACAGCGCCGGACGGGCCCATTACTTTTCCCGGGCGCCGATCCCCTACGCCCGGGATGCCTTCGTCCAGCGCCGGGACATCCTGCCCGAGGGCTTCCCGGCCCAGCGCCATATCGGCCTGTACGCCTACCGGGTGTCATTTCTCCGGCGCTATGGCACCCTGCCCCCGGCCCCCACGGAACAATGGGAGTCCCTGGAACAGTTGCGCGCCCTCTGGCATGGCTTCGCCATCCGGGTCGTCCAATGCGAACAGGCGCCACCGGCCGGCGTGGATACGCCGGAAGACCTGGAGCGAGTACGGCGGGCGTTTGACCCGGCCGGGAATTGCCGGTAACGTGCGACCAGTAAAAAACATGCTTCTAAACGTGGAGTTTTCATGAGACTGATTCTTCTCGGCCCCCCCGGCGCAGGCAAGGGCACCCAGGCCAATTTCATCAAGGAAAAGTTCGGCATTCCGCAGATTTCGACCGGCGACATGCTGCGCGCCGCAGTCAAGGCGGGGACCCCCCTGGGCCTTGAAGCGAAGAAGGTGATGGATGCCGGCGGTCTGGTCTCCGACGACATCATCATCGGTCTGGTGAAGGATCGCCTGACCCAGGACGACTGCAAGGCCGGCTACATGTTCGACGGTTTCCCCCGCACCCTGCCCCAGGCTGATGCCATGAAGGCGGCTGGCGTCGCCATCGACTATGTGCTGGAGATCGACGTGCCGGACCAGGAGATCATCGGCCGCATGAGTGGGCGCCGGGTCCATCTGGCCTCGGGCCGCACCTACCACATCAAGTTCAACCCGCCCAAGGTGGAGGGCAAGGACGACGAGACCGGCGAGCCCCTGATCCAGCGGGATGACGATAAGGAAGAAACCGTGAAAAAACGTCTCGACGTTTATCACGCCCAGACCAAACCCCTGGTGGACTACTACTCCCAGTGGGCGGCCTCGGGGGATGCCCCGAATGGGGTCAAGGCACCGCAGTATCGCCGGATTGTGGGACAAGGCAGCGTGGATGAAATCACCCAGCGCGCCTTCGCGGCGCTCTCCAGCTAGGAATTTCCATGAGCGTTCCCATGTCCGGCCCGATCAAACGCATCGCGATCTGCACCGGCGGCGGGGACGCCCCCGGTCTCAATGCGGTGATCCGCGCCGTGGTCATCGCCGCGGCCAACCGGGGCTGGGAGTGCTACGGCATCCGTGACGGCTTCAATGGCATCCTGTTCCCCGAGCGTTATCCGGAAGGCGGCGTGTTCCGCCTCACCCGCGACAAGGTCAGGGGCATCGGACATCTGGGCGGCACCATCCTGGGCACCACCAACAAGGGAAACCCCCTGCATTTCCCGATACAGATGCCTGATGGCACGACCCGGGATGTGGATCGATCCGACGAGATCCTGGAATTCTTCGCCATGAAGCAACTGGATGCCCTGGTCTCCATCGGTGGCGACGGTTCCCTCACCATCGCGAATGCGCTGCACCAGAAAGGCCTGCGCGTCATTGGTGTCCCCAAGACCATCGACAACGATCTGGACAAGACTTACACCACCTTCGGCTTCGACAGCGCGGTGAGCTTCGCCACCGAATGCCTGGATCGACTGCACAGTACCGCCGAGAGTCATCAGCGGGTGATGGTGGTCGAGGTCATGGGCCGTTATGCGGGATGGATCGCCCTGCATGCGGGCATTTCCGGCAGCGCCCACGCCATTCTGATCCCGGAGATTCCCTTCGACCTGGACAAGGTGGCGGAAAAGATACGCGCCCGGGACCAGGAAGGGCGGATGTACTCCATCGTGGTAGTTGCCGAGGGAGCCGAGCCCGCCCATGGGGAAAGATCCGTCATCGCCGAGGCCGAAATCGGCCATGCCGAGCGCCTGGGTGGCATCGGTGAACGCGTTGCCAAGCGCCTGGCGGAGCACACGGGCAAGGAAACCCGCGTGGTCGTGCTGGGTCATCTGCTGCGCGGCGGCAGCCCGACCTCCTTCGATCGCCTGGCGGCAATGCGTTTTGGCACGGCCGCCGTTCGTGGCCTGGATGAAGGCAAGACCGGCGTCATGGTGGCCCTGGCCTTTCCCAACGTGGACTATGTGGCCTTGTCCGAGGTAGCCGGGCGCATGAAGGCGGTGCCCCTGGACAGCGACACCCTACAGACCGGACGGGACATCGGCATCAGCTTCGGCGACTGACCCGCCGAGGACGACTCAGCCTTCCGGCTTGAGAATCTTCGCCACCTTGTTGAGCCGCAGTCGATAGGCGTCGGGCATGCCCGAGCCCAGCAGGGGACGCAGATAGAGACGGAAGGCATCGGTGACGTCGGTGCCGCTGGCGGCGATGAACTCGTCCTCCATCACCCGGGTCTTGCCCGCCACGGCCTCCAGGGGGAGCAGGTGGTAATCCACCGAGTAGAACCCGGTACGCTTGATGGCGACGGAACCATCCCGATCCCCCCACATGGCGAACTGCACAGCCTTTTCCCCCACTTCCCGGGCCTCGCGCTGATCCACATCCGACACGCAGCCCATGAAGGAGCGCTGCAGATAGCCGAAGGTATCGCCCCGCACCCGCTTGATACCGAGCCGGGCCTTGATCTCCTCACACAGCAGGTCGGCCAGCGCCCCGGTGCCGGATAGCTGGACATTGCCGTGGGCGTCCTTTTCCACCTGCTTGGCCAGCCGCGAGATGATGGGGGCACCGCTCTCGTCATGGATGCCCTCGGAGGCAGCAATCACGCAGCGGCCATAGCGGTCGTAGGTGGCCTTGACCTCACCGATGAAGCGGTCGAGGTTGAAGGTGCGTTCGGGGATGTAAATCAGATGGGGACCGTCATCCGGGAATTTCTTGCCCAGGGCGGAAGCCGCGGTGAGGAAACCGGCATGGCGGCCCATCACCACCGCCAGATAGACCCCGGGCAAGGCTGAGTTGTCCAGATTGGCCCCCATGAAGGCCTGAGCGACAAAGCGGGCGGCGGACGGGAAACCGGGAGTGTGATCGTTGCCGACCAGATCGTTGTCTATGGTCTTCGGAATATGGATGCAGCGCAGGGCGTAATCGGCCTTGCGGGCTTCCTCGCTGACGATGCGTACCGTATCCGAGGAGTCGTTGCCGCCGATGTAGAAGAAATAGCCGATGCCATGGGCCTTGAGCACCCGGAAGATTTCCTGGCAGTACTTCAAGTCGGGCTTGTCCCGTGTCGAGCCCAGAGCCGAAGAGGGAGTACAGGCCACCATCTCGATGTTGTGGCTGGTTTCTTGGGTCAGATCGAGAAACTCTTCCTTGAGAATGCCGGAGACGCCGTGATAGGCGCCATAGACCAGTTCCACATTGCGGAATTTGCGCGCCTCGAGGACCACCCCTGCCATGGACTGATTGATCACCGCCGTCGGGCCGCCCCCCTGGGCAACCAGCACTTTTCCGTGGGGCATCATGCGTGGACTCCTAGTCACCGAATGCGCATATTGTGCCCCGCTTCCCACCCCGATTGGGGCAGGGATGGGCGTTTTTTCATCCATCCGGCTGACAAACAAATGGGGTTTATGCCATCATTCGGCGGCTGTAGTCAGCCGCCTGGTCAAGGTGGGGGTCCAGGCAAACAGGTTTCACCACTAATTCGTTAAACAACAAACATGGGGAGCTTTTGCGTATGTCATCAGGACTGATGTTCGCCCTTGGGTGTGCCGTTTTGGCCATCATCTACGGCGCCATTTCAAGCAAGTGGATTCTGGCTCAACCGGCAGGCAACGACCGAATGCGGGAAATTGCCGGCGCGATTCAGGAAGGCGCCCAGGCTTACCTTAACCGGCAGTACACCACCATCGGCATCGTCGGTCTGGTGCTGGCCATTTTGATCGGTGTTTTCCTTGATGCCAAGACGGCCATCGGCTTTGTCATTGGCGCGGTACTTTCCGGTGCCGCCGGTTATATCGGCATGAATGTTTCCGTGCGCGCCAACGTGCGCACCGCCGAAGCGGCCCGTCACGGCGTGGGTCCCGCGCTCGACGTGGCCTTCCGTGGCGGCGCCATCACCGGCATGCTGGTGGTGGGCCTGGGCCTGCTGGGTGTGGCCGGCTACTACGTGTTCCTCAAGAGCAGCGGCGGCGACGCCGGCCTGGAGCACATCATCCATCCCCTGGTGGGTCTGGGCTTCGGCTCTTCCCTGATTTCCATCTTCGCCCGTCTGGGCGGCGGCATCTTCACCAAGGGCGCCGACGTGGGCGCCGACCTGGTGGGCAAGGTTGAAGCCGGCATTCCCGAGGACGACCCCCGCAACCCGGCGGTGATCGCCGACAACGTGGGCGACAACGTGGGCGACTGCGCCGGCATGGCCGCCGACCTGTTCGAGACCTACGCGGTCACCACCGTGGCCACCATGCTGCTGGGCGCCCTGCTGTTCAAGGCTCAGGGTGAGGCGGCCGTGACCTATCCCCTGGTACTGGGTGGTTTCTCCATCATCGCCTCCATCGTCGGTGCCTTCTTCGTCAAGGCGTCCCCTGGCGGCAAGATCATGAATGCCCTGTACAAGGGCCTGGCAGTGGCCGGCGTGCTGGCCCTGGCCGCCTTCTACCCGATCACCTCCTGGATCCTCGGTGACGGCCTGACCACCGCCGACGGCAAGTTGATCAGCTCCACCGCCATCTACGGCACGGCGGTGATCGGTCTGATACTGACCGGCCTGATGGTGTACATCACCGAGTACTACACGGGCACGGAGTTCAAGCCGGTGCAGCATGTGGCCGAAGCCTCCACCACTGGCCACGGCACCAACATCATCGCCGGTCTGGGCGTGTCGATGAAGGCCACGGCCTGGCCGGTGCTGTCGGTTTGCGCCGCCATCTGGGCCTCCTACACCCTGGGCGGCCTCTACGGTATCGCCATCGCCGCCACCTCCATGCTTTCCATGGCCGGCATCATCGTCGCCCTGGACGCCTACGGCCCCATCACCGACAACGCCGGTGGTATTGCCGAAATGGCGGAACTGCCGGACAGCGTGCGCGCCGTGACCGATCCCCTGGATGCCGTGGGCAACACCACCAAGGCGGTGACCAAGGGCTACGCCATCGGTTCCGCCGGTCTGGCCGCCCTGGTGCTGTTCGCCGACTTCACCCATGGTCTGGAGGCTGCTCATCCCGGCTTCCATTTCACCTTCGACCTGTCGAACCCGGCCGTGATCATCGGCCTGTTCATCGGCGGTCTGATTCCCTACCTGTTCGCCGCCATGGCCATGGAAGCGGTGGGCCGTTCCGCCGGCGCCGTGGTGATCGAGGTGCGTCGTCAGTTCAAGGACATCAAGGGCATCATGGAAGGCACGGCCAAGCCGGAATACGGCACCTGTGTCGACATGCTGACCAAGGCCGCCATCAAGGAAATGATGATTCCCTCCCTGCTGCCGGTGCTGGTACCGGTGGTGACCGCCTTCGGCATCAAGGCCCTGATGGGTCCGGAGGCCGGCGTCCAGGCCCTGGGCGGCGTGCTGATGGGCACCATCGTGACCGGCCTGTTCGTGGCCATTTCCATGACCACCGGCGGCGGTGCCTGGGATAACGCCAAGAAGTACATCGAGGACGGCCACTTCGGCGGCAAGGGCAGCGAAGCCCACAAGGCCGCGGTGACCGGCGACACGGTGGGCGATCCCTACAAGGACACCGCCGGCCCGGCGGTGAACCCCCTGATCAAGATCATCAACATCGTGGCGCTGCTGCTGGTGCCCCTGCTGGTCTGAGTCTCAGCGGCAACGGTCCCAGGCCGTTGCCGTTTCAGCAAACAAGAAAGCCAGACGCAAGTCTGGCTTTCTTGTTTGCTGAAACGGCCCCGGGCCGTGTTCTAAGCGACCCTCCCCCTCTCACGCTATAATTCGCCCGCTTCCGAGGAGCGCTGCAAGGCGGTGGGCTGAACATCAGGCCCCGGCCCTAGGCTCGGAACTTTTATTCAACGGCGCTCACCGAACCTGGAATATCCGCCGGGACACAGGTGAGCCGCTTGAGCGCTCCGGTCCCGGTCATGGATTTGGAGATTGCTATGACCGCCGCCCCCACCCCTGCCCTCGCTTCCGCCCCCCAGCCCGACCGCAGCGTCGAGCTGCGCGCCCTGGCGGCCCGCCGCCTGCTGATCCTGGATGGCGCCATGGGCACCATGATCCAGCGTCACAGCCTCACCGAAGCGGACTATCGGGGGGCGCGCTTCCGGGATCATGACAAGGACCTGAAGGGCAACAACGACCTGCTGCTGCTGACCCGGCCGGAAGTGATCGCCGGCATCCACGAGGCCTACCTGGAGGCCGGGGCCGACATCCTGGAGACCAACACCTTCAACGCCACCCGCATTTCCCAGGGGGAGTACGGCCTGGAGTCCCTGGCCTACGAACTGAATGTGGCCGGGGCGCGACTGGCGCGGCAGGCAGCGGACAAGCACTCGACGGCGGACAAGCCCCGTTTCGTCGCCGGGGTGATCGGCCCCACCGGACGCACCGCCTCCCTGTCGCCGGATGTGAACGACACCAGCTTCCGCAGTGTCACCTTCGATGAACTGGTGGATAACTACGTGGAGGCGGCCCGGGGTCTCACCGACGGGGGCGCCGACATCCTGCTGGTGGAGACGGTGTTCGACACCTTGAACGCCAAGGCCGCTCTGTTTGCCCTGGAGCGCTTTTTCGACCAGGCCGGGCGGCGCTGGCCCATCATGATCTCCGGCACCATCACCGATGCCGCCGGCCGCACCCTCTCCGGCCAGACCCCGGAAGCCTTCTGGAATTCCCTGCGCCACGCCCGGCCTCTTTCCTTCGGCTTCAACTGCGCCCTGGGGGCCAAGGAACTGCGCCAACACGTGGAGGAACTGTCCCGCATCTGCGACTGCCTGGTCTCCGCCCATCCCAACGCCGGCCTGCCCAATGCCTTCGGCGGCTACGACGAGACCCCGGAAATGCTGGCCGAGGCAATCGGCGAATGGGCCCGCAGCGGCCTGGTGAATATCGTCGGCGGCTGCTGCGGCACCGCGCCGGAGCACATCCGCGCCATCGCCCAGCAGGTGGCGGCGGCCACGCCCCGGGTGCCGCCCGCCATCGAGCCCCGGCTGCGCCTGTCGGGCCTGGAGCCTTTCAACGTGGGCGCCGAGTCCCTGTTCGTCAATGTGGGGGAGCGCACCAACGTCACCGGTTCCAAGGCCTTCGCCCGCATGATTCTGGAAGGTCGTTTCGAGGACGCCCTGGCCGTGGGCCGGCAGCAGGTGGAGAACGGCGCCCAGGTGGTGGATGTGAACATGGACGAGGCCATGCTGGATTCCCAGGCCGCCATGGTGCAGTTCCTCAACCGGGTGGCCTGCGAGCCCGATATCGCCCGGGTGCCCCTGATGCTGGACTCTTCCAAGTGGGAGGTGATCGAGGCGGGCCTGAAGTGCGTCCAGGGCAAGGGCATCGTCAACTCCATCTCCATGAAGGAAGGCGAGGCCAAGTTCCTGGAACAGGCCCGGCTGGCCCGGCGCTACGGCGCCGCGGTGATCGTCATGGCCTTCGACGAGCAGGGCCAGGCCGACACCTTCGCCCGCAAGACCCAGATCTGCCAGCGGGCCTACGAGCTGCTGGTGGCTGACGGCTTCCCGGCCGAGGACATCATCTTCGACCCCAATATCTTCGCCATCGCCACCGGTATTCCCGAACACGACAACTACGCGGTGGATTTCATCCAGGCGGTGGCCTGGCTCAAAGCGCATCTGCCCCTGGCCAAGACTTCCGGCGGCGTCTCCAATGTCAGCTTCTCCTTCCGCGGCAACGAGCCGGTGCGGGAGGCGATCCACACCGTGTTCCTCTACCACGCGGTCCAGGCCGGGCTCACCATGGGCATCGTCAATGCCGGCCAGTTGGGCGTCTATGACGACCTGGACCCGGAACTGCGGGAAAAGGTGGAGGACGTGGTGCTGAACCGCAAGCCCGGGGCGGGGGATGCCCTGGTGGAGTTCGCCCAGACGGTGAAAGGTCAGGCCAAGGAACAGGTACAGGATCTGGCCTGGCGCCAGTGGCCGGTGGAAAAGCGCCTGGAGCACGCCATGGTCAAGGGCATCACCGACTACGTGGTGGCCGACACCGAGGAATGCCGGGCTGCCCTGACAGCGGCCGGCAAGCCGCCCCTGGCGGTGATTGAAGGCCCCCTGATGAACGGCATGAATGTGGTGGGCGACCTGTTCGGCGCCGGCAAGATGTTCCTGCCCCAGGTGGTCAAATCGGCCCGGGTGATGAAACAGGCCGTGGCTCATCTGGTGCCCTACATCGAGGAGGAGAAGGCCCGCACCGGCGCCACCTCCAAGGGCCGCATCGTCATGGCCACGGTGAAGGGCGATGTGCACGACATCGGCAAGAACATCGTCGGCGTGGTGCTGGGCTGCAACGGCTACGACGTGGTGGACCTGGGAGTGATGGTGTCCTGCGACAAGATACTCAGCGCCGCCCGGGAACAGGAAGCCCAGGTGATCGGCCTGTCGGGCCTGATCACCCCCTCCCTGGAGGAAATGAGCCATGTGGCCGCCGAGATGGAGCGCCTGGGCTTCGGCGGCCCGGATGCCATTCCGCTGCTGATCGGTGGTGCCACCACCAGCCGGGCACACACCGCGGTGAAGATCGCCCCCGCCTACAGCGGCCCGGTGATCTACGTGCCCGATGCCTCCCGGGCGGTGGGGGTGGTGACCAAGCTGCTGTCCATCGACCAGGCCGCCGACTACAAGGCCGAGATCGTTACCGATTACGAACGGGTGCGCCAGCAGCACAGCCAGAAGAAGGGTGTGCCGATGGTGACCCTGGCACAGGCCCGGGCCAATGGCCCCCGCCTGGACTACGCGCCGGTGAAGCCGAAGCAACTGGGGGTGATCGTGTTGCGCGACATCGACCTGGCGACCCTGGCCCGCTACATCGACTGGGGCCCCTTCTTCCAGACCTGGGATCTGGCGGGCAGCTACCCCAAGATCCTGGAGGACGCCACCGTGGGCGAAGCGGCCCGCAACGTTTTCCGCGACGGCCAGGAGATGCTGACCCAGATCATCGCCGAGGGCTGGATCAGCGCCAACGCCGTGTTCGGCCTGTTCCCCGCCAACGGTCGCGGTGACGACATCGAGTTCTATGGTGACGAGGCGCGCCAGAGGCCCCTGATGACCTGGCACGGCCTGCGCCAGCAACACCAGCGGCCCGAGGGCAAGGCCAACGAATGCCTGTCCGATTTCGTCGCGCCGCCGGGGATCGCCGACTATGCCGGCGCCTTCGCCTGCACCGCCGGCATCGGCATTGAGCAGAAGCTGGCGGAGTTCGCGGCGGCTCACGACGACTACCGGGCCATCATGCTCAAGTCCCTGGCCGACCGCCTCGCCGAGGCCTGCGCCGAGTGGCTGCACGAGCGGGTGAGAAAGGACTACTGGGGCTACGGCGCCGACGAGGCCCTCAGCAACGAGGCCCTGATCGCCGAGAAGTACCAGGGCATCCGCCCGGCCCCGGGCTATCCGGCCTGCCCGGACCATACCGCCAAGGGAGCGCTTTTTCACCTGCTGGATGCAACCGCCAACGCGGGCATGGGCCTTACCGAGAGCTATGCCATGACCCCGGCGGCATCCGTCGCCGGCTTCTACCTGGCCCATCCCCAGGCCCGCTATTTCGCCGTCAGCAAGATCGGCCGGGACCAGGTGGAGGATTGGGCGCTACGAACCGGCATGACGGTCGCCGAGGCGGAGCGCTGGCTGGCGCCGGTGTTGTGAACTTGAAACAGCATTTCCAGCCATAGGGATCACAGAGGGCACAGCATTGGGACGGGCTTACCGTGGTTCGTTCCATCACCCTACGGGTAATTGATTGACTGCCGGCAACTCACCGGGTTTCCTCTGTGATCTCTGTGTCCTCTGTGGCTACCCATGGACCTGGTTGAAGAGCTCGGCGTAGGCCGTCTGAGAGAGGGCGTGCGGGGCGAATCTCATGACGTCGGCGAGTTACTATATTTTTTCAAGAAAATATAGTAACTGGAGGAGGGGGAGGCGCCGCCCAACACGGCGCATTTCCCCGGTGCGCCGCTTACAGCGCCTCGTCCTCCAGGGCCAGGACGCTGGCGCCGCCGCCGATGATTACCTCGGTCAGGGCCGGGGCCTGGGGAAGCAGGTGTTCGGCGAAGAAGCGGGCGGTGGTGATCTTGGCGGGATGGAAGGCATCGGTCTCGCCGGCCTGGATACGGGCCTGGGCTGCCAGGGCGGCCCGGGCCATGGACCAGCCGCCGCAGACAATGCCCATCAGCTTGAGGAAGGGCACGGCGCCGGCCGCCACGACCCGCACATCGCTGTTGTAGTGGCCGACGATGTAATCCACGGCCTGCTCCGCCGCGGCGATGCCTCGGCCCAACTGGTGGGCGATGGCGGCGAATCCGTCGCCTTCCTGGCGTGCCGCCTCGATCCGGGTGGCCTGCATCATTTCCAGCAGGGCACGGACGGTGCTGCCGCCCTCCCGGGCGATCTTGCGGCCGATCAGGTCGTTGGCCTGGATGCCGGTGGTGCCCTCGTAGATGGTGGTGATGCGAACATCACGGAGGAACTGGGCGGCGCCGGTTTCCTCGATGTAGCCCATGCCGCCGTGAATCTGCACCCCCAGGGAGGCCACTTCGATGCCGGTCTCGGTCAGCCAGCCCTTGACCACGGGAATCATCAGGTCCACCAGGGCCTGATTGCGGGCCCGTTCGGCGGCCTCGGGATGGTGCTGGGCCAGGTCATGGATGCCGGCCACGCTGTAGGCCAGGGCGCGCATGGCTTCCACCTGGGACTTCATGGTCATCAGCATGCGTCGCACATCCGGGTGATGGACGATGGCCACGGAACCCGCCGAACCCTCGATGGCGCGGCTCTGGATACGCTCCCGGGCATAGCCCAGGGCCTTCTGGTAGGCGCCCTCGGCATTGGCCAGGCCTTCCATGCCGACGGCAAAGCGGGCCGCGTTCATCATGATGAACATGTACTTCAGGCCCTCGTTCTCCTTGCCCACCAGGGTGCCCACGGCACCGCCGTTGTCGCCGAAGGCCATGACGCAGGTGGGACTGGCGTGGATGCCCAGCTTTTCCTCGATGGAGACGCACCAGGCGTCGTTGCGCTCACCCAGGGTGCCGTCGGCATTGACCAGGAACTTGGGCACCACGAAGAGGGAGATGCCCTTGACGCCCTCGGGCGCGTCCGGGGTGCGGGCCAGGACCAGATGGACGATGTTGTCCGTCATGTCGTGGTCGCCCCAGGTGATGAAGATCTTCTGGCCGAACAGGCGATAAGTGCCGTCGCCCTGGGGCACGGCCCGGGTGCGGATGGCCGCCAGGTCGGAGCCGGCCTGGGATTCGGTGAGGTTCATGGTGCCGGTCCACTCACCGCTGATCATCTTCGGCAGGTAGGTGGCCTTCTGCTCCGGGCTGCCCACCAGTTCCAGGGCTTCGATGGCCCCCATGGTCAGCATGGGGCAGAGAGAGAAGGCGTGGTTGGCGGATTTCCACATTTCCGAGACCGCCGCCGCCACCAGCTTGGGCAGGCCCTGGCCGCCGTGGTCCGGCTGGCAGGGCAGGGCGGACCAGCCGTTGTCGGCGAACTGGCGATAGGCTTCCTTGAAGCCCTGGGGCGGCGTCACCCCCTTGTCCTGCCAATGGGCACCCTCCAGGTCGCCGCTGCGCTTGAGGGGGGCCAGCACGCCGCCGGCAAAGCGGGCGGCCTCGTCGAGGATGGCGTCCACCACTTCCGGAGTGGCTTCCTCGCAGCCGGGCAGGCGGGAAATGGCTTCCAGGCCGGCCAGTTCCTTCAGCACGAAGCGGATGTCCTTCAGGGGAGCGGTATAGGTGTTCATGGTCATGATCCTTTCAACAATGGTGCGGTGTTCCCGCCTCAGGCGCTGCGCCGGTATTGTCCGCCCACTTCATAGAGGGCGCCGGAGATTTGTCCCAGGGAGCAGTGGCGTACCGCTCCCACCAGTACCTCGAAGACGTTGTCGTTGGCGATTACCGCCTGTTGCAATTTTCGCAGCCAGTCCGGGGAAGTGCCGGCATTGCGGGCCTGGAAGTCCGCCAGGCGGACAAGCTGGGACTGCTTCTCCTCTTCGGTGGAGCGGGCCAGTTCGATCTGGTCCGGCACGCCCTTGCCGTGGGGATTGAGGAAGGTGTTCACGCCGATGATGGGATAGGAGCCGTCGTGCTTCATGTGCTCGTAGTGCAGGGACTCCTCCTGGATCTTGCCGCGCTGGTAGCCGGTTTCCATGGCCCCCAGCACCCCGCCCCGGGAGGAAATGGCCTCGAACTCCTTGAGCACGGCCTCTTCCACCAGGTCGGTGAGTTCCTCGATGATGAAGGCGCCTTGGTTGGGGTTCTCGTTCTTGGAGACGCCCCACTCCCGGTTGATGATGAGCTGGATCGCCATGGCCCGGCGCACCGACTCTTCGGTGGGGGTGGTGATGGCCTCGTCGTAGGCGTTGGTGTGCAGGCTGTTGCAGTTGTCGTAGAGGGCGATCAGGGCCTGCAAGGTAGTGCGGATGTCATTGAAGTCCATCTCCTGGGCATGGAGGCTGCGGCCCGAGGTCTGGATGTGGTACTTGAGTTTCTGGCTGCGCTCGTTGGCGCCGTACTTGTGCTTCATGGCCACGGCCCAGAGGCGGCGGGCCACTCGGCCGATCACCGAATACTCCGGGTCCATGCCATTGCTGAAGAAGAAGCTGAGGTTGGGGGCGAAGTCATCGATGTGCATGCCCCGGGCCAGGTAGCTTTCCACATAGGTGAAGCCGTTGGCCAGGGTGAAGGCCAACTGGGAGATGGGATTGGCCCCCGCTTCGGCGATGTGGTAACCGGAGATGGACACCGAATAGAAATTTCGCACCTGTTGATGGACGAAGAATTCCTGGATGTCCCCCATCATCTTCAGGGCGAATTCCGTGGAGAAGATGCAGGTGTTCTGGCCCTGGTCCTCCTTCAGGATGTCGGCCTGGACCGTGCCGCGGACGTTGGAGAGCACCCATTCGCGGATCTTCTCGGCCTCGTCCTCGGAAGGCTCGCGGCCGTTGTCGGCGCGGAACTTGTCGAGCTGCTGATCCATGGCGGTGTTGAAGAACATGGCCAGGATCATCGGCGCCGGGCCGTTGATGGTCATGGAGACGGAGGTGCTCGGCGCGCAGAGGTCGAAGCCCGAGTAGAGCACCTTCATGTCGTCCAGGGTGGCGATGGAGACGCCGGAATTGCCGATCTTGCCGTAGATGTCCGGGCGCCGATCCGGGTCGCAGCCGTAGAGGGTCACGGAATCGAAGGCGGTGGACAGGCGGTGGGCCGGCATGCCCTCGGAAACCTTCTTGAAACGGCGGTTGGTGCGGAAGGCGTCGCCCTCGCCGGCAAACATGCGGGTCGGGTCCTCGCCCTCGCGCTTGAAGGCGAAGACCCCGGCGGTATAGGGAAAGGAGCCGGGCACGTTTTCCCGCATCAGGAATTTCAGGGTCTCGCCCTCGTCCTCGAAGCGGGGCAGCACCACCTTGCGAATTTTGGTGCCGGAGAGGGACTCGTAAATCAGCCCGGTGCGGATCTCCTGGTCGCGGATCTTCACCACGTATTCGTCGCCGGCATAGGCCTTGACCAGGTCGGGCCACTGGGCCAGCAGCTTGCGGCTGTGGGGCGTCAGCTCGCCATCCTTGAGGGCGATCAGGTCATCGAAATCGGCGGCAGGCTTGTCGCAGCGCTCGAACAAACCCTTGGCGATGCGCAGGGACTGGCGCTCCCGGGCGATCCGGGACTGCTCGCCGACCTGCCGGTGATAGCCGCGCAGGGTGTCGGCAATCTCGGCCAGATAGCGGATGCGTTCCGCCGGCACGATGGCCCGGCCCTGGGAGGAGTGTCGTACCGTTACCGGGGGCAGCCTGCCGGCGGCGAGCTTGAGGCCCTGTTCCGCCAGTCGGGGTGCCAGGGCCTGGTAGAGGGCGGTGACGCCATCATCGTTGAAGCGACTGGCCTGGGTGCCGAACACCGGCATGTCGTCGGGGGCGCGGTCGAACTGTTCCCGGTTGCGCTGGACCTGCTTGCTCACATCGCGCAAGGCGTCCATGGCGCCCCGGCGGTCGAACTTGTTGATGGCGACAAAGTCGGCGAAGTCCAGCATGTCGATCTTTTCCAGCTGGCTGGCGGCGCCGAATTCAGGCGTCATCACATAGAGCGAGGTGCCCACGTGGGGCACGATGGCCGCATCACCCTGGCCGATGCCGGAGGTCTCGACCACCACCAGATCGAAGCCCGCCAGCTTGCAGGCGGCGATCACTTCGGGCAGGGCGCGGGAGACTTCCTTGCCCGTGTCCCGGGTGGCCAGGGAGCGCATGTAGATGTTGGGATGCTCAATGGCATTCATGCGGATGCGGTCTCCCAGCAGGGCGCCGCCGGTGCGCTTGCGGGAGGGGTCGATGGAGATCACGGCGATCTTCAACTGGTCGTCCTGGTCCAGGCGGAAGCGGCGGATCAGTTCGTCGGTGAGGCTGGACTTGCCGGCGCCGCCGGTGCCGGTGATGCCCAGGGTGGGCACCGTCAGTGCGGCGGCCTGGGCGATCAGGTCGTCGCGCAGGGCCTGGGGCCAGGCCTCGTTCTCCAGGGCGGTGATGATCCGCGCCAGGGCGCGCCGGTCGCCGCTCGCCAGTCCGCTCAAGTCCTGGGGGGCGAGGGGGGACAGGTCCAGGTCGCAGCACTGGATCATGTGGTTGATCATGCCCTGGAGTCCCATCTTCCGGCCATCTTCGACGGAATAGAGATGGGTCACGCCGTAGTCCATCAGTTCGCGGATTTCCGCCGGCACGATGACGCCGCCGCCGCCACCGAAGACCTGGATGTTCTCCCCGCCCCGCTGCCGCAGCAGGTCGATCATGTATTTGAAGTACTCCACATGACCGCCCTGGTAGGAGGAGACGGCGATACCCTGCGCGTCTTCCTGGAGGGCCGCGTTCACCACCTCTTCCACCGAGCGATTGTGGCCCAGGTGGATCACCTCGACGCCGGTGGACTGGAGTATCCGGCGCATGATGTTGATGGAGGCGTCATGACCATCAAAGAGGGAAGCGGCGGTGACGAAACGCACCTTGTTGTGGGGTTTGTAGGAAGCCGTGCCCTTGGATTTTGCGGATGTGCTCATGATCGATTTCCCCTTGGGGCGCCGCTTGTCGATTTCCGCCAACATCTGGGCGGCCCCATAGAAATGTTTAAAAACTCAGAAGTGGCGCAATCTTATGCAGCATAGCCAGGGAACACCAGTGTTCAAACCGCCGCAGATCGTGCAAAATCAGCCACATGTCAGCTTCCTCCATTCCACGCCGCCGCACCACCGTTGCCATCGCCTTTGTGCGTGGCATGGTGGCGGGCATGGTCCATCGGGGTGATGACATCGGGCCCCTGCTGCTGGCGGAAAACATCGAGCCCGGCTGTCTGGCGGATGATGGTACCCGCGTACCCATCGAGCGCTACGCCGCGCTCTACAACCGCATCGTCGATACCATGGACGATGAAGGATTCGGCTTGTTCTCATCGCCCCTGCGCCTCGGCACCCTGGAGTTTCTTTGCCGGGCAGCCATTACCGCCCCCGACCTGGGGAGCGCCCTGGAGCGCATCACCCGCTTCCTGAGGCTGGTGCTGCCGGATCTGGCGGTCGAACTGAAGCGCGAGGGGGGCTCGGCCTGCCTGGAAATCACGGAGTGCCGCCACCTCGTTATCGAGCGTCGTTTTGCCCTGGAATGGCTGCTGCGCCTGCTGCACGGCATGGCCTGCTGGCTGGCGGGTCGGGGCATTGCCCTGGATACCGTAGACTTTCCCTATCCCCGTCCCGCCCATGCCGATGACTACGCCATGATCTACACCGAGCGCAGTCACTTCGACTGTCCCGTGATGTGTGCGCGCTTCTCGGCCAATCTGCTGGAACTGCCGATCCGTCGCGACGAAACGGCGTTGCTGAAATTTCTCGATGGAGCCCCGGGCAAGCTGACCCTGCTTTATCGTCGCGATCGTGAACTGGTATTGCGGGTGAGGGACATCCTGAGGCAGACGCTGCCGGACTGGCCCGATCAGAATGTCGTGGCGGCCCGACTGGGTCTGGCTCCCCGTACACTGCATCGGCGCCTGGCGGATGAAGGATCGAGTTTTCGCGCGATCAAGGATGCCCTGCGGCGGGATCTGGCCCTGTCGCGCCTGACCAAGACGAGTCTACCCGTCGCCCGCATTGCCGCTGACCTGGGCTTTGCCGATCCCTCGGCGTTCTATCGGGCCTGCATGGTCTGGACAGGTCTGCCACCCAGTGGCTATCGGCGCATGAAGCTCAGGGGGCAGTAGTTCGGGCCGGCGCTGGGGAACGGTGCCCCAAATAAAAACGTGCGGTGGAGCCTAAGCTCCCCGCACGCCCGGAAAACACGCGAACAGGAGGGAACCCGTCCGCGTGCGTCGATCCAATTAAGGACGCGAGCCGGTCGGGAAAGGCCAGGCCGCCGCCGGATTCAGCGACGACTTCAACCCCGGCGCGGCAGCAGTCGATGGAGTCGACGCAGCGGGCGTGGGGGCAGCGGCAGGCTTGGCAGCAGCCACTTTCTTCGCAGCCGGCTTCTTCGCAGCAGCAGGCTTCTTGGCAGCGACCGGCTTCTTGGCAGCGACCGGCTTCTTCGCAGCAACCGGCTTCTTGGCAGCAACCGGCTTCTTGGCAGCAACCGGCTTCTTGGCAGCAACCGGCTTCTTGGCAGCGACCGGCTTCTTCGCCGCAGCAGGCTTCTTCGCCGCAGCAGGCTTCTTCGCAGCAACCGGCTTCTTGGCAGCAACCGGCTTCTTGGCAGCGACCGGCTTCTTCGCCACAGGCTTCTTGGCAGCGACCGGCTTCTTCGCCACAGGCTTCTTGGCAGCGACCGGCTTCTTCGCCACAGGCTTCTTGGCAGCAACCGGCTTCTTCGCAGCAGCAGGCTTCTTGGCCGCGACCGGCTTCTTCGCCACAGGCTTCTTGGCAGCAACCGGCTTCTTCGCAGCAGCAGGCTTCTTCGCCGCGACCGGCTTCTTCGCCACAGGCTTCTTCGCAGCAGCAGGCTTCTTGGCAGCGACGGGCTTCTTCGCAGTGGCGGGCTTCTTGGCGGCGACGGGCTTCTTCGCAGTGGCGGGCTTCTTGGCGGCGACGGGCTTCTTCGCTACCGGTTTTGCCGCGGGCTTCTTAGCGGCGGGTTTCTTGGCTTTCTTTTGTTCAGCCATGACGAACCTCCTAGGTGGATTAACGAAAGGAAACACCAGCAACTGTTCAAACTCAACCCGTACTTTGGGTTAGCGCGGATTATTCATTGTTTCCAAGCGAGGGAAAGCAATGAATTCCTCACGTTTTTCTATCCATCATTGCGTTTATCTGCGGCATTGCGATTTTCATGAAAATGCCGTTGGTATTTACGCGGCAATGCTGTTTGGTGATGGATGCCCACCCATCCTAGTCTTGCGTGTCGGGAGCGCAAGTCGGACAAGGTATTGCGGGTGCTTTTCCGGGTGCGGCAGGATGCGGAGCGTCAGGAAATTCTCGACCAGTCGAAATGGGGACCCGGGTCGGTCTTGCGCTCGGGGGCGATGTCGGAATGGCCGGTAATGGCGGCAATGGGATAACGCTGGCGCAGCGCCGCGATCAGTTCCGTCAGCACCTGATACTGGGCATCGGTAAAGGCCTGTTCGTCGCAGCCTTCCAGCTCGATGCCAATGGAAAAGTCGTTGCAGCGCTGCCGTCCCTGCCAGCAGGAGACGCCCGCGTGCCAGGCCCTCAGTTCGCAGGGCACCCACTGGATCAACTGGCCGTCCCGGCGGATGAAGAAATGGGCCGAGACCCGCAGCCCGGCGATGTCCCGGTAGTAAGGATGGGCATCGGGGTCGAGGCGGTTGGTGAACAACTGCTCCACACCGGGGCCGCCGAATTCCCCCGGGGGCAGGCTGATCGCATGAATGACCACCAGATCGATCACCTGCCCCACTGGTCGCGGGTCATGATTGGGTGAGAGCTGAATCGCCGCTTCCGCGATGCGTCCATCGGACGCTGCCGTCCACGTCAGAGACATCAGTCGTTCAGTCCAAGCCGTTCCATGCGATAGCGCAGGGAACGGAAGGTGACGCCGAGCAACCGGGCGGCGGCGGTGCGGTTGAAGCGGGTCTTTTGCAGCGCTTCCAGGATGGCCTGTCGCTCCACCCGGTCCAGGTGATCCTGGAGGGACAGTTGTCCCAGGGGCGGGACTTCCTGATTTTCAGCCGGCGGGATCAGGTTGAGGTCGCCGCTGTCGATGCAGTCCGTGGTGCGCAGGGCCAGGGCACGCTCCAGGATGTTCTCCAGTTCCCGCACATTGCCCGGGAAGGGATAATCAGACAATGCCCGGAGGGCGGCGGCGGTCAGGGACGGAGCCGGGTCCGATGCGGCCTGGGCGGCCAGCCGTTCGAGCACACGAGTCGCCAGCAAGGGGATGTCCTCGCGGCATTCGCGCAGGGCCGGCATGCGCAATTCGAGCACATTGAGGCGGAACTGCAAGTCCTGACGGAAACGACCCTGCTCCACCTGACGCCGCAGATTCTGGTGCGTGGCGCTGATCAGGCGGACATCCACCGACTCCTCCCCCGGACTGCCGACCCGGCGCACTTTCTTTTCCTGGATCGCACGTAGCAATTTGACCTGCATGGACAGGGGCAGATCGGCCACCTCGTCGAGGAACAGGGTGCCGCCCTGGGCCACCTGGAAAAAACCGTCCCGGTCGGCGTCCGCACCGGTGAAGGCGCCCTTGCGGTAGCCGAAGAACTCGCTTTCCATCAGGTTTTCCGGAATGGCGCCGCAGTTCACCGGCACGAAGGGGCCCTGTTGGCGGGCACCCATGCGATGTATCAGCCGCGCCGCCAGTTCCTTGCCGCTGCCGGATTCACCGGTGATATGGACCGGCGCCTGGCTACGGGCCATGCGCTCGATCAAATCCCGCGCCTCCGTCATGGCCGGGGACTGGCCCAAGAGGGATGGGGCGGCGATCTGTTCCCGCTGTTCCACCGCCACGGGAAGCTCCATTGCGCTTTTGACCAGGGCGCGCAACTGGTCCAGGGACACCGGCTTGGTCAGGTAGTCGAAGGCGCCCGCCTTGAGGGCCGAGACGGCATTCTCCGCGCTGCCGTGGGCCGTGATCACCGCCACCGGCATGTCCGGCACATGCTCGCCGATATGACGCACCAGTTCCAGGCCGTCGCCGTCGGGCAGGCGCATGTCGGTCAGGCAAAGATGGTGGCTGCCCTGGGCCAGCAGGCGCCGTGCCTCGGCCAGGGTGCCGACGCAATCGCAGCCCAGGCCCATGCGCGCCAGGGTCAGATCCAGCAGCTCCCGGATATCGGCCTCGTCGTCTACGACCAGCACCCTCAGCCGGGCCTTGCTCGCGCGTTCAAGATTCGTTGCCATTCCCTCTCCTGCCGATGATGCGGAAATGCGCGCCGCCTTCGCCTTCCATCAGTTCCAGGCTGCCCCCGTTGGCGTCGCACAGCTCCCGTGCGATATAAAGTCCCAGGCCGGTGCCGCCGCTACGGGTAGTGAAAAACGGCTCGAAGACATGGAAGCGCCCCTCGCCGTCGATGCCGGGTCCGTCGTCCCGCACATGCAACTCCACCATGCCGTCGAGCCTGGCCGGCCGCGGAGTATCGATCAGGATGCTGCCGGGCCGTTCCTGACAATAGCGCATGGCATTGCCCACCAGGTTGAGCAGTACCCGGTTCAGATGCCCCCGATCGAAATACAGGATCAGTCCTGGTTCGATGCGGGACTCGACGAAATTGGCCGCCCGTGGCTCGATGATGGTGAACTCATCAAGGAAGGCCGCGACGAAATCGGCCAGAACAATGGGCTCGATATTGGCCCGGTCGCGCCGTCCCAGTTCGAGCACCTCGGTGACGATGCGATTGAGGCGCTGGGTGTTCTCGCCGATGATGCGGGTGAGGCGGATGCCCGCCTCGTTGCCGCTGTCCTCCGCCATCAGTTCGGCGGCATGGCTGATGGCCGCCAGGGGGTTGCGGATTTCATGGGCCATGTTGGCGGTCAGGCGGCCCAGGGCAGCCAGCTTCAACTGCCGCGCCTGGGCCTGAACCAGGATCAGGTCCTCCAGATAGAGCAGCGCCAGATCGCTTTCCCCCGGCGGCAGATAGCGTACCCGCAGGGAATGCCCTCCCGGCAGATCGAGAATGTCCGCCACCTCCCGACCGGCTTCCCGCCACTGGGGATAACGCCGGGACAGCTCGGTGGAAAAGTCCTTGAGGGTCGGCGCTTCCGGCACCCGATAGACATTGCAGAGAATCTCCGCCCGGGGATTGTGATGACGCACGGTGCCCTGGGCATCCACCACCAGCACACCGTCCTGCATGTCCCGGATGATGCGTCGATTCAGGCGCGACTGGCCGTCGAGCTCGATACGGCGTTGCTCGGCCAGGGCTTCGTTGATCAGGGCACGACGAGCCAACAGGTGGGCGGAAATGGCCGTGCCAAAGAAACCGATACAAAGACCGGCGGCCCGGCTCAGGTCCTCCACGTCGGCTCCGCCCCCCAGCGTCCGGTAACCCTGTTCCAGCAGCACGACCAGGGAAGCCAGGGCCGCGTAGAACAGTACCAGCCGCCCCTGTCCCACCAGCCCGGCCGCTGCCAGCACCACCAGCAGCAGATAGCTCAGGCTGCCGTAGGCTTCGCTGCTGGCATGGCTCAACAGGGTGATGGCCAGAATGTCGATGCCGACCGCCGCACTCAGTTGGCGGTTGAATCTGGAGCGCCGGGTCAGTCGGGGCAACAGCATCAGCAGCACAGCCCCGGCCAGATAAAAGCTGCTGACCCAGAACGCCATTGTCGGCGCCACACTTCCCAGGGTCTGGGGGCGACCAGACAGGTGGGTGGCGGCGACGAACACGGTTGCCATCACCAATCGGAACAGATTGAAGTATTGCAGGGACCGCCAGTAGGACTCGGGATTGGGAGGGGCGCTCCCGCCGGGTATGGGCGGGGAGCTCACCGCCTCGGTCCCAGCCGACCATGCTGGGCACAGCAATAGGGAAGACCGTCGTGCCCCAGGTGGACTTCACCAGCGGGGACATACAGGCCACAGTGGCTACAGGCCACCATGGCTTCGCCAGTAGGAGCGGCGGGTCCGGCCCGCCGACCGGACGCCAAGGATCGACGCCAGAGGGCGTAGACCAGCCAGACCACCAGTATCAACACCAACCACTTGCCCAAGTTCGCCATCCTGTTGCCTGAATCGGGCGAAATGATACCCCGCCCTGGAGCCCTCAGTGCGGGGAACGGACAATGGTCACGCTACAGGGCGCTTCCTGTGACAGCCGCGAGGCAACGCTGCCCAGTAAGGGGCGCAGCCCCCTTTCCAGAGCATTCCCCGGCGTGGAAGCGCCGATCAGGATGTGATCCACCCGGTTGATCCGGGCATAGTCGAGCAATGCCTGGGCGGGATCGTCATCCTCCAGCACATGGAAGGTCAGTCGTCCCTCATCGATACCGATGCCCCGTGCCCAGTGCCGCAATTCCACCAGGTACCGGATATGGGTCCGGCCACCGCTCTCCTCCACATAACTGCTGCCCAACAGCGGATGGGGCCGGATTACCGTCGCCAGGGCGATGCGTAAATACTCGTGGGCTTCGGCCGTGCGTCGGACCATTTCCTGCAAAGCCTCGGTCTGTTGCGGGTTGGGGGACTGGGAATCGACCCCCACCAGCACCATGGAGGCAGGAGCGCTACGGCCCTGGGACGGACAGGGAGCCGGTTCGTAGCCGGCTGCCACCAGCCGGCGTTGCAGGCGGTGTAGCCAGTTGCCATGGGTGCTCAGGTGGCCCCGTGGCCCTACGGCGACCTGGGACGGATGGGCCAGATCGAAGGCCAACTGGGCGGCTGTGGCATAGCGCTTGCGGGCATCCACTTCCAGGCAGTGCAGGATGATTTCCTGCAACCAGGGGGGCAGGTCGGGATTGACCAGCCGGGGCGGTGGAGGGGCCTCGTAGAGGCGGCGACGCAAGCCCCGCACGCTGTCGGGAGAGCCGAAGGGCATGCGCCCCGTGGCCAGCTCGTACAACATCGCCCCCAGGGCGAAAATATCGCTGCGGGGATCGCAGCGCAGGCCCACCACCTGTTCCGGCGCCATGTAGGGCGCCGAACCAATGGGCTTGCGGAACTCTTCCGCCAGCAAATCGGGGAAATGGGCGTGGTGGGCCAGGCCCAGGTCGATCAGCACCACCTGGCCATTGCGGCGGAACATCACATTGGAGGGCTTGAGATCCAGATGCACCAGCTTCTGTTGATGCAGGTGGTGTACCGCAGTGGCCACCGCCGCCATCCTTCTGGCCAGGGTCTCCACCGGCATGAGGCCCGCTTCAGCCAATTCTTTGAGGGAGTGGCCGTCGATGAACTCCATAGCCAGGTAGGGCAGCTTTTCCAGATCCCCGATGGCGGCCAGGCGCGGTACATGGGGTCCCGACAGGGCGCCCAGCATCATGCGCTCCACTTCGTAGCTCACCACCGCCACCGGATCGTCCCCCTGTCCCAGGCGTGGAACCTTGAGGATCAGCGGGTAAGCAGCCTCGCTGCCCTCGACGCGATAGAGCAGGGCCATGCCTCCCGCATGGACGCGGTTGATGACCCGCAGTCCATCAATCTCGTCGCCGGATTCCAGATAGGGATACATGGTCAGCGTAAGAAAGCATCAACGGAGCCGAGTGTGACGGTCGAGTGTGGCGAGCCGATGAGTAGCCCCGCCCCGGGATGGGGGTAGGGGGCGTTCAATTTGCTTTGGCGCATTTCATCCTCGTGGGCGGTGCTGGCAACCATGCGCGTCAGCCCCCGGTTTCAAGCCGCCTGGCGAACTCCTCCGGCAGACCGGCCTGGCGGACCTTGCGGGCCGCCGACATGTGGTCGTAGGGGATACGATGGAAAGTCACCATGGCCCGGCCCACGTCCATTTCGACATAGCGTGCCGCCGGGTCTCCGTCTCGGGGCTGGCCGCAGGAGCCGACGATGGCCAGCCAGTGTCGATGCCGCCCCACCGGGATGGGAATGCCATAGGCCGGCATGAAGGGTTGAGGCCGATGGTCGGCCCCCATGTAATAGAGCACCGGATCATGCACATGCCCGGAAAAGATATGAGTTGCGTCGGTGGCATTCATGCTGGCGGCGGCGCGCAGGCTGTTGTCGATGTAGGTCCAGCGTTCCGGCGCAGCGGCACTGGCATGGACGAACAACATGCGGTCCTGGCGGATGTAAAGGGGCAGGTCAGCCAGGAAGCCGAGCATCTCCGTCGGCAGGCGTTCCCGAGTCCAGCGCACCGCCACGGCAGCAGCCTCGTTCATCCGGTCCCGATCGTCGCCGGCCA
Source organism: Denitratisoma oestradiolicum (assembly GCF_902813185.1). GTDB lineage: Bacteria > Pseudomonadota > Gammaproteobacteria > Burkholderiales > Rhodocyclaceae > Denitratisoma > Denitratisoma oestradiolicum. Next base: position 3,384,826 of record NZ_LR778301.1, read on the forward strand.
CGGCGGCATCGTGATTGCCCTTCACCGCCAGCGCCACGCCTCGGCGCACCAGTTCCATCACCCGCAACAGCACGGCCTCGGGGTCGGCGTTGTAACCCACCAGATCGCCGATGAAGATAAAGCGCTCAGCACCCCGGCTGCGGGCATGGGCAAGGCAGGCTTCCAGGGCCTCCAGATTACTGTGAATGTCTGCCAGTAGCGCCAGCTTCATGTTGCGTTTCAAGGGTTGCCCGATCGAGGCATGATCGGCACAAGGTAGGCAATCCTGCTCATTTCCATCCTCCGCCATCCCCGGGCCGGAGCCCGGGGCAGCGATTCACTTCATGCGTCGTGGTGGATCGCGCGATCCTTGGTCTCCGGCAGGAACAGAGTGCCCAGCACCGCCGTCATCACCGCAATCACAATGGGGTACCAGAGGCCATAGTAAATATCACCGGTCGCCGCCACCATCGCAAATGCCACCGTGGGCAGGAAGCCACCAAACCAGCCGTTGCCAATGTGATAGGGCAGTGACATGGAAGTGTAACGGATGCGGGCCGGGAAAAGTTCCACCAGCCAGGCGGCGATGGGACCATAGACCATGGTCACATAGATCACCAGCACCGTCAGCAGCGCCAGCACCATGGGGATGTTGATCTTGTTGGGGTCCGCCTTGGCCGGATAGCCGGCGGTCTTGATCGCCTCATCCATCGCCTTGCCGAACTCGGCATTTCTGACCTTGAACTGGTCACCCGGCAGGCGGGTGCCCTCGAAACTGGTGATCACCTTCGGGCCGACCCGGATCAATGCCACCGTGCCTGGCGCGGCCACCTCGTTGGCATAGGGAATGGATTTCTTCGCCAGCCAGCTCTTGGCCAGGTCGCAGGAGCTGGTGAACTTGGCCTTGCCCACCGGGTCGAACTGGAAGGAGCACTGGGCCGGGTCCGCCACTACCACCACCGGATTGGTCTGCTGGGCCTTGAAGATGTCCGGATTGCCGAACTCGGTGATGGCCTTGAAGATCGGGAAGTAGGTCAGGGCGGCCATGATGCAGCCAATCATGATGATGGGCTTGCGGCCTATTTTGTCCGACAGGGCGCCGAAGATCACGAAGAAGGGCGTGCCGATGGCCAGGGAGCCGGCGATCAGCAGGTTGGCGGTCTGAGGGTCCACCTTCAGGGTCTGCAACAGGAAGAACAGGGCATAGAACTGGCCCGTGTACCAGACCACCGCCTGACCGGCGGTGCCCCCCAGCAGCACCATGATGACGACCTTGAGGTTGTCCCAGCGGGCGAAGGACTCGGTGAGGGGCGCCTTGGAACCCTTGCCCTCGGCCTTCATCTTTTCGAAGATGGGTGACTCATTCAACTGCATCCGGATATAGACCGAGACGATCAGCAGCAGGATCGAGATCAGGAAGGGAATGCGCCAGCCCCACTCGTCGAATTCCTTGCCCAGGGTGATGCGACAGACCATGATCACCAGCAGGGAGAGGAACAGACCCAGGGTGGCCGTGGTCTGAATGAAGCTGGTGAACAGGCCACGCTTGCCGGGGGGCGCATGCTCGGCCACGTAGGTGGCGGCGCCGCCGTACTCGCCGCCCAGGGCCAGGCCCTGCAACAGACGCAGGGAAATCAGGATGATGGGAGCGGCCATGCCGATCTGGGAGTAGGTGGGCAGCATGCCCACCACCGCCGTGGACAGGCCCATGATCAGAATGGTTACCAGGAAAGTGTACTTGCGACCGATCAGGTCGCCCAGTCGACCGAACACAATGGCGCCAAAGGGCCGCACCGCGAAGCCGGCGGCAAAGGCCAGCAGGGCGAAGATGAAGGCTGTGGTCTCATTGACGCCGGAAAAGAAATGCTTGCTGATGATGGCGGCGAGGGAGCCGTAGAGATAGAAGTCGTACCACTCGAACACGGTGCCCAGGGACGAGGCGAATATGACCTTGCCTTCTTCCCTGGTGATGCCCTTGGATGACTGTCCGGCTGCGGGTGGTGTACCCCTGCCGATTACCTGACTCGCTGACCCGTTAGCCATGATGTCTCCTCTTTGTATGTGTATTGGCTACCCGCTTGCGGAGGTCCGATTCGCTCCGGATATTCTCCGTGCACGGACCATCGGCAATTTCATCCTAGGCAGGGAGACTTACTTGCGGCTTACATCACAGGCGCGGCGGGAAGACTCACTCGCACCAGGGTTCCCTTGCCGCCCATGGGGTTATCGATGGCGATGCTGCCCCGATGCAGCTCGCAGACTTCCTTGACGATGGAAAGCCCCAGGCCGCTGCCGTCGGTCTCTGTGCCCAGGGCCCGGTAGAAGCGTTCGAAGACGCGCTGCCGGTCTTCCTCCGGGATGCCGATGCCGGAGTCCTCGATCTCGATGCGACAGGCCTCGTGGTCACCACTGGTACGCACCGTGACCAACCCTCCCGGGGGGGTGTACTTGATGGCATTGTCGATCAGGTTGGTGAACATCTCGTGAAGCAGGAAGGGGTTACCCCTTACCCACAGGGGCAGACCTGGGGACTCGAAGCCCAGGTCGATGCGGCGCTCCAGTGCCCGGTCGGCCCATTCCTGGGCCACGACACGGACCAGCTCATTCAGGTCCACCGGCGCAAAGTCCGCCTCGGCGCTGCTGCTGGCCTCGGCACGGGCCAGGGAGAGCAGTTGCTGGATGAGATGGGTGAGGTTCTCGGCGCTCAGGTCCACCTGCCGCAAACCCCGGCGCATGGCCTCGGAGGTGGTTTCGCCCAAGGCCAACTCGGTCTGGGTGCGCAGCCCCGTCAGGGGCGTCTTCAACTGATGGGCCGCGTCGGCGATGAAACGTCGCTGCACCTTCAGGTTGTCGTCGAGGCGGGCCATCACGTCATTGAGCGCCTCCAGGATGGGGCGGATCTCCATGGGAATGCCCTTCACGCTTATCGGTGCCAGATCGGAGGGCAGGCGGCTGTGCAGTTCCTGCTGAAGACGTTGCAGGGGAGTAATGCCATGGGTCAGCCCCAGGTAGACCAGCAGCACCGCCAGAGGCACGATAACGAACTGGGGCACGATGACCCCGGAGACGATGCTTGCCGCCAGCCCCAGCCGCTTCTTGCGAGTCTCCGCCACCTGGACCAGGACCGGCGCCTGGTCCGGGATCAGGGAAAGAAAACTGTAGGCCACCCGCACCTCGTCGTCCAGGATCGCGTCGTCACGGAACAGGACCACCGTTCCGTCCGTGACATCCGGGGCATCCACGGTCGGCAGGTCCTTGTCACCCGCCACCAGATGGCCGTCCGGACCGAGTATCTGGAAATACACCCGGTCCTTGCTGTCGGCGCGGAGGATCTCCCGGGCCGGGCCGGGGAAGTTGGCCGTCACCCGGCCCTGATTGACCGAGACCAGGCGGCTCAGGCCGCGCACCTCGGTGGCCAGTTGTTCGTCATAGGGCTGATTGGCAAGACTGTCCGCCACCTGGTAGGTCATCACCACACTGATGGCCCAGAGCAGCATCAGCAGGGTCAGAATCCACAGCAGAATTTCTCCCAGCAGCGAGTTGAAGGCGTATTGCAGGCGGCGGAAACGCCGTTCAGGCATGGTCGGCGGGCTTTTCCAGACTGTAGCCCAGGCCCCGCAGGGTGGTGATGCGAACACCATAGGGCTCCAGTTTCTTGCGCAGTCGGTGCACATAGACCTCGATGGCGTTGGTACTGACTTCATCCCCCCAGCCACAGAGATGATCGGCCAGGTGCTCCTTGCTCACCAACCGTCCAACCCGCAACAGCAGCATTTCCAGCAGGGCCAGTTCACGGGAGGAAAGGTCCACCACCTGCCCGCCCACCGAGACCATCCGCTCCCCTTGGTCATAGGCCAGAGCCCCAACCTCGATCCGCTTCGGCTGGCCGGTGCCGCGCCGGGTCAGGGCCCGCACCCGGGCTTCCAGTTCCGGCAGGGCGAAAGGCTTGGTGAGGTAGTCGTCGGCGCCGGCATCCAGACCCCGCACCCTTTCCTCCACGCCATCCTGGGCGGTGAGGATCAGCACCGGCAGCGGCGACTTGCGCCCCCGCAGGCGCTTCAGCACCTCGATGCCCGAGAGCCGGGGCAAGCCCAGGTCCAGGATCAGCAGGTCGAACTGCTGAGTCAAGAGGGAGGTATCCGCATCGACACCGTTTTGCACATGATCGACGACAAACCCGGACTTGCGCAGGGAGCGCACCAGGCCATCGGCGATTATCCTGTCATCCTCCGCCAGCAGAATCCGCATAAGACGAGACGATCCCTGTAAGTTGAACGTAAGTGTGGCGGACTACCGTTAGCCCGCTGTTCTCCTTTACGCGGTCTTCGGAGGCATCGGCTTCTGCAATGGAATCCGTGACCTCGGGGGGCGACCGAGACCCCTGTTAGGTTTGCCCCCTACCGTTTTTTCGACACGTAAAAAGTCTAGCACGGCGCCATCGACCCATCACAATCCATGATCAACGCGCATGGTCGCCGACGCCACCCCCGAGGATGAAAATGCGCAAAGACAAATTGAACGCCCTCCACCCCCGTTCCACGGCCGGCTTCGGCGGCGCGAAGCCGTGCTTTGCGCAACCCCGCCTACGCCCCCTTCCCAGGGCGGGGCTACTAATAGGCTCGCTGCGCTCAATGGTTACACTCGGCTCCGGCGCAGATTTTTCACGTTAACCTCTCCCCGGACGAGCGCTGACCATGCCGAAATCCTTCAACTTCGCAGCCCCGCCCTTCGACAGCCTCGACTCCGCTGAGCGGGAACGGGTGCGAGCCGCCCTGGATATCGGCTACTACCGCGCCGGCGAGGTGATCCTGGATGCCCACGCATCCCCCGCCCATCTGCATGTCCTGATCAAGGGCGTCGTCCTTCAGCAGGTCGGCGACGAAACCGTGGCCAGCTATGGCCGCGACGACTACTTCGACATGCGCGGCCTGGTGGCCGGCAACAGCAGCAGCCGCTTCGTCGCCGGCCAGGAAGTACTGACCTATCTGCTGCCCAAGGACATGATCCAGGAACTGATTTCCGCCAATGCCCAGTTCGGCGCCATGCTCTTTTCGGAGCTTTCCGAGAAGCTCGATGCCCTGGCCGAGCGGGGCGGCCGACGCGAACTGCATTCCCTGCTCACCGCACGGGTCTCCCAGGCCTTCGTGCGCCAGGCCTGCCATGTGGATGGCGATACCCCGGTGAGCGAAGTGGTACGCCTGATGATGGAGCGAAAAATATCCTGCGTACTGGTGGATGACAGGGCGCGCCTGGGCATCTTCACCACCACCGACCTGCAAAAGGCCGCCATTTCCGGCCAGGACTGCGCCCGGCTCCGGGTCAGGGACTTTTCCAGCTTCAGGCTGGTCACCGTGCACAGGCAGGATTTCGTCTTCGACGCCCTGGTGGCCATGATCCGCAAGGGTATTCACCGCCTGGTGGTGCTGGACGGCGAGCGAATCTTCGGCATTCTGGAACAGCTCGACCTGTTGAGCTTCCTGGCCAACCACTCCCACATCATCTCCTTGCAGATAGAGCAGGCGCACAGCGTGGCGGACCTGGAAGCGGTGGCGCCCCAGGTCCAGCGACTGATCGCCATCCTCGACGGCGGCGGGGTCAAGGTGGAACTGATCGCCCGGCTGGCCCAGGAACTCAATCGGCAGATTTTTGCCAAAGTCTGGCAGTTGGTGGCCCCCGCCGCGCTACAGGCCTGCAGTTGTCTGCTGGTGATGGGCAGCGAGGGCAGGGGCGAGCAGGTGCTGCGTACGGATCAGGACAATGCCCTGCTGATCGCCGATGACTACCAGGGCGCCGACATCGAGGACGCATGTAATCACTTCAATCAGGTGCTGAAAAATTTCGGTTACCCGGAATGCCCCGGCAACATCATGGCCAGGAACCCCCTCTGGCGCCAGTCTCTGGGACGCTTCAAGGAAACCCTGCGGCACTGGGTCCATGAGCCCAGCGCCGAATCCCAGATGAACCTGGCCATCTTCATGGATGGGGCGGCGGTAGCCGGAGACAGCGAACTGCTGGAGGAAGCCCGAGCCCATCTGTTTTCTCTGGTCACTGACCACGCCGGTTTCTTCGGCCACTTCGCCCGAGCCATCGACATCTTTGACGAACCGGGACACTGGTGGTCCCGGGTACTGCATCTGGGTGCCGACGAAGGCGTCGTAATCGACCTGAAAAAGCAGGGCATCTTTCCCATCGTCCACGGCGTGCGTGCCCTGGCCCTGGAAGGCGCCTTGAACCAGGTTGGCACCGTGGCCCGGCTTGAGGCCCTGGCCCAGACCCAGGTACTGGAGCGAGGCATGGCGGAGGAACTGACCCAGGCCCTCCATTACCTGATGGGCCTGCGCCTCAAGGCCGGCCTGCAAAGCCTCGCCCTGGGACAGTCCCCGGACACCCTGATCCGTCTCGACAGCCTCACGTCCTTCGAACGGGACATTCTCAAGGATTGCCTGCATCAGGTAAAACGCTTCAAGGCCCTGCTGCACCACCACTTCCACCTGGAGGCATTCTGAATGGACCTAAAAACCGCAAATCCAGCCATAGAGATCACAGAGGACACAGAGTCGGCGCGGGTCTGCCGTGGTTCGCCATTTCACCCTACATGCGTGTCATTGCCCCCCCCTTGCAACTTACTGATCTTCCTCTGTGATCTCTGTGTCCTCTGTGGCTAACTGAGGTTTTAAGTATGAAACGACCCCATGCTCACTGCGTTCGTTGCCCCCCGAGGGGGCGCATTACACAATCCGGAGCCGCAACCGCCGTCACCCCCTCCCTCGGGGAGGGGGCTGGGGGGAGTGTCCTCCAATTCCCCACGGGGTTCGCCTCGCGACCTCCGTGGGGAGGGTAGTCCAGTGAGCCTGCTGCGCCGCCTGCAAGGGCTCTGGTGGCGCCGGCGCTTGCTGCGCTCCGAGTTCCGCCACCTCTTCGACGAACCGCCGGACGGAGAATGGGTCGCCGTGGATTGCGAAACCACGGGCCTCGACACCGCTCGGGACGAGATCGTTTCCATCGGCGCGGTACCCATTCGGGGCCAGCAAATATTGACCAGCAAGCGGCTGGAATTGCTGGTCAGGCCCACTCTCGCCCCCAGCGCCTCCAGCATCCGCATCCATCACCTGCGGGAAATGGACGTGCAGGGAGGCCTGGCGCCGGATGAGGCCATCCACCGTTTCCTGGAATTCGTCGGTCCCCGTCCCCTGGTGGGCTATTACCTGGAGTTCGATGTGGCCATGCTTGACCGGCTGGCCCGCCCCTACCTGGGGATTCCCCTGCCCCAGCGAAAAATCGAGGTCTCGGCTCTTTATTACGACTACAAGTACCGCCAGAACCCCGACGCTTCCATCGACCTGCGCTTCGCCACCATTCTGAAAGACCTGGACCTGCCCCGGCGTGAGGAGCATGACGCCTTCAACGACGCCCTGATGGCAGCCCAGGTATTCGTCAAGCTGCATCACCAGCGCTAGCTCCGCAACCTTTCTTTGCCCCTCTCGCACCGTGGAACTCAAAAGAGGCATAAAAAATCTTGCTTTAAGATTTTGATGGCGCTACTATAAGCTGCATATTTTTTACAGCTTATACCCATCATCGCAGGAGGGACGCGCCAGAACAGCGACAATCACAGACGACCAAGCATTTCCCGGCCTGGACCGGGCTTTCAATACAACAGTGGCAAGCCAAGCCGGCGCCGCTCACTCACAACATGACTTGAGGAAACTACCATGAGTGGTGTTTTCACCAAATCGATGGCGCGCAATGTGTTTTATGGAGGGTCGGTGTTCTTCTTCCTCCTGTTCCTTGCGCTGACCTTCGACACCGTCCGGACGCTACCCAAGCGCGACATGCGGCAGAACATCACGCCCCTGGTCGTCGAGGGCAAGAAGATCTGGGAAACCCGCAACTGCATCGGCTGCCACACGCTGCTCGGCGAGGGCGCCTATTTCGCGCCGGAACTCGGCAATGTCGTCGCCCGCTACGGCGAGGATGGCGTCAAGGCCTTCATCAAGGGCCGTCCGGTCAATGGCATTCCCGGCCGCCGCAGCATGCCCCAGTTCAACCTGACCGATCATGAACTGGAGGCCATCACCGCCTTCCTGAAACACGTGGGCACGATCGATACCGCCAAATGGCCGCCCAACATTCAGGGCTGATCGTCAGTCAAGCAACCAAGGAGAGAGTCATGCAATACTCATCCCAGGCGGTCGCCAAGCCATACTTTGTCGCCGCCATCGGCCTGTTTGTGGGTCAGATCATTTTCGGTCTGGTCATGGGCCTGCAATACGTCATGGGGGATTTTCTGTTCCCCGCAATCCCTTTCAACGTGGCCCGCATGGTCCACACCAACCTGCTCATCGTCTGGCTGCTGTTCGGCTTCATGGGAGCGGCCTACTACCTGATTCCCGAGGAATCGGAAACCGAGTTGTGGAGCCCCAAGCTGGCGAAAATCCTGTTCTGGATCTTCCTGGTAGCCGGCGCCCTGACCGTCGTCGGCTACCTCACGGTGCCCTACGCGACCCTGGCCAAGCTGACCGGCAACGACCTGCTGGAAACCATGGGTCGCGAGTTCCTGGAGCAGCCCCTGCCGACCAAGCTGGGGATCGTGGTGGTGGCCCTGGCTTTCCTGTTCAACATCACCATGACAGTACTGAAGGGCCGCAAGACCGCCATCAGCACCGTGTTGCTGATCGGCCTGTGGGGACTGGCGGTCTTCTTCCTGTTCAGTTTCTATAACCCAGTCAACGTGGTGCTCGACAAGATGTTCTGGTGGTACGTCGTGCACCTCTGGGTCGAAGGCGTCTGGGAACTGATCCTCGGTGCGATGCTGGCCTTCGTGCTGATCAAGATCACCGGCGTGGATCGGGAAGTCATCGAGAAGTGGCTGTATGTGATCATCACCCTGACCCTGGTCACCGGCCTGCTCGGCACGGGACACCATTACTTCTGGATCGGCACGCCGGAATACTGGCAGTGGATAGGCTCGGTCTTCTCCGCCCTGGAGCCGATTCCCTTCTTCGCCATGACCGTCTTCGCCTTCAACATGGTGAACCGCCGCCGTCGCGAGCATCCCAACAAGGCCGCCACCCTGTGGGCCCTGGGCACCGGTGTGATGTCCTTCCTGGGGGCTGGCGTGTGGGGCTTCCTGCACACCCTGGCGCCGGTGAATTACTACACCCACGGTTCCCAGATCACCGCCGCCCATGGCCACATGGCCTTCTACGGCGCCTACGTGATGGTGAACCTGACCATGATCTCCTACGCCATGCCCTTGCTGCGGGGGCGCCAGGCCAACAGCGAGAAGTCCCAGGTACTGGAGATGTGGAGCTTCTGGCTGATGACCATCGCCATGGTCTTCATCACGCTGTTCCTCACCGCCGCGGGCATTCTCCAGGTCTGGCTGCAACGTATCTCGGCCACCCCCCAGTCCTTCATGGTGGTACAGGATCAGATCTCGGTCTTCTACTGGATGCGGGAATGGACCGGTGTGATTTTCCTGATCGGGCTCCTGGTCTATCTCGTCAGCTTCTTCGTCGGCGGCAAGCCGGCCCAGGTCAAGACATCCTGAGTTGATCTCCCTGGGGCGGCTTTGTCAGCGCCCCGTTCCGGGCACCCCCGGGTGCCCGCTTTTTTCCTGCCTCCTGACTGCAATCTGAATTCCATCTACGTCATGCCCCGCACCATCGCCTTGCCACCCGCCACCGTCCTGCCTGCGCCGAACCTGCGCGGCGACCTCGCGGTATGGATATTCATCCTCGCCGAGCTGCTGGCCTTCGGTGTCTTCTTTCTCGCCTATGCGTTTGCGCGGGCCCGCAATCCGGCCCTGTTCGACGCGGCCCAGGCCAGTCTGGACCGTCACGCCGGTGCCCTCAATACCTTGCTGCTGATCACTTCCAGCGCCTGCGTGGCCCAGGCTGTCGCCATCGTGCGGGCCGCCCGGACCGATTATTCCCGCCGCGCCGCCCGCCTACTGCTGGGCGCCATCGCCTGCGGCCTCGGCTTCGTGGTCATCAAGGGCAGCGAGTACGCTGTCCATTTCGCCGCCGGCATGGAATTGTCGAGCAGCACCTTCAGCATGTTCTATCTGGGCCTCACCGGCTTCCATTTCTTTCATGTGCTGCTCGGCCTGGCGGTGCTCACCGTGCTCTGGCAACAGACCCGGGCCGGGGCCTATGGGCGGGGCAACGCCAATGGTCTGGAGAGCGGCGCCGCCTACTGGCACATGGTGGATCTGGTCTGGCTGGTGCTCTTCCCCCTCGTTTACGTGATGCGCTGAAGACCATGACTTCCTCATTCCTTCAGTTCTCGCCCCGAGCCGTCTGGGTGCTGCTGGTGACCGCCACCGGCCTGACCTTCGCCGCGGGTGAATGGATGGCCTCCGGCCGTCTGCTGATCGTCGGCGTGCTGGCCCTGGCTCTGGTCAAGGGCAGCCTGGTTGCCCTCGATTTCATGGAGCTGCGCCACGCCCCCGCCCTCTGGCGCCGGATCGTGCTGGGCTGGCTGCTGCTGGTCGTCAGCGGAATCGTTTTTGCCTATCTGAAGGGATCGTCATGAACACCATCGTCGAACCGGGCCTGGTCGCCGACCTCCCGATACCGAGCTACACGCCGGCCGGCAACGAGACCCAAATCTTCGAACTGGCCTGGCAGAATCGCCTGCCCCTGTTGCTCAAGGGCCCCACCGGCTGCGGCAAGACCCGCTTCGTCGCCCACATGGCGGCGCGCCTGGGCCTGCCCTTGCTGACGGTGGCCTGTCATGACGACCTGACCGCCGCCGATCTGGTGGGCCGCCACCTGATCTCCGGGGAGGGCACGATCTGGAGCGACGGTCCCCTGACCCGTGCGGTGCGCCTGGGCGGCATCTGCTACCTGGACGAGGTGGTCGAGGCGCGCAAGGACACCACCGTGGTGCTCCACCCCCTGGCCGACGACCGCCGCGTGCTGCCCATCGACCGTACCGGCGAACTGCTGGCGGCGCCACCTTCCTTCATGCTGGTGGTGTCCTACAACCCGGGCTATCAGAACCTGCTCAAGGGCATGAAGCCCTCCACCCGGCAGCGCTTCGTCAGCCTGAGTTTCGACTTCCCGGCGCCGGAACGGGAGATCGAAATCGTGCAGGGCGAGACCGGTCTGGACGGTGCCCGTTGTGCCCAACTGGTCAAGCTTGCCGGTGCCCTGCGGGCGCTGAAAGACCGGGACCTGGAAGAGGCGGCCAGCACACGCCTCTTGATCTACGCCGCGACCCTGATGCAGTCCGGCCTCGCCGCCGAGGATGCCTGCCGGGTGGCCATCGTCGAAAGCCTGTCCGATGAACCGGCCACCATCGCCGCGCTGATGGACGTGGTGCGGGCGGTGTTCGGCTGAACCGATCCGGCCCTGTCCTTCCTCATGCGTCAGGTTCAGTCATGATTGCCCCAGACGACGCAGCCAACCGTCGCCTCGCCGTGGCGGCCGAGGGTCTCTATCTGGCCAATCTGCTGATCGCGCCGGGTCTGGCCTTCCTCATCCTGCTCTGGCTCTGGCGCAGGTCGATGGCCAAGGGGCAGCCTGCCGATCCCCTGGCCCGCTGCCATCTGCGCCAGACCCTGGTCGCCAGCCTGTGGGCCGGCGCACTGTTGCTGGGCCTGGGCCTGGCGATACTGCTCATCGGCGGCCTGCACGCGATGGGGAGCTGGATGCTGCTGATCCTCTATTTCATCTGTGTGCATTCGGCCCTGGTGCTCTTCGGCCTGATCGGCCTGTCCCGGGCACTGGCCGGCCAGCCCTTTCGCTTTCCGTTAACGCGCATGGTCGCCAGCACCACCCCCGAGGATGAAAATGCGTAAAGGCGAATTGAACGCCCCCCACCCCCATCCCCGCCCCAGGGCGGGGCTACCCATCGGCTCGCTTCGCTCGTTGGTCACACTCGGCGCCGTTGATGCTTTTCCGCGTTAATCGGGCCTGCCGAACCAATCGATCCGCAATGAATTACCGCGTCATTCCCATCCATCCGGCCCCCAGCAGCAGCACGGCTGTCGAGCGCAAAAAACAGGCCTGGCGACTGCTGGCCCAGATGGCCTTCTTCACCGTCTTCGTGCTGACACCCCTGTTTGATGTCTTTCGTTACGACCTGACCCGGGGCCATGCCTATTTCCTGGGCATGGAATGGCACCTGGGCATCGACGCGCTGTTGAGTGGCCAGGTGGACGCCCTCTCCGCCGCCTTCAATATTCTGCTGCGCCTGTTCGTGCCCATCGCTGCCATCGCCGTACTGGTCATCGGCATCTCCTGGAAATGGGGCCGGCTTTATTGCGGCTGGCTGTGTCCCCATTTTTCCGTGGTGGAGACGGTCAACCGCCTGATGATCGTCGCCACCGGCAAGCCCAGCCTGTGGGAGCGCCGGCCCCTGCCGGGCCGCCAGGCCGACGGCAACCTCCGGCAGCCGGACCGCCGGGCCTGGGCACTGGTGCTGCCCCTGGCCCTCGGTTTTGCCCTGGTCTGGGCAGTGGTGTTGCTGAGTTATCTGATGCCGCCGCTGGAAATGTATCCCCGGCTGTTCTCCCTGTCCCTGCAACGCTATGAAGCGATCTTCATCGGCGCCGCGACCCTGGTGCTGAGCCTGGAATTCCTGCTGGCCCGGCACCTCTTCTGCAAATACGCCTGCGCCGTCGGCATGTTCCAGAGCCTGGCCTGGATGGGCAACCGACAGGCGCTGGTGGTGGGTGTGGACCGGTCGCGCCTGGCCGAGTGCGCCGACTGCCTGCAAGGGGAGGGCAGCGCTTGCGAGGCAGCCTGCCCCATGCGACTGAAGCCCCGTTCCATCAAGCGCCTGATGTTCGCCTGCACCCAGTGTTCCCAGTGCATCTCGGCCTGCGCCACGGTGCAACAGGACAATCCCCGGGGCAGTCTGCTGGCCTGGGTCCAGGACGAGGCGGCAAGCCAGCTCGAAGGCGGCTTCAAGGCGCCCCGCTCAACGCGCATGGATACCAGCGCCACCTCCCGAGGATGAAAATGCGCAAAAGCCAATTGAAGGCCCCCCACCCCCATCCCCGCCCCGGGGCGGGGCTACCCATTGGCTCGCTGCGCTCGACTGTCACACTCGGCTCCGTTGTTGCTGTTTCACGCTAATGGGCCACGGCAAGGAGAACTGAAATGGAAGAATGGGTCGGCGGTCTCTGGCATCGCCTGGTTACCCGCGCCGCCGGCGGCCATTATCCGTCGGCGGCGGTGAAGCTGACGGAGATGGAACGGCATATCGGCGTGCTCTATCGGGCCTTCGGCGGCGATGGCGGCCGCAGCATAGGCGGTGCCGCCGCCGACCGCCATCATGCCCGGCGCCGCTGGCTGCCACGTCTGGCCGGCAGCGACGAACGGGTGTCCCTGGCCTGCCTCGAAGCCGAGGCCTTGCGCTTGCCGACGAACATCGACTGCTTCGCCGAGCGGGAACTCAACCGGGACCTTTACCTCTGGCTCGCCGCCCTGGCGGCCTGCGACGTGGCGCCCCAGTCCCCCTGGCTGACACGCAACCGGCGCGCCGCCGCCACCGCCCTGACGCGCTTCCCCGGCCTGGCGGTGCGCTACCGGCGACTGGTGGCGGCCCATCTGGCCCAGCGCATGGCGCCGGAGGAATTGCCCGCCGACGAGGCGGCCCAGGAGCAGGCGATCCGGACCGCGCTGCTGGACCCGATGACGGAGCCGGGCCGCGAATTCCCTGACCTGGCCCCATCGACCTCCGCCTTCAGTCGCAAGCCTCGGCCGCCCCAGCCGGTATTGCTCTGGCTCTCCCCCCTGTCGCCCCAGGCGTCGAGCTTGTTGTCGAATGGCGCGGATGAGCACGGTGCGTCCCAGGGGGCCGGCCAGGACAGCGCTGCCGACCCGGACCCTACCCACCGGGCCGAACGGGTTGCCCTGCCCCAGCCCAAGAGCCCTTTCCTGATGATGTTCCGGGCCGAGAGCCTGCTCACCTGGGGCGAGTATCTTCAGGTCAACCGCGCCTTCGATGACGACCCCGACCCCAAGGCCCGGGATGCTGCCCGGGACCTGGACCATCTGTCCCTGGCCCGGGGCGGGCCGCCCCTGCGCGCCACGGTGAAGTTCGACCTGGACCTGCCCTCGGCCGCCGCCGACGACCTGCGGCTGGGCGAGGGCATCCCGTTACCCGAGTGGGACTACCGCCAGGGTCTGTTGCAGGAGGCCCATGTCCGCCTGCAACCCATGCAGGCCCGGGCCGCGCCACCCCTGGCGCTGCCTCACCATCTGGCCGCCGCCGCGCGCCACCTGCGCAACCGCTTCGCCGCCCTGGCGACAGGGCCCCGCTGGCTGCGGGGCCAGCCCGATGGGGAAGAGATCGATCTGGATGCCAGCATCCGCCACTTTGCCGAGCGGCGTTCCGGCGCGGTGCCGGAGAGCGGCCTGTATTGCTCCCGCCGCCCCCAGGACCGCAACCTGGCCTGCCTGCTGCTGGCCGACCTGTCCATGTCCACCGATAGCTGGGTGTCCAACCAGCACCGGGTCATCGACGTGGTGCGGGACGCCGCCTTCCTGTTCTGTGAGGCCCTCTCGGCCACCGGCGACCGCTTCGGCGTCTATGGTTTTTCCTCGGTGAGGCGCGGCCATGTCCGCTTTCATGTGGTCAAGGATTTCGCGGCGGCCTACGACGCCCGGGCCCGGGGCCGCATCGCCGCCCTGAAGCCCGGCTACTACACGCGCATGGGTGCCGCCCTGCGCCAGGCCACGCGCATCCTGGCCGAGCAGCCGGCCCGGCGCCGGCTGTTGCTGCTGCTCTCCGACGGCAAGCCCAACGACCTGGACGAATACGACAGCCGCTATGGCATCGAGGACACCCGGATGGCTATCATGGAAGCGCGCCGCCTGGGCATCACGCCCTTCTGCGTCACCATCGACCGGGAAGGAGGCGACTACCTGCCCCACCTGTTCGGCAAGGCGGGATTCCAGATCATCAGCGACCCGGACCAGCTTCCCACCCGGCTGCCCAGGCTCTATGCCGAACTGAGCCGCACGTCGTAAGCCCGCCTCCTGGCCGGAGGCAGGGCTCTGGATTTTTTCAGGATTCCTGATTAGCCAGCATGGTCAGCCAGCGTCCACGAAACCGTCATTCCGGGGCTGCCCGCGAGGGCAGAACCCGGAATCCAGAGGCGCACGGGTGGATTTTCTGGATTCCGGGTTCCGCTGCGCGGTCCCGGAATGACTCGGCTGAGTGTCGGGGCTAATCAGGTCAGGATTTACGGCCCTTGCACTATCCGTTACCCTGGGCCGGACTTTCTGCCGACGATATTCCGATGACTTCCCTCCCCAGCACCCTCACTGACTTGCCCTTGCTGTCCGAAACCGAACTGGCCGAACTGGACCGCTTCCTGGCCTCGGACGCCACCCCGGACCAAACCATGATGGTCGATGCCATCGACGGCTATCTGACCGCCCTGTCCCTGGGTCCGGTGGAAGTACCCACCGAGCGCTGGATGCCGGGCATCTGGGGTGCCGGTGGGGCAGCCGGTCCCCGGTTTCAAGATGCGGAGCAGGAGCGGCATATCACCGGGCTGATCCTCCGGCACCGAAGTGGCATCGCTGCGGCCCTGGATGCAAATCCCGCAGGCCTCAACCCGATCTTCGATGCCGTCAGCTATCAGGACAAGGCCCGGGAATATCTGGATGGGGAGATGTGGAGCTATGGCTTCATCCAGGGCATCAGCCTGGCCCGGAGCGCCTGGCAGCCCCTGTTCGAGGATCAGGAAGCCATGGAGGCCCTGCTGCCGATCTATGTGCTGGGGGCCGACGGCCTGACTCCGGAACAGCGCCTGCTCGGCAATACGCCCCTCAAGCGCGAAGCCCTGACCCGGCGGATTCCCGTCAGCATCGACGCCCTGTGGCGCTTCTGGCATCCCGGCCACCGGCCCACGGCCAGGCCCGCGCCCACGGTGCCCCTGCGCCATGCCGAAGCCCGGGTCGGCCGCAATGACCCCTGTCCCTGCGGCAGCGGCAGGAAATGGAAAAAGTGCTGTGGTGCCCACTGAAGTGGGCCGCCACCTGCTTGTCCTTGGATTGCCGTCCGTCACACCGGCGAAAGCCGGGGTCCAGTGTGTCGATTTTCCTGGATTCCGGCCTTCGCCGGAATGACGCAGGGGATTTGTTCGGTTCTTGTCGAAGGGGCTGTCCTGAGCCTGTCGAAGGGCTCAGGCCGTGGCAATGATGCGGATTTCCGCATCCCCCAGGCGTACCACTTCGCCACCCCGCAGTTTGCGCCCCTTGCGGATCTCGGGCTGGCCATCGACGCTGACCTGACCGCCAGCGATCAGGGCCTTGGCTTCGCCTCCCGAGCCGGCGAGGCCCTGCAGCTTGAGCAGCACGTGGAGTTCGATGAATTCGCCATGGAGCTGGAAGGTATCGGAGGGCATCGGTAAGCGTTCCGGGTGGTGGTGATGGGGCGCTGTCAGGGAAAATCCCTGCGGCGGCGTCCCGCCCCATGGATAATACGGGCCTTTCCTTCTCTTCTTACTCCGCCATGCCCGTCCAGTGGTTTCCCGGACACATGACCTCGGCGCGCAAAAAAGCCGCCGAAACCATGGCCCGCACCGACGTGGTGATCGAGGTGCTCGATGCCCGTCTGCCCGAGGCCAGCAGCAATCCCATGATCCGGGAGCTGCGCCTGGCCCGCCAGCGGCCCTGCCTCAAGGTCCTCAATAAATCCGACATGGCCGATCCGGTGGCCACCCGCGCCTGGCTAGATCATTTCAACAGCCAGCCCGGCGTCAAGGCCATCGCCATTTGCTGCAAGAAGGCCGGAGATGTGGCCAAGGTGACGGCCCAGTGCCAGTTGCTGGCCCCCCACCGGGACGACACCCTGAAACCCCTGCGCATGATGATCATGGGCATTCCCAACGTGGGTAAGTCCACTCTGATGAATGCCCTGCTCAAGCGCAAGGTGGCCGCGGTGGGCGACCAGCCGGCGGTGACCAAGTCCCAGCAGAGCCTGGATATCAACAACCGCATGAGCCTGACCGACACGCCGGGCATGCTCTGGCCCAAGATCCAGCACGATAGCGACGGCTACATGCTGGCCGCCAGCCATGCGGTGGGGATCAATGCCGTGATCGAGGAGGAGGTGGCCACCTTTCTCGCCGCCATCCTGTTGCAGCGCTATCCGGCCCTGCTCCAGGCCCGTTACGGATTCGATCCGGCGGCCATGGATGCGGTGGCGGTGCTGGAGGCCGTGGCCCGCAAGCGGGGCTGCATCCTCAAGGGCCGCCAGGCCGGTCAACTGGATATGGACAAGGCCTCCATCATCCTGCTCACCGATTACCGCAACGGCACCCTGGGTCGCATCAGCCTGGAAACCCCGGCCACCCGGACGGTCATGCTGACCGCTGCCCGGTCCGCCGCGACTGCCGACGAAGGGCAGGCGCCGGAAGAATAGCGTCACACGTTGAACTTGCTGACCGAGGCTTCCATACTGAGGGCGAGATTCTTGAGTTCCTCGGCGGACTGGGCGACCGAGGAAATCACTGTGCTGGTCTCCTCGGTCATTTGGGCGATGCCTTCGACGTTGCGCGCGATGTCCTGATTGGCCTGGTTCTGCTCGTGCAGGGAAGCCGATATTCCATCGATGGAGGCCAGCACCTGATCGACGCCTTGCTCGATTTCGGTCATCGACGATCCCACGCGATGGATCATCGCCACGCCAGCCTGCACTTGTTCGATGTCCTGGGACATCGCTGCGGCGGCTTCATTGGTGCCGCTGCGCACCGAATCCACGGTGGTCTTGATTTCCATGGTGGCATTGGCCGTGCGTTCGGCCAGCTTGCGCACCTCGTCGGCCACCACCGCGAACCCCCGTCCCTGCTCCCCTGCCCGGGCCGCCTCGATGGCCGCATTGAGGGCCAGCAGGTTGGTCTGGTCGGCAATCTCCCGGATCACATCGACGATGCTGGCGATTTGCGCGGAGCGTTCGTCGAGGGCGGTCAAGGACGTTGCGGTCTCGGTCACTGCCGCGGCAATGCGGTCCATTTCCGCAACGGCCAGTCCCACCTCGACGCCCCCCTTGGTTGATAGCTCCCGCGCCGCCTCGCCGCTTTTATGGACACCATTCGCGTTCTCGCTGATGACCGAGATCGATACCGACATTTCCTCAATGGAGGCCGCCATCGCCGACGATTTGTCGCTCTGGTTGCCCGCTGCGATGGACACCTGTCCGGCCGCCTGGGAAAGGGAGGCCGCCGCCCGGGTGATGGAACGGGTGGAATCACCAATCTCCCGCACCAGACTGCGCAGGCCCTCCTGCATGTCCCGAATCGCACCCAGCAGGCTCTGTTGTCTTCCCGCTGGGATGAGCACCGCCTGGGTCAGATCGCCCGCGGCGATGCGCCGGGCAATCTGGGCGGCGTATCCCGGCTCGCCCCCCAGGGTCCGCAGCAGCGCGGTGTACACGGCCAGGCCGGAACCCATCATCAGCATGCCGACGACTGCGCCCAGCAAGACGCTGTTGCGCTGGGCAGCGACGATTTCCTCCTCGGTTTTGCTTGCGGAGGCTTCCATGTTCCCGCGCACGGTGTTTTCCAGGATCACGACTTTTTCGGTCAGGCTCTCCGCCTGGGCGTCAAAGCCGTCTCCGGGCTGTTTCATCAGGGCATTGCCGGCCTCGCGGCCCTGATGAATGTAGGCCTTGGCCATTTGAATACCCAAACTGTGGAATTTTTCCAGGCCGGGTTTGATGGCGCTGACCTGATCCGCCAGGGCCGGATTGATCCGCGCCACATTGTCCAGATCCTTGACTGCGGCGTCATAGGCATTCCTGGCATCCTGGAGCCCTTCCTCTTCGCCTGTCGCCGAAACGTCGGTCAGGTATTGCTGGATCTGCACGATCTCGAAACGGGCCTGCAACATCGCCACCAGAGCGGGCACCGCCACGGCATTCTCGGCCTTGGAACTGTTCTTGGCACTCTGAAAACCTGTCCAGATGACCAGGCAGAGCAGGCCCAGGACCAGCAGGGTGGCCAGGGTGGACAAGGAAATGAGTCGTTTGATGGACATGGAGGAGGAGACATGGCTACATAAGCAAAACGCTATATTACTTTCGTTATGCCGAAAGTAATAGGTGATCCGTTCCGGATCGCCGCCGTCAAGGCACGGGCGTATCGCGGGCCTGCTCCCGAACCGCCTGCCGCGCCTTACGCTTTTCGTTCAGGCAGCGGCCCTTTTCTTCCAGCCAATAGACTCCGTTGCCGACCACCACCACGCTGCCGGAAACCACTGCCGTGGTGGCCGAGACCACCCCGGCCAGTACCAGCAATTCCACGCAGCCGTCGTTGACGCAACGCCCGAAGAGGCCGACCTGGGTGACTTCCAGGGTCATGTGACGCTGCTGGACACCGCACTCCGGGTCGTAACGGGTGGTGGTCTGGGGCAGATAAATGCAGCCGGTCAGTAGTGCGGCACCCATCAGCAGCATGGCTGTCCGGGGCGCCATGGACTCACATCCGGATGCCGAAAGCCTTGCCGATCAGGTCCCGGGACTCTGGGCTGTCCCAGTCCCGGGCGCCGTAGTACTTGCCCAGCACCTTGCCCTGGGCGTCCACCAGCAGGGTCAGGGGAATGCGGTCGGCCCCCAGCATGTTTTCCAGCAGAAGCTGCTGGTCGATGAAGTGACTGAAACGGGTGCCGGATTTTTTCATCACGGCCCGGGCGGCCTCGGGGTAGTCGTCGGTGGAAATGCCGATCACCGTATAGCGCTTGCCGTCGTGACGGCGGGAGAGCCGCTCCAGGGAGGCCATCTCCTGCCGGCAGGGGGCGCACCAACTGGTCCAGACATTGATGACCAGCGGCTTGCCGCGGAATTCTGAAAGCTTCCGGGAGGGGCCGGACAGGCCCTGCATGGTTGCGTCCCGCAGGGTGCCGCCGACGGGAACTTCCCCGGGAGTTTTGGCCAGTGCCAGGCTGGTGGCCACCAGGCAGAGCAGTAACAGGATCGTTTTCATTCCGGAAGTCTACCAGGCACCCCACTCCGAGCAGTGTCCTCCGGGCGCACCATGAAAAACCCCGCCCGAGGGCGGGGTTGGCTGGAGCGCCGTGGCTCAGTGGGCGGCGGCGGTGTTGGCGCCGATGCCGGTCATGGAGCGGACAAACTGGGCTTCGAAGGCCAGCTTCTCCTTGGTGGCCTGGCGGCTCTTGTCCGTTACCGAGAACAGCCAGCAGCAGAAGAAGGCCAGGGCCATGGAAAACATGGCGGGGTTGCTGTAGGGAATCAGGGGGTCCTTGGACATCTTCAGGGTATCCACCCAGACGCTCTTGGTCATCACGATCAGGGTGACCGAGCTGATCAGGCCGACAAAGCCACCAACCACTGCGCCCCGGGTGGTGAGGTTCTTCCAGTACATGGAGAGGATCAACACCGGGAAGTTGGCCGAGGCCGCGATGGCAAAGGCCAGACCCACCATGTAGGCCACGTTCTGCTTCTCGAAGACGATGCCCAGCATGATGGCGATCACCCCCAGACAGACTGTGGCGATCTTGGAGACGCGGATCTCGTCCTGCTCGTTGGCACGGCCCCGGGCGAAGACGTTGGCGTAGAGGTCGTGGGACACGGCGGAGGCGCCCGAGAGGGTCAGCCCCGCCACCACGGCCAGGATGGTGGCGAAGGCCACGGCCGAGATGAAGCCGAGGAACATGTTGCCGCCGACCGCGTGAGCCAGATGCACCGCCGCCATGTTGTTGCCGCCCTTCAGTTCCAGCTTGCCGGAGAGGGCCATCTTCGCCGCATCCAGATATTCAGGATTGGTGGAGACGAAGAGGATCGCACCGAAGCCGATGATGAAGGTCAGTATGTAGAAGTAGCCGATGAAGCCCGTGGCGTAGAACACCGACTTGCGGGCTTCCTTGGCGTTCTGCACCGTGAAGAAGCGCATCAGGATATGGGGCAGGCCGGCGGTGCCGAACATCAGGGCCAGGCCCAGGGATACGGCATCGATCGGGTCCTTGATCAGGGAGCCCGGGCCCATGATGACCTTGCCATCCGCCACATTGTTGGCGTCCTGGAATACTTCCACCGCCTTGGTAAACATCATCTCGGGCGACAGGCCGTTCTGCCACAGCACGGCGCCGGCCATGAAGGTTGCACCGGCCAGCAGCATCACCGCCTTGATCACCTGCACCCAGGTGGTGGCCAGCATGCCGCCGAAGAGCACATAGGACACCATCAGCACGCCCACCACGACCTCGGCCACGACATAGTCCAGGCCGAACAGCAGCTTGATCAACTGGCCCGCGCCCACCATCTGGGCGATCAGGTAGAAGGCCACCACCACCAGGGTGCCGGTGGCCGCCATGGAGCGTACCGGCGTCTGGGAAAGACGGAAGGAGGCCACGTCGGCATAGGTGTATTTACCCAGGTTGCGCAGCCGCTCCGCGATCAGGAAGGTGATGATGGGCCAGCCCACCAGCCAGCCGATGGAATACAGCAGGCCATCGTAGCCCTTGGCGAAGACCATGGAGGAAATACCCAGGAAGGAGGCCGCCGACATGTAGTCGCCGGCGATGGCCAGGCCATTCTGGAAGCCGGTGATGCCGCCGCCGGCCGCATAGAAGTCCGCCGCCGACTTGGTGCGGGCGGCAGCCCACTTGGTGATGGCCAGGGTGAAGGCGACGAAGATGCCGAACATGGCAATGGCGGGCCAGTTGGTGGCCTGTTGCTGGGCCTGGCCCAGATCGCCGCCAGCGGCCAGGGCCGCGCCGGAAAGTAGCAGGGCCAGGAGCGGGGCGGATTTGAGGATGGACGGTTTCATTTGGAGGCCCTTTCCACAACGTCATGGGTCAGATCGTCGAACTCGCTGTTGGCGCGAAAGACGTAGATGCCGGTGAGCACAAAGGCGCTGAGAATCACGCCGATGCCCAGCGGGATGCCGACAGTGGTGAGCCCGCCGGACAGGGACTGCCGAAGCACACCGGGGGCCAGGGCCACCAGCAGGACGAAGCCGAAATAGATGAACAGCATCAGTCCCGCCAGGGTCCAGCTCAGGCGGCGCTTCTTGTGGACCAACTCCTGGAATTGCGGGTCCGCCTGGACCCGTTGGGCAAGTTCCTGCCTCATGATGTCTCCTCCTCCGTAATGATTGGTTTAGTCGAAACCCGGAGGCCGGAAGTGCCATCGGGCTGACGATCCTCATTCCGTTCCAAGGCACCGGCAGGTGCTTTTTCAGGAATGCGTGATGGCATCGTAGGAGCGATGCCTTACCCGAGGCTTACAGATTAGAAATTATGAAGACCCGCTCGTGGCCAGGGATTTGGCGGGGGTGGGACGGATCGTGAAATACGGATGGAGTAAGCTGACCGTAAGAAAATATCGCTACAGTCCTGCCCGCTGTTCTCCTTTACGGTCTTGGGAGTCGGGTGGATTCCGCAACGGAATCCTAACCGCTCGGGAGGCGACCGACCCCCTGCGAGGTCGCCTCCCACCGTCTTTTCTTTTTATGTGTTGTGGACTTGCCGGAACTCGCCCCGGCGGGCGAGGGGCGATGCCCTCGCCCATGGCCCATAAAGCGCACCCCCACCTATCCTCCCCCGCCAAGCGGGGGAGGTAACCAGTCACCCCGCCCTTGGGGCGGGGATGGGGATGGGGGTGGGCACTTCGATTGCACCCGTGTGATGGCTTGCCATCACACCCTGCTGCCCCGGCCTGACTGCGTCAGGCTCCCCTCCCTCCACAAGCCCCGCCGGGCCGAGAGAAAGGCGGAGCCGTGCGACGATATGGAAGAAAAGCATCCCGCATCGCCACCCCAAGAGTTGCCATAGACATTGCTCCACACCGTGGACCAGGATATTCTCTTGACATGCAGGGGCACCCAAAAAAACGCCTCATGAACATCATGCCCCTGCAACGAACGGGCACAAAGCCAGATATGGGGAAGTCGAATGGGACGCATGGCATTGGGGACCCCGACAACTTCACACTAGACGTCTTGCCATCGTGTCATTCAACCGGAACGAATCGCCCTTGAAAACATAGGAGGCCCTCTATGAAAAGGCAACAATGGGTAAAGGCTTTGGTGTTGGCGGTGATAGTGCTTGTCCCAACCTTTTATTACGTCGCGATTCCGGCCTTTGTGCGATCACAGACGTCACAGGGCACCAGTACATACTTTGTCAGGGGTCACGAGTCCGTTAAAGGGGCGGAATCCTGCAAAACTTGCCATCCTCGACACTACGAGCAGTGGAGCCGGTCGCTCCATGCCAAGGCATACACCTCAGTACACTTTGCGCAGCGTGCCGAGGAGTTGAGCTGGGGAATGCCAACTGAACAATGCGTCTTCTGCCATGCGCCACTCGCGGCACAAGGAGTCCCAATGGAGGAAAGCATTACCTGCGAAGTCTGCCATGGTCCTGGATTGACGCAAGCGGTTGTACGTGACGTGTGCAAAGGCTGCCATGGCCAGCCTCTGGGCGAGACAGAACCGGAGCCATCGGCCATCATGCAGAGCACGCCGCTAGAGTTCGAGCGCAGTGTCGCCAAGCGTGACGGGCAAACGTGCCCGGATTGTCATATGCCCAAGCAGGGCGGTATGAGCTTCCATGGTTCCAAGAGTTCGCGCGTTGCGCCAGAGTCCTATAAGGGGGTGGTACGCGTCGAGAACATTGAACGAAGGAGCTCTCAGATCGTGGTGACGGTCAAGAATAACGTCACAGGCCATTGGCTTCCGACAGGTGCCGCGACAAACGTGATCTTCCTGGAAGTGGTTGGATACGACGCCAAAGGACAGGTGGCCTATCAAAACGAGCATCGCTTCGAAAAGAGCGTCTTCTCTTTCCGCAAAATGCCCATGGCGGTCACCGGTGACACACGACTAAAAGATAACGAAAAGCGGGAAGTAACGTTCGATGTCCCCATGTCCGTAGTCCGCATAAGTGCGACCCTAACGATCAAGCCTCGCCTATTGAGCGGAGAAGCCGTTGAATTCGTGATTGACCATAGAGATACAGCAATCGGGTTAGCAGGGTGAATTGATTATTCCCTCAGCGCACGGCTCCGCCTTTCTCCCCTTCTGACCCGCCGAGCGGAGCAAGTCCTGCCGGGGGATTTCCGGCGGCTATGTCCGAGCCGCAGGCGAGTTTAGCCGCCGGCCCGGCGGGGCTTGTGGAGGGAGGTGAGGCCGCAGGGCCGGGGCAGCAGGGTGTGATGGCAAGCCATCACACGGGTGCAATCGAAGTACCCACCCCCATCCCCGCCCCACGGGCGGGGTGACTGGTTACCTCCCCCGCCTGGCGGGGGAGGATAGGTGGGGGTGCACTTATTGGCCATAGGCTAGGGCATCGCCCCTCGCCCGCCGGGGCGAGTCCCGGCAATCCTCGCAAGCGCGGCCCTGTCCCTGAAACCCACTGACGAATCAGCTCACTTGACGATCTGGTTCAGTTCGCCCTTGGCATAGCGCTCGGCCATCTTGTCCAGGGGTACCACCTTGATCTGGCTGGCGCGGCCTTCGCAGCCGAAGGCCTGGTAGCGGGCCAGGCAGATTTTCTTGGCGGCTTCCCGAGCGGGCTTGAGGTAGTCACGGGGATCGAACTTGCCGGGGTTCTCGGCGAAGTAGCGGCGGATGGCGCCGGTCATGGCCAGGCGGATGTCGGTGTCGATATTCACCTTGCGCACGCCATGCTTGATGCCATTGACGATCTCTTCCACAGGCACGCCGTAGGTCTCCTTCATGTCGCCGCCGAACTGGCGAATTTCCGCCAGCAGTTCCTGGGGCACGGAGGACGAGCCGTGCATCACCAGGTGGGTGTTGGGGATGCGGGCATGGATTTCCTTGATGCGGTCGATGGCCAGGATGTCACCGGTGGGCTTCTTGGTGAATTTGTAGGCGCCGTGGCTGGTGCCGATGGCGATGGCCAGGGCATCGCAGTTGGTCTGCTTGACGAAGTCGGCGGCCTGGTCGGGATCGGTCAGCAGCTGTTCCCGGGTCATGGTGCCTTCGGCGCCGTGGCCGTCCTCCTTGTCGCCCTTCATGGTTTCCAGGGAGCCCAGCACGCCCAGCTCGGCCTCGACGGACACGCCGATGGAGTGGGCGAACTTCACCACTTCCTTGGACACGGCGACGTTGTATTCGTAGGAGGCGGTGGTCTTGCCGTCGGCCTCCAGAGAGCCGTCCATCATCACGGAGGAAAAGCCGGACTTGATGGCGGCCATGCAGATCGCCGGGGACTGACCGTGGTCCTGGTGCATGACAATGGGCAGGTGCGGATAGGCTTCCAGGGCCGCCAGGATCTGGTGGCGCAGGAAGGGCTCGCCGGCATATTTGCGGGCGCCGGCGCTGGCCTGCATGATCACCGGGGCATTGATCTCGTTGGCTGCCTCGCAAATGGCCCACACCTGTTCCATGTTGTTCACGTTGAAGGCGGGCAGACCGTAACCGTTCTCGGCGGCATGGTCGAGCAGTTGACGCATGGATACGATGGGCATGGAAGTCTCCTCAAAAAATTAGGCGGGGGGAGCGGGGTGTTCCCCCACTTTGACGATCTTCAGGGTATTGGTGCCGCCGGTGTGGCCAATGGGCTCGCCGATGGTCAGCACGATCAGGTCGCCGGGGGCCACCACGCCCTGATTGATCAGCAACTGCTCGGCCTCCCATAGTAGCTGGTCCCGATCCACGTGCTTCTGCTTCATCAGCAGGGGGAACACGTTGCGGTAGAGGCTCATCTTGTAACGGGTGCGAATCTCCGGGGTCAGGGCGTAGATGGGAATACCGCTGTTGAGGCGGCTCATCCACAGAGCCGTGGAGCCGGACTGGGTAAGGGCGGCGATGGCCTTGACCTTGAGGTGAACGGCAGCGAACAGGGCCGCCATGGCGATGGACTGGTCGATGCGGGTGAACAGCCGGTCGAGGAACTGCTTGTCGATGGCCACGTCGGTGGATTTCTCCGCCTCGCGGCAGATGCGTGCCATGGACTCCACCGTTTCCACAGGATACTTGCCGCTGGCGGTCTCGGCCGAGAGCATCACGGCATCGGTGCCGTCCAGCACCGCGTTGGCCACGTCAGAGACCTCGGCTCGGGTGGGCACGGGGCTGGTGATCATGGACTCCATCATCTGGGTGGCGGTGATGGTGAACTTGTTGTGTTCCCGGGCCAGCCGGATCATTTTCTTTTGCAGGGCAGGCACGGCGGCGTCGCCCACTTCCACGGCCAAGTCGCCCCGTGCCACCATGATGCCATCGGAAGCCGCCAGGATGTCCTCCAGGTTGGCCACGGCTTCCACCCGCTCGATCTTGGCGATCAGCAGGGCGTTGGAGCCAGCACGGACCAGGAGCTTTCTGGCCTGCTGCATGTCCTCGCCGGACTTGGGGAAGGAGACCGCCACGTAGTCCACGCCGATGTCGGCGGCGGTGCGGATGTCGGCCCGGTCCTTGGCGGTGAGCGCCGGGGCGGTGAGGCCGCCGCCCTGGCGGTTGATCCCCTTGTTGTTGGAAAGCCGGCCTCCCAGGCGCACTTGGGTGATGACTTCCTGGGCCGCCACTTCCAGCACGTCCAGCACGATGCGTCCGTCGTCCAGCAACAGCACGACACCTTTTTCCACATCATCGATCAGGTCGGGGTAATCCAGGCCCACCCGTTCCTGGTTGCCCAGGGTGCAGGCCACGTCGAGCACGAAGCGGTCGCCGGGGTTCAGGTCCACATGGCCATGCTCGAACTTGCCGACGCGAATCTTGGGGCCCTGCAAGTCGGCCATGATGCCGATGGTGCGGCCAGTGACATGGGTCACCCGGCGCAGCAGTTCCACCCGGGCTCGGTGATCGTCCGCCGTGCCATGGGAGAAGTTGAGGCGTACCACGTCGATGCCCGCCTGGGCCATCCGGGTCAGCACCTCCTCATCGCTGGAAGCGGGACCCAGGGTGGCGACGATCTTGGTGCTGCGCTGCATGAGGTGTCTTTCTTCAGGAGTGGGCGCGGGATTCGAGGATGTCCACTGCGGGCAGTTTCTTGCCTTCGAGGAATTCGAGGAAGGCGCCGCCGGCGGTGGAGATGTAGCTAACCCGGGTGCCGAATTTGTTGATGGCGGCGATGGTGTCGCCGCCGCCGGCCAGGGAGTAGGCCTTGGAGTCGGCAATGGCTCGGGCCAGGGTCTTGGTGCCGCCCGCGAAGGAATCGAATTCGAACACCCCCACAGGACCGTTCCAGACGATGGTGCCAGCCTGGGCGGCAATGGCGGCCAAAGCCTGCGCCGATTCGGGGCCGATGTCCAGGATCATGTCGTCGTCGGCCACGTCGTCCACCCGCTTGATGGTGGCTGCGGCAGTGGCGGAGAACTCCCTGGCGCAGACCACGTCGGTGGGCAGGGGCACGGCCACTTTGGCCATCACATTCTTCGCCTGGTCCACCAGGTCGGGCTCGGCCAGGGACTTGCCGATCTTCTTGCCGGCGGCCAGCAGGAAGGTGTTGGCGATGCCGCCGCCAACGATCAGTTGATCCACCTTGTCGGCCAGGGCTTCCAGCACTGTCAGCTTGGTGGAGACCTTGGAGCCGGCGACGATGGCGGCCAGGGGCCGGGCCGGCTTGGCCAGGGCCAGGGTCAGGGCTTCCAGTTCGGCGGCCACGCAGGGGCCGGCGCAGGCCACCGGGGCGTATTTGCCCATGCCGTAGGTGGTGGCCTCGGCCCGGTGGGCGGTGCCGAAGGCATCATGGACCCAGACGTCGCACAGTTTGGCCAGTTTCTGCGACAGGGCGTCGTCGGACTTCTTCTCGCCCTTGTTCATCCGGCAGTTTTCCAGCAGCACCACTTCGCCGGGTTGTACTTCAAAGCCGCCGTCCACCCAGTTCCGCACCAGGCGCACCGGCTGGTCCAGCAGTTCCGCCATGCGTATCCCGATGGGGGCCAGGGAATCTTCTTCCTTGAACTCGCCCTCCGTGGGGCGTCCCAGGTGGGAGGTCACCATCACTGCCGCGCCTTGGTCCAGGGCGTAGCGGATGCCCGGCAGGGCGGCGCGGATGCGGGTGTCGTCGGTGATCGCCCCGGCGGCGTCCTGGGGCACATTGAGGTCGGCGCGGATGAAGACCCGCTTGCCGGAAACGTCGAGGTCGGTGAGCTTTTTGAAGTTCATGGCTGGGCGGTGAGATGTGAGGGCCGGAGAGCATGGGGCAGGGGTGTCACCCCGGCCCCATGCAGGGAGTTACTTGGAAATGACGCGGACCATCTCCAGCACCTTGTTGGAATAGCCCCACTCGTTGTCGTACCAGGAGACTACCTTGACGAAGGTGTTGTCCAGAGCGATGCCAGCCTCGGCGTCGAAGACGGAGGTGCAGGATTCGCCGCGAAAATCGGTGGCCACCACCTTGTCCTCGGTATAGCCCAGCACGCCCTTCATGGCGCCTTCGGAGGCAGCCTTCATGGCGGCGCAGATGTCCTTGTAGGAGGCTTCCTTCGACAGTTCAACGGTCAGGTCCACCACGGAAACGTCGGAGGTGGGCACCCGGAAGGCCATGCCGGTCAGCTTCTTGTTCAGCTCGGGGATCACCACACCCACGGCCTTGGCGGCGCCGGTGGAGGAGGGAATGATGTTTTCCAGGATGCCACGGCCGCCGCGCCAGTCCTTGTTGGAGGGGCCGTCCACGGTCTTCTGGGTGGCGGTGGCGGCGTGCACCGTGGTCATCAGGCCGCGCTTGATGCCCCAGTTGTCGTTCAGCACCTTGGCCACGGGGGCCAGACAGTTGGTGGTGCAGGAGGCGTTGGAGATGATGGCCTGACCAGCGTAGGTCTTGTCATTCACGCCAAAGACGAACATCGGGGTGTCGTCCTTGGAGGGGGCCGACATGATGACTTTCTTGGCACCGGCGGCCAGGTGCTTCTCGGCACCGGCCTTGTCCAGGAACAAGCCGGTGGATTCGACGACGATGTCGGCGCCGATTTCGTTCCACTTCAGCTCGGCAGGGTCCTTGACGGCGGTGAGGCGGATCTTCTTGCCATTGACGATCAGGGTGTTGCCCTCAACAGCGACGGTGCCCTTGAAGCGGCCATGGACGGAGTCGTACTTCAGCATATAGGCCAGGTAGTCGGGCTCCAGCAGGTCGTTGATGCCGACGATTTCGATGTCAGCGAAATTCTGCGTCGCCGCGCGGAAAACCATGCGGCCGATGCGACCGAATCCATTGATGCCGACTTTGATAGCCATGACTTTATCTCCGTAGAAAAATCGAAAATTACAGAACCGACTGCACGGTCTTCACGACGTTGTCCACCGTGAAGCCGAATTCCTTGAACAGCTGGCCGGCGGGGGCGGATTCGCCGAAGCGGTCCAGCCCCACCACCGCGCCCTCCAGTCCCACATACTTGTACCAGCCCGTAGTGACACCGGCTTCCACCGCGACGCGGACCACGCCACGGGGCAGCACGCTGTCGCGCCAGGCCTGGTCCTGGCGCTCGAACACATCGACGCAGGGCATGGACACCACCCGCACCGCCACGCCGGCCTCGGCCAGCTGGGCCTGGGCCTTCAGGGCCAGGTCCACTTCCGAGCCGGTAGCGATGATCACGGCCCTGGGGTTGGCGGCATCGGACAGCACGTAGCCGCCCCGGGCCACATTGGCCTGGACAGCGGCATCGCGCTTGACGAAGGGCAGATTCTGGCGGGACAGGGCCAGCACGGCGGGGCCGCTATTGTCGCCCTGGCGCGTCAGGGCAGCGCCCCAGGCGGCGGCGGTCTCGAAGCTGTCGCAGGGCCGCCAGACATCCAGGTTGGGGATCAGACGCATGCTGGCCACATGTTCCACCGGCTGGTGGGTGGGGCCGTCCTCACCCAGGCCGATGGAATCGTGGGTCAGCACGTAGATTACGCGCTGCTTCATCAGGGCCGACATGCGCAAGCCATTGCGCAGGTAATCGGAGAACACCAGGAAGGTGCCGCCGTAGGGGATGAAGCCGCCATGGAGGGCAATGCCGTTCATGATGGCGGCCATGCCGAACTCGCGTACGCCGTAGTGGATGTAGTTGCCCTTGCCCTCCCGGCTCACGGACTTGGAACCGGACCAGTTGGTCAGGTTGGAGCCGGTCAGGTCGGCGGAGCCTCCCAGCATTTCAGGCAGGCGCGGCGCGTAGGCTTCGATGGCGATCTGGCTGGCCTTGCGCGTGGCCACGGTCTCGGCCTTGTCGTTGGTCTTGGTCAGCACCTCCTGGACCTGGGCCGCCCAGTCGGCGGGAAGGTCGCCGGCCATGCGGCGCTTGAACTCGGCGGCCAGGGCCGGGTGTGCGGCGGCGTAATGGTCGAACTTGCGCTGCCACTCGCTCTCCCACTGGGCGCCCTTGGTCTTGGCGTCCCAGACTTCGTAGACTTCCCGGGGAATTTCGAAGGGAGGGAAGTTCCAGCCGATGTGGGGCCGGGCAGCAGCGATCTCCGCGTCGCCCAGGGGGGCACCATGAACGTCGTGGGTGCCCGCCTTGTTGGGGGAACCCATGCCGATGCGGGTACGGCAGCAGAGCAGGGACGGCCGGTTCTTGTCGGCCTTGGCCATGTCCAGGGCCTTGTGGATGGCCTCCGGATCGTGGCCGTTGATGTTGCGGATCACCTGCCAGCCGTAGGCTTCGAAGCGGCCCGGGGTGTCGTCGGTGAACCAGCCTTCCACGTGGCCGTCGATGGAAATGCCGTTGTCGTCCCAGAAGGCGATCAGCTTTCCGAGGCCCCAGGTGCCGGCCAGGGAGCAGGCCTCGTGGGAGACGCCTTCCATCAGGCAGCCGTCGCCGAGGAAGGCGTAGGTGTGGTGGTCCACGATCTCGTGGTTGGGGCGGTTGAATTCGTTGGCCAGCAGCTTTTCCGCCAGGGCCATGCCCACCGCGTTGGTAATGCCCTGGCCCAGGGGGCCGGTGGTGGTTTCCACGCCGGGGGTGTAGCCATGCTCGGGGTGGCCCGGAGTCCGGGAGTGGAGTTGGCGGAACTGCTTCAGATCCTCGATGGAAAGATCGTAGCCGGTCAGGTGCAGCAGGGCATAGATCAGCATGGAACCGTGGCCGTTGGACAGCACGAAGCGGTCCCGGTTGGGCCAGGCGGGGTTGCCCGGATTGTGGTGCAGATGGTGGTTCCAGAGCACTTCGGCGATTTCCGCCATGCCCAGGGGGGCGCCAGGGTGGCCGGACTTGGCCTTTTCCACGGCATCCATGGCAAGGGCGCGGATGGCACTGGTAAGGTTATTGAACACGGGGGGCTCGAAATCGCTGAAAGTGGACATTTACTTGCCTCGCAGGCAGACGGGAACGGTCAGGGGACCGGAAAACGAGCCCGTAATTATCGGCCAAACCGGGCTTCCCCGCCAAGTGTTTGTTTCCCTTCGCATTCGGAAAGAGACTCAAGGGAGATCGGCAGCACCCCTCCCGCAACCCGCCAACAGCAACTAGAGTGGCTCTTAGGCGTTGCCGAATTGCCATCCCTGCCCGGAAGAGGAGTGTCCCATGACGAAACTGACCGAAGAGGCCTGTGTCACCGGGCCGGGCCGTGTGCATAGGCTGGCGGCCGAGGAAATTACGGCCCTGTTGCCCCTGGTGCCCCAATGGACTCTGGAGAACGGCCGGCTGGTGCGGCTATTCCGCTTTGGCGACTATTCCAGCACCCTGGCCTTCGTCAATGCCTCGGCCTGGATCTCGGAAAATGAAAACCACCATCCGGAACTCACGGTCAACTACGGTCGGTGCCAAGTCGCCTATTCCACTCACGACTGCGATGGTCTTTCCCGCAACGACTTCATCTGCGCTGCCAAGCTGGACCAATTGTTCGAGCACCAGCAGGGACTTACTTTCCCGCCCATTTGATCGAGCAGCCGATGCTGGGTAGCTGGACCGCCGGGCCTTGCCCGGTCAAGGCCACCTGGCGCATGGCCTCGAACAGGTCCCGCCTCGCTCCCGCGGGGGCCGTCTCCTTGCGGGATGCATCGAGTCGGCCGCGATACTGAAGCGCCAGGTCGCCATTGAATCCAAAAAAGTCCGGGGTGCATACGGCCCCATAGGCATGGGCCACGGACTGGTCACTGTCCAGCAGATAGGGGAAGGGGAAGTCCAGGTCCCGGGCCAGGCGCACCATGTTTTCCCAGGAGTCCTCGGGATAATCGGTCGTGTCGTTGGACATGATCGCCACAGCGCCGACGCCCAGGGGCTTCAGCGCGTTCACGTCCCGGATGATGCGGTAAATCACGGCCTGGACATAGGGGCAGTGGTTGCAGATGAACATCACCAACAAACCCTGTGGACCCGCCGCCGACGCCAGGCTATGGCGCCGGCCGTCGGTGCCCGGCAGGTCGAAGTCGGGGGCTTTCCAGCCGGTGTTGCAAAGCGGGGGCGAGAGGCTGGCCATGACAGGGGTTCCTGGGGATTAGCGTGAAAATGAGTGAATGGAGCCGAGGGTGACGGTCCAGCGCAGCGAGCCGGTGAGTAGCCCCGCCCCGGGGCGTGGTATGGGCAGCGTTACTTTGGCGCATTTTCATCCTCGGAGGTAGTGCCGGCGACCATGCGCGTTAGTCGGTCTCTATAGCGCCCCGGCTTGTGCTTCGTCAAGATTTTGCCGCCTTAACATTGCCTCTGGCATGGTCTTGATTTAGGCTCCGGGGCCTGAAAGGGATGGCAGACATGCGCTTACGCAACTTCATTATGGCCGCTTCGGCGGTGGTTTCGGTGCTGTTCATCGGCGGTACCTATCTGGTGCTGGATCGGGTGTTCGATCAGTCCATCAAGGCCGAAGCCAGTCAGAGTTCCCGGGCCATGGCCCGGGTCACCTTCAATGCCATGTACGAGCTGATGAGTACCGGCTGGAATCGGGCTCAACTGCACTCCTTCCTCGACGCCATGAGCCGGGCCACCGCCGATACGCCCACCACCCTGCGCATCCATCGGGGCGCCCTGGTGGCCGAACGCTTCGGCGAGATTCCCCAGGACCCGGCCGACATCATCCTGCGTCAGGCTCTATCCGATGGACAGACCCGTGAATCCACCGTGGGCAACCGCATCCGCTACACCTTTCCGCTGCGGGCGGAGCAGAAATGCCTGGGCTGTCATGTGAATGCCCGGGCGGGGGAGACCCTGGGCGTCATCGACGTGGAGCATGACGTGTCGGCGCGCCTGCTGGCCAGCCGCCGGGAGTTCCTCTCCTGGGCGGGTCTGGTGGTGCCCGCCGCCCTGGCCATTGCGGCCCTGATGGTATGGCGGGTGCGACGCCGCATCGAGGATCCCCTCGACCAGTTGACCCATGGCATCCAGGCCATCAACGACATTTCAGACCTGCGTCAGATCAAGGCCATCAACCGAACCTCGGGCATCCGGGAATTCGACGAACTTTTCTCGTCCTTCGACCGCCTGATCCAGCGGGTCAGGAATATCGCCGTGGACAAGAACATCCTGCAGTTCGAGATCGGCCTGCTGGAAAAGTTCGTCATCACCTCGGACGTGGTGCGGGACTGGCGCGAGTATGTGGCCCGCCTGCTGGCGGACATCAATCAGGTTGTCACGGCCCATGTGCTGTTCTCGATCTTCAAGGTGGACGAGGAACTTTTCGAGCTGGAGGTGTTCTGGCGCTGCCAGCCCGGCGACGACACCCGGACCATGGTGGAGCACTACATCCGGGAGGCCATCGACAGGAACAGCGGCATGGGAGATCTGACCACCGTGCGCATCCATCACCATTTCCATGTGGAGCCCGCCGCCACGCTCATCGAACTCAGCGAGGAGGAAGTGCGGCTCCACGTCAAGGCCTTCTTCGTGGACAAGCCCAAGATCGGCGGCATTGTCGGCATCGGCGTCCATGCCGACGTACTTTCCGACTCGACCCTGCGGCTGGTGATGGACAGCATC
Organism: Denitratisoma oestradiolicum; assembly: GCF_902813185.1. Classification (GTDB taxonomy): domain Bacteria; phylum Pseudomonadota; class Gammaproteobacteria; order Burkholderiales; family Rhodocyclaceae; genus Denitratisoma; species Denitratisoma oestradiolicum. The sequence continues at coordinate 3,418,579 of NZ_LR778301.1, forward strand.
CTGTCCACCCTGATGAATGTGGTGGGCTCGGTGAAGGCGATCTACAAATACACCCGGGACCTGGAGTACTACGCCACCCGTGACCCCCTCACCAACCTCTTCAATCAGCGCGTGTTCTGGGAGCTGCTGGACTACGAGCGCCAGCGCGCCCAGCGTCACGCCTATGCCTTTGCCGTGCTGCTGCTGGACCTGGACAACTTCAAGCTGGTCAATGACGGCTATGGCCACAGCTTCGGCGACAAGTTCCTCCAGACCTTCGCCGAAACGGTCGGTGCCAGCCTGCGCAACGGCGATATCTTTGCCCGTTACGGGGGCGATGAATTCGCCGTCGTCCTGCCGGAAACAGCCATGGACGATGCGGTTCTGGTGGCCCGGCGCATTCTCGAGGCGACTGACGGCATGGTCCTGACGGCACCGGACGGTACGCTGGTCCATGGCGCCGCCTCCATCGGCCTGGCCATGTATCCCCAGCACGCCAGCGATACGCGGGACCTGTTCATGTTTGCCGACAACATGATGTACAAGGCCAAGGCCGAGGGCAAGGGCCGTGTCGCCGTGCCCTCGGGGCAGGACGTGGTGGACGTGTTCCGCGACATCACCCAGAACGGCGTGCTGGTGATCAAGGCCATCGACGACAAGCGCGTGATTCCCTTCTTCCAGCCCATCGTTGCCACCGCTTCCCATGAAATTGCCGCCTATGAGGTGCTGAGCCGGCTGGAGGTGGATGGACGCATCGTTGCCGCCTCCGACTTCATCGAGGTCGCGGAAAAAATGGGGGTCATCCATCGCATCGACACCCTGGTGATCGAGCGGGCATTGCAGGAGGTCGTGGAGCAGAACCATCAGGGCCAGATCTTCCTCAACCTTTCGCCCCGCGCCCTGGTGATTTCCGAATTCACCCGGAACATCCTGTCCCTAGTCAATGGCAGTTCCATCAGCCCGGAGCGCATCGTCTTCGAAATCACCGAGCGGGACACCATCAAGAATCTGACCCTGCTGGAGCGCTTTCTCATGGATCTCAAGTTCGAGGGTTTCAAGCTGGCCATCGACGATTTCGGTTCCGGCTTTTCCTCCTTCCACTATCTGCGCCGCTTTCCCATCGACTACCTGAAGATCGAGGGGGATTTCATCGCCAACATGCGCAACAGCACCAAGGACCGGGCCTTTGTTCATAGCATGCACATGCTGGCCTACGAGCTGAACATCAAGACCATCGCCGAATTCGTCGAGGACGCCGAGGTGCTGGCCGAACTGCGCCAACTGGGGATCGACTATGCCCAGGGCTATCACATGGGTCGTCCCAGCCGCCATATCCTGCCGTCGTCCCACTGGCAACCCGCTGTCTGAGCCATTCCCGGGCCGGGCTGTGGAATAATCGGTCCATGATTCCCCGCCTCTACTGTCCGGACCCCCTGCCATCGGGGGGCTTCCATGAACTTTCCGCCGATGCCGCCCATCATGCGGTGCGGGTACTGCGCCTGGGGGAGGGGGATGGGCTGCGCCTGTTCGACGGACGGGGCGGGGCCTGGAATGCCAGGATCGAGCGCCTGAAACCCCGGGTGCGAGTGCATCTGGACGGCTTCGACCCGGAAGACCTGGAGCCGCCCTTGGCCGTGACCCTGGTGCAGTGCCTGCCGGCAGCGGACAAGATGGACTGGATCGTGCAGAAGGCGGTGGAACTGGGCGTCGCCGCGATTCAGCCGGTGGCGTCCCGGCGCAGCGTGGTGCGCCTGGACGGCGACCGGGCTCAGCGCCGCTTGCAGCACTGGCAGGCAGTGGCGGTGGCGGCCTGCGAACAGTGCGGCCGCAACCGGGTGCCCATCGTCTCGCCCCTGCTTGACCTGCCGCAATACCTGGCACGGGCCGGCGGCGAGAATGCCAGGAAGCTGCTGCTGTGGCCGGAGACTCCCCGGCGCCTGCGGGAACTGAATGCTCCCGCCGCGCCCCTGGTGCTGCTGGTGGGCCCCGAGGGAGGGTTGGAGGAAGGGGAACAGGCGGCGGCCCAGGCTGCCGGATTCACGCCCATGGGCCTGGGTCCCCGGGTGCTGCGCACGGAAACCGCCGGCCTCGCGGCCCTGGCGGCCATCATGTCTCTTTGGGGTGACTGGTAGGAGGTCGAAATGTTTGAATCCGCCGAGTTGGGACACAAGATCGACAAGGAAATCTACAAGAAGGCAGTGCCGGAACTACGCGCCTGGCTGCTCGATGCGCAATACGAGCTCAAGGAGCAAGGCAAGATTCCGGTCATCGTGCTGGTCAGCGGCCAGGATGGCGCCGGCAAGGGCGAGACCATCAATGTGCTCTACGAGTGGATGGACCCTCGCTTCATTTCCACCCTGGCCTTCTCGGCCCCCACCGACGAGGAGCGCCAGCGCCCGGTCATGTGGCGCTACTGGCGCGCCCTGCCGCCCAAGGGCCGCATCGGCGTCTTCGCCGGCTCCTGGTATTCGGGGCCGATCCATGACCGCATCGACGGCAACATGACCAAGGCCGGCCTGGATGCCCGGGTGGACCAGATCAACCGTTTCGAGCAGATGCTGGTGAATGAGGGCGCCCTGATCCTCAAGTTCTGGTTCCATCTCACCAAGGACGGCCAGAAGCGCCGCTTGAAGGCCCTGGAAAAGGACCCGCGCACCGCCTGGCGGGTGACCAAGTGGAACTGGGACCGCCTGAAGACCTACGACAAGTTGCAGGACGTGGTGGGCCATGTGCTGCGCATGACCAACACGCCCTGGGCGCCCTGGATCATCATCGAGGGCGAGGACGATCGCTATCGTTCCCTGACCACGGGCAAGATTCTGCTGGATGCCATCCGGCAGCGCCTGGCGGGCACCAGCAAACAGACCACGCCGGTGGCGCCGCCGGTGCCGGTGAACCTGGACGGTCGCGACGTGCTCTCGGAGCTCGACCTCGCCTGCACGATCGCCAAGAAGGATTACGAGAACCAGCTTGCCAAATGGCAGGGCAGGCTTTCCGAACTGGTGCGCGACCCGCGTTTCAAGCAGAAGTCGCTGATCTGCGTCTTCGAGGGGGCGGATGCCGCCGGCAAGGGGGGCGCGGTGCGCCGCATCACGGCGGCCCTGGACGCCCGGGACTACCAGATCGTGCCCATCGCCGCGCCCACCGAGGAGGAACGCGCCCAGCCCTACATGTGGCGTTTCTGGCGCCACATCCCGAGGAATGGCCGGGTCACCATCTTCGACCGTTCCTGGTATGGCCGGGTGCTGGTGGAGCGGGTCGAGGGCTTCTGCGCCGAGGCGGACTGGCTGCGGGCCTACAGCGAGATCAACGACTTCGAGCACGAGCTGGCCGATGCCGGCGCCATCGTGGTCAAGTTCTGGCTCCAGATCGGCAAGGATGAGCAGTTGAAGCGCTTCAAGGAGCGGGAGAAGATCGAGTTCAAGCGCTTCAAGATCACCGACGAGGACTGGCGCAACCGGGAGAAGTGGGACGCCTATCACAGCGCCATCTGTGACATGGTGGACCGCACCAGCACCGGCAACGCGCCGTGGACCCTGGTGGAGGCCAACGACAAGAACTACGCCCGGGTCAAGATACTGCGCACGGTCTGCGAACGACTTGAGGCCGCCTTCAAGAGCAAGGACAAGACTCCGGACTAGGGAATACGATGGACGCCAGCGATACCAACACCAAACTCGTTGCCTGGGTACGCCAGGCCGCGCCTTATATCCACGCCTTCCGGGGCAAGACCTTCGTCATCGCCTTCGGCGGCGACGTGCTGCTGGGGGATACTGCCCAGGCCCTGATCCACGATGTGGCACTGCTGGACAGCATGGGCATCCATCTGGTGCTGATCCATGGGGCACGCCCCCAGATCGATGCCGAGATGCGCGCCCGCCAACTGGAGCCCCGCTTTCACAAGGGTCTGCGGGTCACCGACGGCGAGGCCCTGGAATGCGTCAAGCGCGCCATGGGCGTGACCCGTATCGAAATCGAGGCCCTGCTCTCCCAGGGGCTGCCCAATACGCCCATGGCGGGGGGATTCCTGCGGGTCACCGGCGGCAACTTCATCACCGCCCGCCCGGTGGGCGTGGTGGATGGGGTGGACTACCAATACACCGGCGCGGTGCGCAAGATCATCGCCGAGGAAATCCAGGCCGACCTGGCCCAGGAAAACGTGGTGCTGATCACTCCCATCGGCGCTTCACCCTCAGGAGAAATCTTCAACCTGTCCTGGGAGGAGGTGGCCGAGGCCGTGGCCACCGCCATCCGTGCCGACAAGCTGATCTACCTGTGCGACGCGCCGGGGCTGACGGACAAGAAGGGCCAGCTCATCGACGCCCTGACTGCCGACGAGGCCGCCGCCCTTTCCCCCAAGAGCGCCCCCCAGGCACCGGAAGTGGCCCGGGCCCTGCCCGGCGCTATCCGGGCCTGCCGCGGCGGCGTGGGGCGGGTGCACTTCCTCGATCGCAAGGCTGACGGCGCCATGCTGATGGAGTTCTTCACCCGGGACGGCGTTGGCACGGTGATCACCCAGGCGCCTCTGGCACGGCTGCGGGAGGCCTGCCACGATGACGTGGGGGCGCTGCTGGGCTTGATCGCGCCCCTGGAGGCCGACGGTACTCTGGTGCGCCGGGAGCGGGAACGCCTGGAGATGGAGATCGACCGTTTTTCCGTGGTGGAACACGACGGCGTCATCGTCGGTTGCGCTGCCCTGTATCCCTTCACCAAGGACAAGGCCGCCGAACTGGCCTGCCTGGCGGTGATGCCGGAGTTCCGCCGCTGTGGCTACGGCGACCAGTTGCGCCGCCACATCGAGGCCAGGGCCAAGAAGCTCAAGCTCAAGCGGCTGTTCGTGCTGACCACCCGCACCGCCCACTGGTTCATCGAACGGGGCTTCGCCGAGACAGGCCTGGACAATCTGCCAGCCCAGAAGCGCGAGCTCTACAATCTGCAACGGCGTTCAAAGGTGCTGGTGAAGGCCCTTTGATTGGATAAAATCGCCGTCCCAACCCACAAATAAAGGACACGCCATGGCACGCATGGTCAATTGCATCAAACTGGGCCGCGAAGCCGAAGGCCTGGATTTCCCCCCCCTGCCGGGCGAGCTGGGCAAGCGGATTTATGAAAACGTCTCAAAGGAGGCGTGGCAGCAATGGACGCGCCTGCAGACCATGCTGATCAACGAGAATCGCCTCTCCCTGGCCGATCCCCGTGCCCGGCAATATCTCCAGGAACAGGTGACCAAGCATTTCTTTGGCGAGGGTGCCGATACGGCAGCGGGCTTCGTGCCTCCGGGTCACTGAGCTTCGGATCTGACGGATGGCAAAGCGGGCCGCCCTTGGGGCGGCCCGTCGTGTTTCAGCGGCGGTATTCTTCGACGCCACCGGGGGTGGCCAGCAGCAGCAGGTCGGCGCCCCGGCAGGCGAAGAGGCCATTGGTGACCACCCCGACGATCTGGTTGATCCGGGCCTCGAATTCCGCCGGAGCGGTGATGGTCAGGCCATGAACATCCAGGATCACGTTGCCGTTGTCGGTGACGACCCCTTCCCGCCACCTGGGCTGCCCACCCAGTTTTTCCAGTTCCCGCGCCACGTAGGCACGGGCCATGGGGATCACCTCCACCGGCAGGGGAAAGCGGCCCAGGGTCGCTACCCGCTTGCTCTGGTCGCAGACGCAGACAAAGGTGCCGGCCACGGCGGCAACGATCTTCTCCCGGGTCAGGGCGGCGCCGCCGCCCTTGATCATGGACAGGCCGCCGTCGATCTCGTCGGCGCCATCCACATAGACGGGCAGATCCTCCACGTCGTTCAGGTCCAGCACCCGGATGCCATGGCCCTCCAGTCGCTTCCGGGTTCCCTCGGAGCTGGCGACCGTGCCCCCGAGACGATCCTTGATGGCGGCCAGTTCGTCGATGAAAAAATTGGCGGTGGAACCCGTGCCCACCCCGACGATGGCGCCCGGAGCAATCGTCTCCGCCACATAATCCCGGGCGGCACGGGCCACCGCCTGCTTGAGTTGGTCCTGGGTCATTGCCTGGGTCATTATTTAGGTTCTCCCTGAAGAAGGGCGAATTCTACCTGCCCTGACATACGTCCCGGACGTGCATACACCCCGATGCACGGCTGGGTGCGGAGACCTCAGAAAATCCAGCTACCCTACCGCCCCATCCGGGTCGCCACCAGGATTGCCAGCGCCAGGGCAACGGCCACGACCAGATAGCCTTCGCTGAAGGCCGTGGCCAGGGCATGGCTCCCCTCCCCCAGGCTGTGGGCGCGCCACTCCACGTAGGCGGCTGCTCCCGCAACCCCCAGCACGCCCCCCAACTGACGCAGGTAGTTGAGCAGCATCGAGGCCTCGCTCAGCACCCGTCCATGGAGATTCGCCAAGGCAGCCTTGTTGATGGGGGTCAGGGCGAAGCTCTGGCCGATCCGGCCAACAATGGTGATAAGAATAAAACCCAGATAGGTCACCGTTTCGCCGTAGTGCCAAAGGACCACGAAGGAAGCGGTGAACACCGCCAGCCCCCAGGCCATCAACTTATGAGGGGTCCATCGGTCGGCCAGGATGCCCGCCACGGGAAAGGTCAGGGACAGGGCCAGGGTGCCCGGTATCTGGGCCGCACCAGCATGGGAGGCGGAGAGGCCCATCACGCTTTGCAGGAACACCGGCATCAGGTACATGGCGCCATACATGCCGAAGCCCGTCAGAAAGCTCACGCCACCGCCCAGCATCAGGGTCCGGCGTTGGAACAGCCCGCCCCCCAGGATGGGGGCCGCCGACCGTTGCAGATGCAGGACAAAGGCGCCGATGGCCAGCAGGGACACCCCCATGCAGCCCGCACTCCAGGCAAGGGAGGGTCCTCCTCCCGGACGGCTGAAGCAGGCCAGCCAGGCCAGGGTCAGCAGGGAGAGCAGGCCCATACCCATCCAGTCGAAGGGGGCCTCGGCCCCGAGTGGTTCCCGGAACAGCAGACGGCGCGCTCCCCACCAGGCCAGCAACCCCACCGGCAGTGGCAGCAGGGACACGGCGCGCCAGCCCCAGAGGTCCACCAGCAGTCCGGCAAGCGCCGGTGCCAGGGCCAGGGCCAGGGTGACCGCCAGGGAATTGATGCCATAGGCGCGGCCCTGGCGGTCCGGGGTGAACAGGCGCATCACCACGATGGAACCCATGGGCGCCATCATCGCGGCGGTGCTGCCCTGGATCAGGCGAGCGCCCAACAACAGATTGAAACTGGGGCTCAGACTGCCCACCAGGCTGGTAATCAGCAACACCGCCATGGTGGCCTCGAAACAGCGACGCAGGCCGAAGCGCTGGATCAGCCAGGGCGCAGCCAGCATGGCCACGGTGTTGGTCACCATGAAGGTGGTAACCACGAACTGCACGCTGTCGTGGCCCAGGCCGAAATCCTTCATCAGGGCCGGGATGGCCACGTTGAAACTGCCGCTGGGCAGGATGCTGGCCACCACCCCCAGGGATACGATCAGCACCACCCACCAGCGCTGATTCTGGCTCAGGGCATCGTAGGGAGAGGATGGCGCACGGCTCATGGTTGCTTGTTTTGCGCCCCGGCGCCAGGCCGGGGCAGGAGGACACTCAGATGGCGGTCTGGCCCCCGTCGATGACAAAGGTGGAGCCGGTGACGAAGCGGGCTTCGTCCGAGGCCAGGTAGGCGATGGCGCCGGCGATTTCCGCCGGGTCGGCGCCGGGCAGCACCAGGGGAGAGAGGCGACCAAACAGGGAGAAGTCCGCGCCTTCCGGGGGAGTCACGCCACTGGTCATCGGGGTATGCACGTGGCCCGGACAAACCGCATTCACCCGCAGGCCCTTGGAGGCATATTCCACGGCCAGGGCCTTGGACAGCATCAATACCGCCCCCTTGCTGGCGCTGTAGGGCGCGTTATAGGGCGTACCGACGACCCCGGCCGCCGAAGAGATATTGATGATGTTGCCCTTGGTTTCCAGCAGGTGGGGAATCGCCGCCCGGCACATGGCGAAGACGCCATTGACGTTGATGGCGAAGACCTTGGCCCACTCCGCGTCGGTAAGATCGGTGAAGTGCTTGAACATCAGGGTGCCGGCGATGTTGCACAGCACGTCCAGCTTGCCGAAGCGCGCCACGGCATCGGCCACGGCACCGTTGCAGTCGGCGCTGTCGGTGACATTCAACACCCGGGCCGTCACGTCCAGACCCTGGTCCGCCAGGGCCTTCATTTCCTTGTGCAGCAGGTCGGCGTTGATGTCGCAGGCCAGCACCCGTGCGCCTTCGCCCGCCAGCCGTTTGGTGGTGGCCAGGGCGATGCCGGAAGCGGCTCCGGTGATCAATACAGCCTTGCCTTCAAAACGCTTCATGTCTTTTTCTCCTCGATAAGCCGTCATTTAAAAGTGCGGTCGTTTATTTTCCCGACAAGAATGGCCCCGGACCAGTCCTTTCCGGTTATGCGAACAGCGCCAGGCTCAATGTCCCTGGAATTGAGGCTTGCGCTTGGCCAGAAAGGCGGCCAGCCCTTCCTGGTAGTCGGTACTGTCGAGGAAAGCAAAATTGTCCCGAACCTCCGACTCCGTCAAAGCCCGTGCCTGGGCCATCAGGCGCCGCACCAGCTTCTTGTGGGCCCGTGCCACCATGGGAGCGCCTGCAGCAATGCGCCGGGCCGTAGCATAGGCCTCTTCAGCCACCTCGGCATCGGCCACCACCCGGGTCAGCAATCCCTTTTCATAGGCTTCGACGGCACCCAGGATGCGTCCCTCCAGCAGGATTTCCAGGGCCACGGCGGGGCCGGCCAGAGCAACCAGCCCCACCAGCTCGGAATGGGCCATGGTGAAGCCCAGCTTCATGATCGGCGCGCCGAAGCGCGCTCCGGCGCCGGCGATGCGCAGATCGCAGCAACTGGCGATTTCCAGTCCGCCGCCGATGCAGACCCCCTCGATCAGGGCCACACTGGGGTGACGGCAATCCACGATGGAATCGAGAGCGCCGGCCACCCACTCGCCGTGATAGACCTGGGCCCGCTCGAAGGTATCGCGCTGGGTCAGGAACTCCTCCAGGTCGCCACCGGCGGCGAAGGTTCCACCCTCGCCCCGCAACACCACGCAGCGCAGGCACTCGTCGCCATCCAGCTCATCCATCACCACCTTGAGCCGGCGCCACATGGCGCCATTGACCGCATTGAGCTTGTCCGGATTGAACAGGGTCACCGTGGCGATGTCGCCATCGCGTTCGCACAGGATGTCGGGATTCATCGCAGCGTCGATCCCAGCTTGGCCAGGGCCTCCCGGCCCGACAGCAGGTGGTCATGCATGGCCCGGGCCGCCCGCTCCGGATTCCGGGCCTGCAGGGCCTCCAGGATCTGGCGGTGCTCCGCCAGGGACTGGTCCAACCGCCCCTCCACCAGGAGGGAATGACGCCGGGTGAGCTTGATCATCTTGCGGGTGTCGTCAATCAGGTGCTGCAGCCAGCGGTTGCCGGCGATCTCCTGGAGGGCGGCATGGAAGGCATCATTGACGGCGAAGAAGCGGTCGGCGTCTGCCGCCGCCCCATGGCGCTCCAGCTCGGCGTGGAGCGCAGCCAGCCGGGCCAGGTCGGCGTCGCTGGCCTTGCCTGCCGCTTCCAGGGCGGCCCGTCCTTCCAGCAGGGCCATCACCGGGAACACCTCGTCCAGGTCCTGTTCCGACAGCTCGGCCACATAGCAGCCGCGGCGGGGCTTCAGCACCACCAGGCCCTCGGCGGCCAACACCTTGAGGGCCTCCCGCATCGGCGTGCGGGAGATGCCGAACTCGTCCGCCAGGGCCTGCTCGTCCACCCAGCTGCCCGGCGCCATGTCGTGGGCGAAGATGCGGACACGCAAGCGCTCCGCCACCTCCTGGTAGAGGGCGGTGCGGGCGATGGTCTGGCCGGCGACGGCGCCGATTGGGGAGTCTATTGCATTCATAATTATGGATAACGTATTATGCCAGCCTATCCGGTGTCAAGGGCCACCCAAGGTTTATTCTTCCGCCCTTCCCATCATTTTCAGTTGGCGCGCCCATTTCCGCGAAGGCCGCGCAGGAGAAGCGAGATGAGCAACAAGTACCCCGAGGCAAACGTTCCCTCCCTGGAGACCTGGACCAAGGCCGCCGCCAAGTCCGCCCCCGGTGGCAACGTCGGCAACCTGAACTGGGTCACCCCCGAGGGCCTCACCGTCAAGCCCCTGTACACGGCCGAGGACCTCAAGGGCCTGCCCTACGCTGATACCCTGCCCGGCTTCGCCCCCTACCAGCGCGGCCCCCAGGCCACCATGTACGCGGTGAAGCCCTGGACCATCCGCCAATACGCCGGCTTCTCCACCGCCGAAGCCTCCAACGCCTTCTACCGCAAGGCCCTGGCGGCCGGCGGCCAGGGCGTGTCGGTGGCCTTCGACCTGGCCACCCACCGGGGCTACGACTCCGACAATCCCCGGGTCGTGGGCGACGTGGGCAAGGCCGGTGTCGCCATCGATTCCGTGGAGGACATGAAGATCCTGTTCGACGGCATCCCTTTGGACAAGGTCTCGGTCTCCATGACCATGAACGGCGCCGTGCTGCCCATCCTGGCCGGCTACATCGTCGCCGCCGAGGAGCAGGGTGTTAAGCCCGAGCAACTGGCCGGCACGATCCAGAACGACATCCTCAAAGAGTTCATGGTGCGGAACACCTACATCTATCCGCCCAAGCCCTCGATGAAAATCATCGCGGACATCTTCGCGTTCACGGCAGAGAAGATGCCCAAGTTCAACTCCATTTCCATCTCGGGCTATCACATCCAGGAAGCCGGGGCCAACCAGGCCATCGAGCTGGCCTTCACCCTGGCCGACGGCATGGAGTACGTGCGCACCGGCGTCGCCTCCGGCATGGACGTGGACACCTTCGCCGGCCGCCTGTCCTTCTTCTGGGCGGTGGGCATGAACTTCTATCTGGAAATCGCCAAGATGCGCGCCGCCCGCCAGCTCTGGTGGCGCATCATGCAGGGCTTCAATGCCAAGAGCCCCAAGTCCATGATGCTGCGCACCCACAGCCAGACCTCGGGCTGGTCCCTGACCGAGCAGGACCCCTACAACAACGTGGTGCGCACCACCATCGAAGCCATGGCGGCCGTCTTCGGCGGCACCCAGTCCCTGCACACCAACGCCCTGGACGAGGCCATCGCGCTGCCCACGGAGTTCTCCTCCCGCGTCGCCCGCAACACCCAACTGATCATCCAGGAAGAGACCCACATCACCAATGTGGTGGACCCCTGGGCCGGTTCCTACATGATGGAAAAGCTGACCCAGGAAATGGCCGACAAGGCCTGGGCCATCATCGAGGAAATCGAAGCCATGGGCGGCATGACCAAGGCCGTGGAATCGGGCTGGGCCAAGATGCAGGTGGAAACCTGCGCCGCCGACAAGCAGGCCCGCATCGACTCGGGCAAGGACGTGATCGTCGGTGTGAACAAATACAAACTGGCCAAGGAGGATGCGATCGACATCCTCGACATCGACAACCATGCCGTGCGCGAGTCCCAGATCGCCCGCTTGCAGAGCATCCGGGCCAGCCGCGACAGTGCCGCCGTCAATGCCGCCCTGGCCGCCCTGACTGCCGCGGCCAAATCCGGAGAAGGCAACCTGCTGGATCTGACGGTACAGGCCATCCGCCTGCGTGCCACCGTGGGCGAAGTCTCCGACGCGCTGGAAAAGGTCTTCGGCCGCTTCCGCGCCAACAACCAGACCATCTCGGGTATATACGGAGGCGTCGTGGAAGGACAGGAAAGCTGGGAGCAGATCAAGGCCGATGTGGCCAGATTCGCCGAGGAAGAGGGTCGCCGGCCCCGCGTCATGATCGCCAAGCTGGGCCAGGACGGCCATGACCGGGGCGCCAAGGTGGTGGCCACGGCCTACGCCGACCTGGGCTTCGACATCGACATGGGCCCCCTGTTCCAGACCCCCGAGGAAGCCGCGCGCCAGGCCATCGAGAACGACGTGCATGCCGTGGGCGTCTCGTCCCTGGCCGCCGGCCACAAGACCCTGCTGCCGGCCCTGGTCCAGGCCCTCAAGGATCAGGGCGGCGAAGACATCATCGTCTTCGCCGGCGGCGTGATCCCGGCCCAGGATTACGACTACCTGTTCAATGCCGGCGCCAAGGCCGTCTTCGGCCCAGGCACCCGGATCGAGGATTCCGCCCGGAAGGTGCTGGAAGAAATCCGGAAGGCGCGGGCCTGATACCAGTCGCGGACGGAACACACCAGTGGTCCACGCCAACCTGCTCTCCGCAGCCGACCAGACCCTGGTGGATGGTGTGCTGGCCGGCCAGCGCCGCGCCCTGGCCAAGGCCATCACTCTGATCGAGTCCACCCGGACCGATCACCAGCAGCGGGCTCAGCAGGTACTCGCCGCCCTGCTGCCCAGCACCGGCAACGCCATCCGCATCGGTATTTCCGGTGTGCCCGGCGCCGGCAAATCCACCTTCATCGAGGCCCTGGGGGTCTGGCTCATCGGTCAGGGCAAGAAGCTGGCGGTGCTGGCCATCGACCCGTCCTCCTCGGTGAATGGCGGTTCCATCCTGGGCGACAAGACCCGCATGGAGCAGCTCTCCCAGCGGGAAGAAGCCTTCATCCGTCCCAGCCCCTCGGCCGGCTCCCTGGGCGGCGTCGCCGAGAAGACCCGGGAAGCGATGCTGCTCTGCGAGGCCGCCGGCTACGACGTGATCATCATCGAGACCGTCGGCGTCGGCCAGTCGGAGACCACGGTGGCCGGCATGGTGGACATGTTCTGCCTGCTCCAGTTGCCCAATGCCGGCGACGATCTGCAGGCCATCAAGAAGGGCATCGTCGAGATCGCCGACCTGGTGGTCATCAACAAGGCCGACATCGACCCCAGAGCCACCGCCGTGGCCCGTGCCCAGTGGAAGAATGCGCTGCACATGCTGCGCCCCGCCTCGAAACACTGGTCGCCCCCCGTGGTGGCGCTGTCGGCCCTGCACAAGGAAGGCATCGTCGATTTCTGGGAACAGGTGGAGAAATATCAGGCCGCCTTGAAGCCCAGCGGCGAGTTCCAGGCCAAGCGCCAGCATCAAGCCCTGTCGTGGATGTGGCAACTGATCGATTCCGGGCTGCGCCAGCATTTCCGCCATCACCCCCGCGTCCAGGAGAACCTGCCCGCGTTTACCCGCGCCGTCGAGGAGGGCCTGACAACGCCGGCGGCGGCGGCCCATACCCTGCTCGACTACCTCAAACACTGAATCAACACGGCGCTACATTCGTCGCCTCATCCAAGGGAGTTTGCTATGCACGACATCATCCACCAACTGGACGCCAAGCGCGAAAAGGCCCGCCTCGGCGGCGGCCAGAAGCGCATCGACGCCCAGCATGCCAAGGGCAAGCTGACGGCCAGGGAGCGCATCGAGATCCTGCTCGACGAAGGCACCTTCGAAGAGTGGGACATGTTCAAGGAGCACCGCTGCACCGACTTCGACATGGAGCAGACCCAGGTGCCCGGCGACGGCGTGGTGACCGGCTACGGCACGGTCAATGGCCGCATGGTGTTCGTCTTCTCCCAGGACTTCACCGTTTTCGGCGGTGCCCTGTCGGAAACCCATGCCGAGAAGATCTGCAAGATCATGGACAAGGCCATGCAGGTCGGCGCGCCGGTGATCGGCCTCAATGACTCGGGCGGCGCCCGCATCCAGGAAGGCGTGGCGGCCCTGGGCGGCTACGCGGACGTGTTCCAGCGCAACGTGATGGCCTCCGGGGTGATCCCCCAGATCTCGATGATCATGGGTCCCTGCGCAGGCGGCGCGGTGTACAGCCCGTCGATGACCGACTTCATCTTCATGGTGAAGGATTCCTCCTACATGTTCGTCACCGGTCCCGATGTGGTGAAGACCGTGACCCACGAGGAGGTGACGGCGGAGGAACTGGGGGGCGCCATCACCCACACCACCAAGTCCGGCGTGGCCGACCTGGCCTTCGAGAACGATGTGGAGGCGCTGCTGATGCTGCGCCGCTTCATCAACTACCTGCCCCAGAACAACAAGGAGACGGCGCCGATCCGTCCCACCAGCGACCCGGCCGACCGCCTCGACTACTCCCTCGACACTCTGGTGCCGGATAATGCCAACAAGCCCTACGACATCAAGGAACTGATCTACAAGATCGTGGACGACGGCGACTTCTTCGAGGTTCAGCCCGGCCATGCGGCCAACATCGTGATCGGCTTCGCCCGCATGGAAGGCCAGACCGTGGGCATCGTCGCCAACCAGCCCATGGTGCTGGCGGGCTGCCTGGACATCAAGTCCGCCATCAAGGGCGGCCGTTTTGTGCGCTTCTGCGACGCCTTCAACATTCCCATCATCACCCTGGTGGACGTGCCGGGCTTCATGCCGGGCACCAGCCAGGAATACGGCGGCATCATCAAGCACGGGGCCAAGCTGCTCTACGCCTACGCCGAGTGCACCGTGCCGAAAGTCACCCTGATCACCCGCAAGGCCTACGGCGGCGCCTATGACGTGATGGCCTCCAAGCATCTGCGCGGCGACGTGAACTTCGCATGGCCCAGCGCCGAGATTGCCGTGATGGGTCCCAAGGGCGCGGTGGAGATCATTTTCCGCGAGGACAAGGGCGACCCGGAAAAACTGGCCGCCAAGGAAGCGGAATACAAGGCCAAGTTCGCCAACCCCTTCGTGGCCGGCGCCCGGGGCTTCATCGACGACGTGATCCAGCCCCACGAGACCAGGAAGCGCATCTGCCGCTCCCTGGTGATGCTGAAGAACAAGAAGATCGAGAACCCGTGGCGCAAGCACGGCAACATTCCGCTGTAAGCGCAGGGAGGATTCAGGAAATGTTCAAGAAGATACTGATTGCAAACCGCGGCGAGATCGCCTGCCGCGTCATCAAGACCGCCCGCAGGATGGGCATCAAGACCGTGGCCGTGTATTCCGAGGCGGACAAGGATGCGCGCCATGTGGAACTGGCCGACGAGGCCGTGTGCATCGGCCCGGCAGCGTCCAAGGAAAGCTATCTGGTGATGGACAAGATCATCGCCGCCTGCAAGCAGACCGGCGCCGAGGCGGTCCATCCGGGCTACGGCTTCCTCTCGGAAAATGAGGAGTTCTCCCGCACCCTGGAGGAGCAGGGCATCGTCTTCATCGGCCCCAAGCATCACTCGGTGGCGGCCATGGGCGACAAGATCGCCTCCAAGAAGCTTGCCAAGGAAGCCCGGGTCAACATCATTCCCGGCTACAACGACCCCATCGACACCCCGGAGCGGGCCGTGGAGATCGCCCGGGACATCGGCTACCCGGTGATGATCAAGGCCTCCGCCGGCGGCGGCGGCAAGGGCCTGCGCGTGGCATTCAACGACAAGGAAGCCCATGAGGGTTTCGCCTCCTGCAAGAACGAGGCAAAGAACGCCTTCGGCGACGACCGGGTGTTCATGGAGAAGTTCATCGAGGAGCCCCGCCACATCGAGATCCAGGTGATGGGCGACAGTCAGGGCAATGTGGTGTACCTGTGGGAGCGCGAGTGCTCCATCCAGCGCCGCCACCAGAAGGTGATCGAGGAAGCTCCCTCCCCCTTCCTCGACGACGCTACCCGCAAGGCCATGGGCGAACAGGCCGTGGCCTTGGCCAAGGCCGTGAATTACCAGTCCGCCGGCACCGTGGAATTCGTCGTGGGCGGCAAGGACAAGGGCTTCTACTTCCTGGAGATGAACACCCGGCTCCAGGTGGAGCACCCCGTCACCGAGATGATCACCGGCCTGGACCTGGTGGAGCTGATGATCCGCGTTGCCGCCGGCGAGGCCCTGCCCTTCAAGCAGAACGAGATCAAACGCGAAGGATGGGCCATGGAGTGCCGCATCAACGCCGAGGACCCCTTCCGCAACTTCCTGCCCTCCACCGGCCGCCTGGTGAAATACCAGCCGCCGAAGGAAGTGGCGGGCTTGGTGCGGGTGGATACCGGCGTCTATGAGGGTGGCGAAATCTCCATGTTCTACGACTCCATGATCGCCAAGCTGATCGTGCACGGCGCCACCCGGGATCAGGCCATCGCCAGGATGCGGGAAGGCCTCAACGCCTTCGTGATCCGCGGCGTGGCCTCCAACATTGCCTTCCAGGCTGCCCTGATGAAGAATCCCCGTTTCGTGAACGGCAACTTCAACACCGGCCTGATCGGCGAGGAATATCCCAAGGGCTTCAATGCCGCCGACGTGGTGCATGACGACCCGGCCATGCTGGTCTGCGTCGCCGCCGCCATGCATCGCCAGTACCTGCAACGCAACACCGAAATCTCCGGCCAGATGCCCGGCCACGCCTTCAAGCCGGGCGCGGACTACGTGGTTATCCTGGGTGATGCCCATCATCCGGTGACCATCCATGCCGCCTCCGGCGGCTGGGATGTCAGCTTTGCCGGCGACCGCCACGAGGTGCGCTCCGACTGGCAGTTCGGCCAGTCTCTCTACCAGGGCAGCTTCAACGGCAACCACTTCTGCATGCAGGTGGAGCGCGCCGGACTCAAGTACCGGCTGTTCCACTGGGGCACCCAGGCCGACGTGATGGTGATGAACGCCCATGCCGCCGCGATGCAGAAGCTGATGCCCTTCAAGGCGCCGCCGGATACCTCCAAGTTCCTGCTCTCCCCGATGCCCGGCCTCCTGACCGAGATCGCCGTGGCCCCGGGCCAGGAGGTCAAGGCCGGCGAGACTCTGGCCAAGATCGAGGCCATGAAGATGGAAAACGTCCTCAAGGCCGAACGGGACTGCGTGGTGGACAAGCTCCTGGCCAAGGCCGGCGAAAGCCTGACGGTGGATCAGGCCATCATCGGCTTCAAGTAGAGCTGTCGGCGGAGAGGGAAATGGCTCGAGGTATCCTCTCCGTTCGGTTTATTGCTTGGCAGTGTCGCCTTTCCATAGATTCTGAAACGGCGACAACTCAAAAGGCCCCGAGTTCTTGGGGCCTTTTGCTTTGGTGTCGCTGCCATGTATCAACAGCAACGACTCGACAAACCGGCCCACTCCTCAAATTGAGGTGGTCAGACTGATCAACCAGTCCGGCGCCAATTCCACCACCCAGGCCTCGAAGGCTTTATCCGCACCGCTCAGGATCAACCCGCCGAGCAACAGCATGATGCCCCCCAACAGCTGCTTGCCGACCCTTCCAGCCGACAACAACTGGCCCCGGATTCTCGTCATGGCCTGACGGGAAAGCAATCCCAGAACGACGAGAGGTACACCCGCACCCAGGCCGAAAAGCCCCATCAGCAAGGTAACCTGCCCCAGACTCCGTCCTTGGCTGGCCAGGCTGATTGCCGCTCCCAGCGTCGGGCCGACACATGGACTCCAAACGATACCCAGCAGCAAGCCGAGCATAAACTGCCCTGGCAATCCATCAAGGGTCACCCGCGCAAGCAGGGTTTGCCCCGTCCCGGACAAGCCGGACGTCGCTCCTGCAAAACGCTCTTGCAGGACTGGGGAGACCAGCACCAAACCAAACACCAGAAGAAGCAAGGCTGCCCCATATCGAAGCATGGTCTGATCGAGACCGATGGACGACCCCAGGCTGGCGATCAGGACACCGACCACCGTGAAGGAAAGTGCCAAACCTCCGGCCAGGACATAGGGTCCCAAACGATGAGCGAGCACCGCAGTCCCCAGAAGAATGGGCAAGATCGGCAAGACGCAGGGCGAAAGGGTAGACAGGCTGCCAGCAACGAATGACAGCCCGTAGGAGGCAAGACCGAAATCCATTGGATTAAATCGCCTTCTTGAGGAGGGCCGCGATACTGTCTTTTCTGGTGTCGCCCGTTGACCGCCCGACTTCCTTGCCACCCTTGAAGACGATCAGGGTGCTCTGCATCGTCGCCTTGAATTCCTTGACAACATTCTTCTGCTGGTCGAAATCCACACGCAAGGCATTCATGGCCCTGTACTCGGGGCTGGACAGAAGCTCTAAGACAATCGGCGCTTGTGCCTTGCATGTCGGACACCAATCAGCATGAATCATGACAAGTGTCGGCTTACCTTCCTTCTGCAAGGCATCGAAGGTCGCCTGTTCGAAGGACTGCGTTCCAGCGAACGCGGTACCGGCAGCAAACGCGAGCAACAACAGAAAGGAACGAACGAGTTTCAGCATGATGTACTCCTTGAAGTGGGTTGTTGGACTACATCCCTTAGTCGGACCTCCCAGGCTGTTCCTTACAGTCTATGTTCTTTATCTCCAGGCAACCGATGGCGCTCCACGATTCGTCTCACCCGAAAAAACTGAAATCTCCTGTAAGGAAGCATCCCCTTACTGCGTCAAATACATGACCGCTCGGATTTGGGCGGATCGACAATTCATTATGGAGAACAATCATGTCAGTCATGTGCAAAATGGGCGAAGCGTGCACGCATTCGAGCAAAATGTGCTTACACGAGAAAATGATGGCCGTTATGGTGATGCTCGCCATTGGTGCCGCCATCGCGCATTGGGTGCTGCATTTATTCTGAAACTCCGCAGACCGTACAAAGTGCGGGCGCCGAGGGTGAGCGTTTCCCTCGCGCAAAATCCTTGATGCCCACACTTGACGCACTTTGGTATCGCCTGCGCGTCCAGCGGTGCCAATATCTGGTTACCGATCCAAAATGTCCAAAATCGTTACTGAATCCAAACTCACTTGCCCCGTCTGTGGTCACTGGCAGATGGAAACGATGCCCACCGACGCTTGTCAGTGGTTCTATCAGTGTGTCGGCTGCCACACACTGCTAAGACCCAAACCCGGCGACTGCTGCGTTTTCTGTTCCTACGGCAGCGTATCCTGTCCACCCGTTCAACTTGAGACGGAACGCCAGGGCAACAGTGCTGTTCGCCACCAACCATGAGATGAACCGCGCTATTTTTTATCGATCGCCCAGCCTTCACACAGCCCAGTTTTCGCCACGGCCCTTCAATCCGTGACATTGCGGGAAAAGAGCACGCCCTGTCTGAAGCTCATTCGCAATGTCCATTCGGGACGGCTGCGCAGATAGTCGATGAGTCCATAGGGCCGGTCTTGCTGTGCTATCGGGTTGCGGTAGGGAATCGGCACCCTGTTGAATCCTGCCTGCTCGAACAAACGGATACCAAGAGGTGTAGCCCAAAGCATATGGGTGTACGCCTCCAGTCGCCGGGGGGCCGATCCGCACCGCTTTCCCGTGAGCTGGGTTCAAGTTGGTATACTTTCGCGGGCCATGAAAGCCTTATTCCGAATTTTCAGCCTGACCCTGGCCCTGCTTGCCGGCCCCGCTCAAGCCCAACTGACTCCCCCCTCCCCCGCCATCGCCGCCAATGCCTGGTTGTTGATCGACCACGGCTCCGGCCAGGAACTGGCCGCCAACCGGCCGGATGACCGGATCGAGCCGGCCTCCCTGACCAAGCTGATGACGGCCTACCTGAGCTTCGCCGCCCTGAAGCAGGGGGTGCTGAAGCCGAACCAGACCGTGCCCGTCTCCGAGACCATCAAGGGGGTGCCCGGCTCCCGGATGTTCATCGAGCCGCGCCTGCCGGTCACCGTGGATCAGTTGGTCCGGGGCATGATCGTGCAGTCCGGCAACGATGCCTGCGTCGCCCTGGCCGAGACCATTGCCGGCAGCGAGGCGGCCTTCGCCGAGCGGATGAACCGGGAGGCCCGGCGCCTGGGCCTAACCGCCACCCATTTCGTCAATGCCACGGGCCTGCCCGATCCCCAGCACTACACCACGGCCCGGGACCTGGGCCGACTGGTGCGCGCCCTGATCCGGGATTTCCCCGAGTACTACCCGATCTACGCCTCCAAGGAATACACCTACAACAGGATCACCCAGCCCAACCGCAACCGGCTGCTCTGGCTCGACCCCACGGTGGATGGGGTCAAGACCGGCCACACCGAGGCCGCCGGCTATTGCCTGATCGCCTCCGCCAAGCGCGGCCCCCGGCGCCTGATTTCCGTGGTGCTGGGCACCGATTCCGATTCGGCCCGGGCCCAGGAATCCCTCAAGCTGCTCAACTTCGGCTTCCAGTATTTCGATGGCGTGCAGCTCTATTCCAAGGGTCAGGCCATTTCCCAACTCAAGGTGTTCAAGGGTGCCCAGGGCAAGGTGAAGGCCGGCTTCCCGGACAGCCTCGTCATCTCCCTGCCCCGGGACACGCCCCATGACCGGCTCCGGGTCCAACTGGCCTCCCGCCAGCCCTTGGTGGCGCCGGTGGCGGCCGGGGCGGTAGTGGCCACCCTGAAGGTCTTCGTCGACGACAAGCCCTGGGGCGAGTACCCGGTGCAGGCCCTGGAAGCTGTGCCCGTGGCCGGAATCATCGGCCGGGCCTGGGACACCCTGTGGCTCTGGTTTGAATAAATATGGCCCACCGCCCCCCAGCCCCCGCCTCAAGGCGGGGGAGCCCGCAAGCTCGCTGCGCTCGAAATCACGGGGAACTCCGTGGCAGCACGGTGCCATTTGCGCCTCCGGCGCGTGCCGCTTTCCCTTGTCCCACAGGGATTTCCTTCGGTCACGGCGGCGCGGCGGGAAAGCTGCTATTTCAAGGTTGTGCGGAGAATTTACCGATCGTTTTCTTTGCTCTCCGAGGCCAACTGAGGTTTGAAACATGATGGTCTATCTCAACGGCGCATGGCTGCCCCCCGGCGAAGCGAAGGTTTCCGTAATGGACCGGGGCTTTCTCTTCGGCGACGGCATCTATGAGGTGATCCCGGTCTATTCCCGGCGCCCCTTCCGCCTGGCCCAGCACCTGGAACGCCTGGCCCACAGTCTGGCGGCGGTACGCATCGCCAATCCCCATGGCCCGGCGGAATGGGAAAGCCTGATTCAACACATTGTGGCCAGCGCCGAATGGGAGGACCAGTCGGTCTATCTCCAGGTCACCCGGGGCAGTGCCCCGGTACGCAACCACGCCTTTCCCAAGGACGTGGCCCCGACGGTATTCCTGATGACCGAGGCCCTCACCACACCCGTGCCAACCCTGCGGGAGCTGGGGGTGAAGGTGGTCTCCGCCGCCGACAACCGCTGGCATCGTTGCGACATCAAGGCCATCTCGCTGCTGGCCAACTGCCTGCTGCGCCAGCAGGCAGTGGATGAAGGCTGCGCCGAGACCGTGCTGTTCCGGGACGGTATCCTCACCGAGGGCGCCGCCGCCAACATCTTCGCCGTCAAGGCTGGGGTGCTGCTGGCGCCCCAGAAGAACCACCTGATGCTGCCCGGCATCACCTACGACGTGGTGCTGGAACTGGCTGCGCACTTGGGCCTGCCCTGCCAGGTGCGGGACATCCTGGAAGAGGAAGTGCGGGAGGCCGACGAACTCTGGCTCAGTTCCTCCACCAAGGAGGTCCTGCCCATCGTCGAACTGGATGGCCGCTCCATTGGCACCGGCCACCCCGGCCCGGTCTACCAGGCCATGTATCAGGCCTACCAGGATTTCAAGCTGAAGGTGATGCGCAATGGCGAACTCGATTAGCCACAATGTTCAGCCGAACATTGATTTGCGCACATATTGCTCACTTTTCCACGTCACACCGGCGCAAGCCGGTGTCCAGTCTGGCGCTGCCATGGATTCCGGCTTACGCCGGAATGACGAGATGAACTTGAGGGCTAATCAGGATGGCGGATGAAACCCTGCTCGAATTCCCCTGTGACTTTCCCCTCAAGATCATGGGGGCCACCCGGGACGGCTTTGCCCAGATCATCGTCGAGGTGGTGCTGCGTCATGCGCCGGACTTCGACGCCGCCACGGTGGAAATGCGGGCCTCGTCCAGCGGCAAATACCTTTCCCTGACCTGTACCGTGCGCGCCACTTCCAAGCCCCAACTGGACGCCCTGTATCGAGAATTGAGCGGCCATCCATGGGTAAAGGTGGTTCTCTGATCATCCGCCGCCCGGGCCGGGTGGACTACGAGCCCACCTGGCGTGCCATGCAGGCATTCACCGCCGGGCGGGACCTCGACACGCCGGACGAAATCTGGCTGCTGGAGCACCCGCCGGTGTTCACCCAGGGTCAGGCCGGCAAGCCCGAGCATCTGCTGGGCCAGACCGACATTCCGGTGGTCAAGATCGACCGGGGCGGCCAGATCACCTACCACGGCCCCGGACAACTGGTGGCCTATCTATTGATCGACCTGCGGCGCAAGGATTTCAAGGTACGGGAAATGGTGCAGCGGATGGAGCAGGCCCTGATAGATCTGCTGGCTGGCTACGGTATCACCGCCCGGCGTCAGGCCGGTGCCCCCGGCGTCTATGTGGGTGAAGCCAAGGTGGCGGCCCTGGGGCTGCGGGTCAAGAACGGTTGCAGCTACCACGGCCTATCCCTTAATGTGGACATGGACCTGGCCCCTTTTGCCAGCATCAATCCCTGCGGCTACGCAGGCCTGGCCGTTACCCAATTGAAGGATCTGGGAGTGGCGGACGATTTACCCACCGTGGGCGAGCATCTGCTCGTGCACCTGAAGCAACAACTGGACTATCACCATGAGTGAGCGTGGCATCAAGCAGAAGGGCGAGGCCAAGACGGCCCGCATCCCCATCAAGATCGTGCCGGCGGCCCAGCCCCTGAAGAAGCCCGACTGGATCCGGGTCAAGGTGGGCAGCAGCGCGGGACGCTTCGACGAGGTCAAGCAGGCCCTGCGGGACCACGCCCTGCACACCGTCTGCGAGGAAGCCACCTGCCCCAACATCGGCGAATGCTTCGGCAAGGGCACCGCCACCTTCATGATCCTGGGCGACATCTGCACCCGCCGCTGCCCCTTCTGCGACGTGGGTCACGGCAAGCCCCTGCCCCCCGAGGCCGAGGAGCCGGAAAAGCTGGCCCGCACCATCGCCGCCATGAAGCTCAAGTACGTGGTGATCACCAGCGTGGACCGGGACGACCTGCGGGACGGCGGCGCCCAGCATTTCGTGGACTGCATCCGGGCCGTGCGTCAGCATTCACCCGGCACCCGGATCGAGGTGCTGGTGCCGGACTTCCGCGGCCGCCTGGAGATCGCCCTGGAAATTTTCGACCAGGCCCTGCCCGACGTGATGAACCACAACCTGGAAACCGTGCCCCGCCTCTACAAGCAGGCCCGGCCCGGCGCCGACTACGACCACTCCCTGCAACTGCTGAAGGACTTCAAGGCCCGCCACCCGGAGGTCACCACCAAGTCCGGCCTGATGGTGGGCATCGGCGAGACCGACGAGGAAATCCTGGCCGTGATGGGGGACCTGCGAGCCCACGACGTGGACATGCTCACCATCGGCCAGTACCTGGCCCCCTCGGGCCACCACCTGCCGGTGCTGCGCTATGTGCATCCGGACACCTTCAAGATGTACGAGGCCGAAGCGGGAAAGATGGGCTTCACCAACGCCGCCTGCGCCCCCCTGGTGCGCTCCAGCTACCACGCGGATCAGCAGGCCCATGGCGCGGGAGTTGGAACAAGCTTGCCATGAGCATCGACAACCGGGAATTCGCCCTGCATTATTACCGGGCCTCCTATCTGTTCGCACGCTTCACGGTCCCCTACATGCGCAGTATCTACCAGGAGTTCGAGGGCGACATGGTGCTGACCCTGGTGCTGGGGGAGATCGCGACCCGCAACGTGGGCCAGTTCTTCGAGAAGCCCGGCGAACCCATCCCGGAGGCAGTACTCAACGACCTGGCGGAACAGCGCCGGCTGCTGCGTCCCTGCAATGCCAACTCGGTCAGCGACACCACCGGGATTCCCCGGGAAACCGTGCGGCGCAAGGTCAATACCCTGATCGAACGGGGCTGGATTGCGCAGGATGAAAAGGGATACCTGTTCGTCACCCAGAAGGCGGCGGAACGTTTCGAGCGTTTCATGTTCACCACGCTGGAATCCCTGCTTCCCGCCGCCCAGGCGCTGGCGCAGACGCTGTCACCCGGGGATGCGCCCGGCGACAAAGGCTGACCTCAGGCATCTCTCGCATCGCAGCATCGCTTCCCATTTTGGGAGATTCGGCCCTCCGCATGGGGAGCGGCCGGCCTAGGATTTCAGTCGCATCACGGTCTGTCGCCTGCCGCCGCAGGCGACCCGTCATCTGGAGTCCCTGTGAAAGCGAACTATATCCAACTCCCCCTGGAGCGCCTGCTTGATCCAGGCGATGGGGCCTGGCCCCAGGCCGATGCCACCCGCCTGCCGTTGCAAGGCACCCCGGCCGCCATGCAGCCCACCGCCGCCGTCCGCAGCCATTGGCAGGACAAGCCCATCGGCGCCGTGTCCAGCGTCGAGGTACGCGCACTCTGCACCGACGAAATCCTAGCCTTCCACCTGCGCTGGTCAGACCCTGTTGCCACCTACGACCACGGCGACAATCGTCATTTTCCCGATGCCGCCGCCAT